>NC_009767.1:1616666-1940000 GCF_000017805.1 Roseiflexus castenholzii DSM 13941 | reverse complement strand
CATCAAGTCGCGGTGCAGATCGGTCTCACCCATGGGTTTGCCGTCGCTCTCCGGGTAGTGGACGCGCCGGGGGCGAACGGGTCGTTTCAGCGTCGTCATGGCAGCGCCTTCTTTCACGACTGTTTCAGGGCGCGAATTGCCAGCGGCAGACGCGGCAGTAAATCACCGGCAAGCGTCCCCATATCCCCGAGTTCGTCGCGCACCAGGCGACCGGCAGCGCTATGGAGGTAGACGCCAAGCGTTGCGGCATCGAACGGCTTCAACCCCTGCGCCAGCAGCCCCGCGATGGCGCCCGCCAACACATCACCGGTTCCGGCGGTCGCCAGTGCCGGGTTGCCGCCATCATTCACGCGCACCCGCCCCTCCGGGTCGGCAATGACCGTCGTTGCGCCCTTGAGCACCACGATCTGCTTCCAGCGCGCGGCGGCGTCCTTCGCCACATCGACCGGATGCTCAGCGATCTGTTCGACGCCGAGCAGACGACGCATCTCACCGGGATGGGGAGTCAGCACACACCTCCCCATCGGCAAACGATCCCAGACGGCGCCGAACGCGGCATTCGATGGTTCAGGATGATGAATCAGGTCTGCCAGAATATTCAGACCATCGGCATCAATGACCGTGAACGGCAGTTCCGGTCGCTGTTTCACAGCGGCTTTCTCGCTCCCCGCTGTGGCGATACGGAACCCGATCTGCCCACGATGGCGCGGCGATTGCAAGCCGAGCAACCGTTCAAAGAACGCGCGCGTCGCCTTTTCGCGCCCCAGACCCGGACCAACGAGCAACGCCTGATAGTCGCCAAGAATGGCGAGCATTTCATCGGCTGCGGCATCGCCGAGCACGCCCCATTCGGCTTCGGGCAGCGGGTGGAGCGTCACTTCGGGGATGCGCCCCGGACCAACCAGTTGGCTGCGCCCGACGGCGAGGGTCACCAGGCCGGCGCCAACGCGCGCGGCGCCAGCGCTCGCCAGAGACGCTGCGCCGGGATAATGCACCGATCCAGCCACCACGAGCGCTTTGCCAAACGTACCCTTGTGCGAATCCGGCGGGCGTGGCGGCAAGAGCGAACGCGCCAGGTCCCCGTCGATTAATTCGGTCATAATGCCCTCCAGGTCGGCTGGCGAAAGACCGATATCGACGCTGCACAGTTCGCCAGCATACGCGCGCGCCGGGTAGAAGACCAACCCGCGTTTGAGCGGACCGGTCGAAACGGTCAGATCGGCGCACACCGCATTGCCGAGCAACGCACCGCTATCGGCATGGACGCCGGTGGGAACATCGACCGCCAGCACGAACGGTCGGGCAGATCGGTCGCGCTGCGCTGTCACCATATTCAGCGTCGCAATGATGGTCGCCAGTTCGCCTTCAACCGGACGGTTGGCGCCGTAGCCGAGAAGCGCGTCAATCACCAGGTCGCTTTCGGCAAGCGCACGGCGCAGCGCCTGACTCTGCGGATCATCGGCGGCGCGCACTTCGGAGATGGCGCGTTCACGACACAAGCGCCAGTTTCCATCAGTGGACGTTTCCTGCCGCCGCCAGAAGTAGAGCATCACCTTCACGCCAGCGTCGTGCAACAGGCGCGCCGCCACCAACCCATCACCGCCGTTGTTGCCAGGACCGACCAGCACCAGCGCGCAGCGACCCGCAGGATTGCCGATCGCCTCGCGCGCCACCCGCGCCACTCCTGTACCCGCCTGTTCCATCAAACCCGACCAGGTCGCGCCGCGAGCGACCGCCGCTTCTTCGATGGCGCGCATTTCTCCCGCAGTGACGATCTTGCTCATGGTCGCCAGACAGGATGCACTTATTTGATACGTTCGATATACTCACCGGTGCGCGTATCGACCCGCACATAATCGCCCTGATTGACGAAGGCGGGCACTGAGATGACCGCACCGGTCTCCAGCGTCACCTGCTTGTTGACATTCGTCGCCGTATCGCCGCGCACCGCAACGCTGGCTTCTGTCACCTGCAACGTCACGAACAGCGGCGGCTCGACACCCAGAATCTTATTGTCGTCGTAGAACAGGATGTCCGCCATTTCGTTCTCTTTGAGGAACTTCGCCGGCTCGCCGATCAGGTCTTCCGCTACTTCGATCTGCTCGAAGGTTTCGGTATCCATAAAGTGGTAGATGTCCCCCTCGCGGTAGAGGAACTGCATCGGACGTTTTTCGACGCGCACAATCTCGATTTCGGAACCGGCGCGCACCCGCTCTTCGATGGTTTTGCCTGTTTCAATGTTCTTCAGTTTCATGATCACCATTGCGCGCCAGTTGCCGGGGGCGTGGTGATAGAACTCCATCACACGGTGCAACTGACCGTTATGGCGGATAATCATATTTGTGCGCAGATCTGATGTTGTCGCCATACTCCTGGTCTCCACAGAAAGCGCCGCTCGCCTCTGAGCGGCGCCGCGTCAATCGGCTGGTACACGATATATGTCAATTATAGCACAGGACGTATGCGGGTGAGTCGTCTGATAGACGTGTGCTTCTCTGGCGTGTGCGGGACACAGGGCGGCTGGCGTGGGCTGCGACAGGCTCAGCCAACGTCGTCGGATCGACGTGCGCTTCGCTGGCGCGTGTAGGATGCCCGCTGCCATGCCTGTTCTTCGCACCTATGCGCGCTGCTCCTGGGAATGCGGGCGTTACACACAATGTTGCATTCACCGTTTGTCGCACCCGTGCGCCTATGCTATGCTACAATACCTCACGATATGAACCATAGAGAGGATCGGTGAGATGGCGCAGACGGTTCGTGGACCACAAACAGTTCTTAAGTACGAAGTCGAAGTGGGCGAACAGGGGCGAATCGAGATTAGCCTTCCATTTGCCCCGGGTGCACGCGTTGTCGTCTTCGTCATTCCAGAACCGCAGGACGCCCTCAACGACCTGGCCGCGGCGGCAGAAAGCAGTCTGGCGTTCTGGCATAATCCGCTCGATGACGAGGATTGGAATAACGCCTGATCAGGGTGACATTGTGCTCATCCCCATCCCATTTACGGATTTGTCGTCTCAGAAACGGCGGCCTGTCATTATTATCTCCAATGATCACTACAATCAGACCGCCGCCGACATGGTCGTCGTCGCCATGACCTCAAACCCTGTACTTACACCCTACAGCTTTACAATTACGTCGGCGGACCTGGTCCTTGGCACTCTTAATCGGCCAGGCATCGTGCGGGTGGATACGATCTATACCCTTCACCAAACATTGATCACCAGAACATTTGGACGTGTCAACATCCGAACCCTGAATCGGATACGTGCTCTCTTGCGCGAGTTGACAGCACAGAAACCAGACAATCGTCCTGCGTGACTTCAGGATATTGTCCAGGTTATGGTCCAATGGTGCGCTGCCGTTTGGCATCGTATCAACACGCTAAACATTCAACAATGACAGGTCCATGGTCACTCCGAGACGCCGACTATACCAGACGGTGCGATCCGACATTATGCCTGGCGCGTATCATACTATGCTGCAGTTGACCAACGAGCATCCTATCCAACAGCAACGCCAGAGAGCAGTCTTTACAGGAGAGAGGCATGCTATGCACGGCGAATACAAAATCCCTGGAGGAAAACTGGTGGTCGTTGATCTGAACGTGGCTGATGGCGCACTGCGTGATGTGGTGTTGAGCGGCGATTTCTTTCTCGAACCGGCGGAAGCGCTGGAATGGATGACAGCCGCGCTCGATGGTCTCCCGGCGGACACGCCGGTCGAGACGATTGCTGCACGGGTGCGCGACGCAGCCGCGCACGCCGAATTACTCGGCATTACGCCGGAAGGAGTTGCTGAAGCGGTACGCCGCGCGCTTCAGGGAGGTGCGCAATGAGCATACCACCATCATCGTCCTGGCGCGCCTACGACTGGCAGGTGATCCAGAGCGCGCCGATGAAGCCGGTTCTGCACATGGCGCTCGATGAAGCGCTCCTGGAAGCAGTCGCCGCCGGACGTCGCCCGCCGACACTGCGCATCTGGGAGTGGGCTGCCAGCGCCGTCGTGATCGGGCGTTTCCAATCGCTGCGGAACGAAGTCGATCTGGACGGCGCGCAACGCCACGGAGTGCAGGTCGTTCGGCGGATCACCGGCGGCGGTGCGATGTTCATCGAACCGGGAAACACGATCACCTACTCGATCTACGCGCCGGTCGAACTGGTGGCGGGGATGAGCATGATCGACTCCTACGCCTTCTTCGACCGCTGGGTGCTCGACGCGCTGGCGTCACTCGGCGTCGAAGCGTGGTACCAACCGATCAACGACATCACCTCGGCAGCCGGAAAGATCGGCGGAGCGGCGCAAACGCGGCGGGGCGGCGCGGTGCTTCACCATGTGACGATGGCATACGACATCGACAACGCCAAAATGATGGAGGTGTTGCGGATCGGGCGCGAGAAACTCAGTGACAAGGGGATCGCCAGCGCCGCCAAACGGGTCGATCCGCTGCGTCGCCAGACCGGTTTGCCGCGCGAGGCGATCATCGAGCGCATGATCGACACGTTCCGCACGCAGAACGGACTGACCGAATCCAACATCACACCGGAGGAGTGGGAGGCGGCTGAGCGCCTGGTCGCAACAAAATTCGGCACGCAGGAATGGCTGCGCGCCGTGCCATAAGTGCGGCGGGGAGATTATTCATCGAACCCGATCGCATCGGCGACGATATAGAGGGGGCGCTGCTTGACTTCATCGTAAATGCGACCCAGGTATTCGCCGAGGATGCCGAGGAAGACCAGCTGCACGCCCCCCATGAACAGCACCGCCACCAGCGTCGTCGCCTGCCCCAGAAGCTCATTGCCGAGCAGACGCAGAATGATCACCGCAATAATGCCGAGCAACCCGAGCGCCGCCACGCCGAACCCCACATAGGTTGCCAGTTGCAGCGGCAGGTACGAGAATGCGGTAATACCGTCCATCGCAAACTTCAGCATTTTGCGCAGCGGATATTTCGTCACCCCCGCCTTGCGCGCGTCGCGCTTGTAGGTGACGCCAGTCTGCTTGAAGCCGACCCACACCGACAACCCGCGCATGAAGCGGTGATGCTCACGCATCGACTTGAGCGCATCGACCACCTTGCGATCCATCAAGCGGAAGTCGCCGGTGTCGGCAGGAATATCGACGCTGGTAATTTTGCGAATGAGGCGGTAGAAGAGGGAAGCAGTGGCAAGTTTGAAAGCCGTTTCGCCTTCACGTTCGGATCGCACGCCATAAACGAGTTGGTACCCTTCGCGCCAGCGGGCGATCATGTCCACGATCACTTCCGGCGGATCTTGAAGGTCCGAGTCGATCACAGCGACTGCCCTGCCGCGCGCGTAGTCGGTACCGGCAGTGATCGCAATCTGATGCCCGAAGTTGCGTGAAAAGTTGATCACTTTGACGCGCGGATCGCGTTCGTGCAGTTCCAGCATGATCTGGAGCGAGCGATCGCGCGATCCATCGTTCACCAACACAATCTCGAACGGCTCACCCAGCGGCTCGATCGCTGCCACAACACGCCGGTAAAACTCCGGCAATAACACCTCTTCGTTATATACCGGCGCTACAATCGAAAAGGTGGGTTGCTCCGCATCAATCGTGCGCTGGTCACGGGGATGCGCCTGCGCCACAGATTCAACGAAGGTCATATACGGATGGTCTCCTGAAAAGGATTCCTTTCCAGCCAGCACGCCCATGCTCATCGTCACTCCCCTTCATTGTAGCATATGCCCAACCTGATTGTGGCATGCGGGGGTGAAACGAGAATGATACACCGTGCTACACCAGGTATGACATTTGTCATCTTTGTCACATTTGGTGGACGTCGGTCGGCGATAGGGGGTATCCGAGAATGATAAGAATGTTGAACATTCAACGTTCCCACTTTCCCTCCATCAACCCGCGCACCACGTCACACTGGCGTCAGTTCTTCCCAATTCGAACCTTTTTCGATCTCGACGCGCAGCGGGACGGCGAACGGCGGGTGCATATCGCTCAACACCCCTTCCATTCGCTCGCGCACCAGCGCCACCACCTCATCCACTTCCGCCTCCGGCGCCTCGAAGATCAATTCGTCGTGAACCTGGAGCAACATGCGGGTGCGCAACCGGCGGCGACGCAGTTCGGCATCCACAGCAATCATCGCCAGTTTCATGATGTCCGCCGCTGTGGATTGGATCGGATGGTTGATCGCTTCACGTTCGGCTGCCTGACGCCGCGGACCGGACGTGCGCAGGTCGAACATGGGGCGGCGGCGGCCGAAGAGCGACTGCACATACCCTTCATTCCGTCCGGTTTCCAGCGTGCGGTCGATGTAGTCGCGGATGCGGGGGAACTGATTGAACAGGCTATCGATCAGGTTGCGCGCCTGTTCGCGCGAAATACCCAGGCGTTGCGCCAACCCGAATGGGCTGATGCCGTAGATGACGCCAAAAACGACGGTTTTGGCGATCCGCCGCTGATTCTTGTCCACGGCATTGAAACCGACGCCGAACAGACGTGCGGCGGTGGCTGCGTGAATGTCGCGCCCTTCAATAAACGTCTGGATCAGGTTCGGATCGCCGGTGATGTGCGCCAGCACGCGCAACTCGATCTGCGAATAGTCGGCGGCGATCAACACATGACCGGGGGCAGCGATGAAGCCGCGCCGCACCTCGCGCCCCTCTTCGGTGCGGGTTGGAATATTTTGCAGGTTCGGCGAATTGCTGCTCAACCGCCCGGTCGCCGCACCAAGCTGATTGTAATCGGTATGGACTCTGCCGGTCTCCGGGTTGACCAGCGCCGGGAGTTCATCAACATAGGTTGATTTGAGTTTGCTCAGGCGACGGTGGCGCAGGATTAACTCAATAATGCCGGTAGTGTCGCTTGCCTGCAACTCTTCGAGCGCCTGCGCCGTCAGCGAGTAGCGCCCTGTCCGGGTGCGTTCGAGACCCGTTGTGGGCAGGTTGATCTTGGGACCGAACAGCACCTCGCTCAACTGATCGCCGGAGTTGATATTGAACGGTTTCCCGGCGATGGCAAAGATCTGCTGCTCGATCTGTGCAAGTTCCCGACCCATGCGCTCCCCCAGAGCGCGCATATACGGAACATCCAGCAGAATGCCGGACTGCTCCATCCGCACCAGCACCGGCACGAGCGGCATTTCCAGGCGGTAGAACATATCGGCGAGACTCCCGGCAGCACGCAGTTTCGCTTCGAGCGCCGGTTGCAGGCGCAGCGTCATATCGGCGTCGGCAGCAGCATATCGCGTAGCGCGGGCAATCGGCACCTCTGCGAAGGTGACCTGGTTCTTCCCCTTGCCGATCAGGTCGCCAATTGCGTCCAGCGGTTCAGCGAGTTCCAGTTCGTAGAACGCCAGGTCTTTCAAATTACGACGTTTGTCGAGCAAGCCAGCCGCCAGCATCGTATCGAACGACAAACCGGCGACCGGCATGCCGGCGCGTTCCAGCACTTCGATATCAAACTTGGCGTTGTGGGCAACCTTGGGGCGCGCCGGATCGGCAAAGAATGAGCGTAGCGCCGCGATCACCCGATCGCGCGGCAATTGCATCTCGCCGGTGGTATGCCCGACGGGAATGTACCAGGCTCGACCGGGGACCGTCGCCAGCGACAGACCGACGAGATCATCGCGCAGCGGGTTCATCCCGCGCGTTTCGGTATCGAACGCAACCAGCGGCGCCGTGGCGAGTTCGGCGACCACCGCTTCCAGGTCGGCATCGGTGCAGGCAGCGCGGTATTCACCCGGCGCTGCGCGCAGCGGCGCCTCGACATGCGCGACCGGCGGCGGCACAACCTCTGGATCGCCAAACAGGGTCAACTGCTGCGGCTCGGCGGACGACTCTCGCACAGCAGGCGCTTCCGGCGCGAACATGTCCGCCTGAAGCGGCGCCGATGCGTCTGCCTGCGGTATGGACGGCAGCGGCTGCGCAACGGTCGTACTGCCGGATGGCGGAAGGCGCTTCACCAGCGATGCACCAAACTCGAGTTCCTGAAAGACCGCGATCACCCGGCTGCGGTCGTAATCGGCGAGCGTTGCGTCTGCAAGGTTGAGCGTTACCGGCGCATCACACACAATGGTCGCCAGTTTCTTGCTGAACAGCGCAATGTCGCGCTGCCCTTCGAGATGCTTCTGATAGCGTTTCGGCGCTTCGTCCAGATGGTCGTACAGGTTCTCGATTGTGCCAAACTGATTGAGGAGCGCAATTGCGCCAGCCTCACCAATGCCTTTGACACCGGGGATATTGTCGGACGGATCGCCCTTCAAGCCGCGCAGGTCGGCAAGTTGATGGGGGCGCAGCCCTTTGTAGCGTTCCGTCACCTCCGCGACGCCGTAGCGCGTGGTATTTTTCGGTCCGCGGAGATACGGATTGTTGAGGAGCACGGTCACATGATCGTCGACCAGTTGCAGCGTATCGGTATCGCCGGTGAGGATCAGCACATCAACGCCGCGTTCAGTCGCCTGACGCGCCAGCGTGCCGATCACATCATCGGCTTCGTATCCTTCGGCGGTATAGATCGGAATGTCGAACGCCGCTAGCACCTGCTTGATGCGTTCCAGTTGCTGCTCAAACTCAGCCGGGGTCTCGGCGCGGTTCGCCTTGTATTCGGCGTACAGATCGTCGCGGAAAGTCTTGCCGACATCGAACGCCACTGCGGCATATTCCGGTTGATACTCCTCGATGGCATTGAGCATCGCCGAGGTGAACCCGTAGACCGCATAGGTTGGCTCGCCGGTCGAGGAGCGCAACCCCGCTTCCGCCAGCGCGTGGAAGGCGCGATACGCCAACGCATGACCATCGATCAGCAACAGCAGCGGACGGTTGTGTGCCACAGGATGCTCACTCTGCCATTCTTCAATGGCGCTCCAGCCAGTAACACGAATATTCTAACGCATTCTGCGGGGCGAGACAAACGATCCGACAAAAAATGCGCGCTACAGCGTGCGGCGCACGAGCGCACGACCCCATACGTGAGCGGTTTCCCGACGGGCTTCACACTCGATACTGTTCGAAGCAACTCACACAAAGGCACGAAGACGCGAAGGTTTTGGAACGCACCTGGGAGGAGTCGCAGCGCCACCTCGCTCCAACGCCCTCTTCTCCCTGCTTCGGCGCCGCGCTTCGGCATGCTCAGCGTACTGCTTGTGTGAAGAAGGGGATTGGGGGATGAGGGAAAAACAGGCATCGTGGTTGGTAGCGTCACCGGTCACAAGATGGAACCAGGCGCGCAACGTCGGGGATGAGGGGCATTGAACTGCGAATAATACCAGGTGGCGTTCAGTCAGACAAAATGTTCGCGCGTTCGTTGGGCAAGGCGCAACGGTCAACGCACACCGGCAGACGTGTCGTGGACGCAGACTGCGCCCCGGCATCAGCAGCCCCAGCGGGGCTTTCACTCGCGGTGAGCATAGTCGAACTGCGTCCTCAGCGAGGGCTTTCGCCCGCAGCGTCCCGGCAGTATTGTACGAATGACCGCACGTTCGTATTAGTCCTGGGCAGCGCAGCGGGTGAGCCGCCAGCCGTTGGGCGACGTTGCCGCCTTCCTCACCCCTCAAACGCTTCCTTTTCGAGCAGATGCACGTCCACCGGATAATTCCCGGTGAAGCAGCCATTGCAGAACCCCTTGCCCGAATTGCCAGTTGCGCGAATGAGACCTTCCAGGCTGAGATACGCCAGGCTATCGACCCCCAGGTGATCGCGGATCTCCGGCAGCGTCAAGCGATGCGCGATCAGCTCCGGGTAGGTTGCCATATCGACGCCGAGGAAGCAAGGATGCTTGATCGGTGGCGACGAGACGCGCATATGAACCTCCACAGCCCCGGCATCGCGCAACAACCGCACAATCGGACCTGACGTATTCCCGCGCACGATGCTATCGTCCACCAGCACCACACGTTTACCCGCCAGGCTATCACTCAACGGGTTGAACTTCAACTGTACGCCAAGTTTGCGCAGGCGATCGTCGGGCTGAATGAAAGTGCGCCCAATATACCGGTTCTTGATCAACCCTTCCTGATAAGGAATGCCCGACTCCTGCGCATAGCCAATGGCGGCGGGAACAGCGCTGTCGGGCACCGGAATGACAATATCGGCGTCGGCCGGCGCTTCGCGCGCCAGTTCACGCCCGGCAGCAACCCGCGCAGCGTGAAGCGTTTGTCCATCGACAATGCTGTCGGGGCGGGCAAAATAGATGTATTCAAAAAGGCACATGGCACGTTGCGGCGCAGGAGAGTGCGCAATCGTGCGCGGACCGCGCTCATCGAACGCCATGATCTCACCCGGCGCCAGTTCGCGTTCCAGTGTTGCGCCAATGGTTGCCAGCGCACAACTCTCCGACGCCACCACCCACCCGCCATTGCCAAGATGCCCGTAGCAGAGCGGGTGCAACCCCCAGGGATCGCGCACTGCGTAGAGTGTATCGCGCGTCATCACCGTCAGGCAGTACGCTCCTTCGGCACGGATCATGAAGACGCGCAACTTTTCTTCCCAGGTTCGTCCCTCGCCGCCGGCGAGCATCTGCGTGATCACTTCGCTATCACTCGACGATATCAGCCCCACGCCGCGCGTCAACAATTCGCGCCGCAATTGCGGCGCATTCGTCAGGTTGCCGTTATGACCGACCGCCAGAGGTCCAAGGACACTCTCGACCACAAACGGCTGCGCATTTTGCAATTTCGATGATCCGGTAGTGGAGTAGCGGGTGTGCCCGATTGCGATATATCCTTTGAGCGGGCGCAATTTTTCTTCATTGAACACCTGAGCGACCAGGCCCATTTCCTTGTGGAGATGGATGCGTCGCCCGTCGGATACTGCAATGCCCGCACTCTCCTGCCCGCGATGTTGCAGCGCATAAAGACCGAAGAACGTCAGGCGCGCCACGTCCTCGTGCGGCGCATAGATGCCAAAGATGCCGCACTCATGCCCTGGACTGTCGCCCCATGCCATGTGATTGCTCCCTGATACGGATCCCCCGGAGGTGTGGTTGCACAACTCTACGCTGCCCGCAGACTGAAACTTCGTGCCGGGGTTTTGTATTGCCACAGTCTGCGCATGACTATTATACCGCAATGTCTCCGATAGAGCGCTCCATCGCTTCATTGCAGCAATGTCGCACTGCAACGTCGCCGGGCAAGGTATGATCCAGACACACGCTGCATCCTGTACAATGGTAAGGAGAGTCGCGTCACATACCGCTCAGGAGCATGGTGAGTGAGCGCGCGCGGATCGCCACGGATTGCGACCGATGGGGGCGGATCAGGTCGCACAGTCGTTCGCCGTTCCTGGTTCTCGGTTCTTGGTCCTTGGTTCTCGGTTCCTGGTTCTCGGTTCTCAGCACCTCGCGCCGGAGCGCGCCTATGACATCGCCGCGCGCCAATGCTATCGAATCACAGGACGTCAGTCTGATCTTCGGCGAGAACGCCGGTGTCTTCGACCAGACCTACATCGTGCCCGAAGGAACAATCCTCGGACTGATCGGACCAAGTGGGTGTGGCAAGACCACGACCGTGCGCCTGGCGCTTGGACTCTACCGTCCTCATAAGGGAACCATTCGCGTGCTTGGCGTCAATCCGGCGACATTTCGCGCCGAACACCAGGCGCATATCGGATACATCCCGCAGCAATTCGTGCTCTACCCCAATCTAAGCGTGGCGGAAAACGCCGAATTCATCGCATCGCTCTATGGCATGCGCCGCTCGCAGATTCGCGCGCGCCTCGACGAACTGCTCGAATTTGTCGATCTCACCGACGCGCGCCATCGCCTGGGACGGCAACTCTCCGGCGGCATGCAACGACGCCTCATGCTCGTCGGCGCACTCATGCACGACCCAGACCTGATCTTTGCCGATGAGCCAACGGCCGGCATCGACCCGGTGCTGCGCGGAAAGTTTTGGGACTATTTTCGCGCGCTGCGCGACCAGGGGCGCACGCTCCTGATCACAACCCAGATCGTGAGCGAAGCAATGTACTGCGACTATGTCGCCGTTATGCGGCAGGGGCGCCTGCTGGCAATCGACACGCCACAGAACCTGAAGCGCCGCGCACTCGGCGGCGAAATCATTCACCTGACGCTGGCGAACCCGGCCAACCTGGCAAAGGCGGTCGGCGCACTGCGCCGCTACCCACACGTCAAAGAAGTGCGCTACGTCCCCGAGTCGGACCGCGAACTGTACGTGACGGTCGATGACGCCGGCGACTGGATTCCAGATGTGCTCAACCTCCTGGAGGATCCAAACGGACCGAATATTGTCGTCGAGAGCGCCGAAGAACTGGCATTAACCTTCGACGACGTCTTTATTCGCATTATCCGACAGTGGGAAACTCAGCCAATCGATCCAACGCCAACGGTCGACGACATGGCGGAGAAAGCAACATATGACCAGCACCGTGCCGGATCGTCCTATGCCTCACACCCTGACGACAACACACCCCGCCGATGAAGTGACACGCTGGTTGATCCGCATTCGCGCCTACTTTCTCAAAGAAGTGCGCGAGATACGCCGCCAGCCGTTGCTCCTGATCAGCCTGGTCGCCGGTCCGCTCCTGGTGCTCGTGATCTTCGGCGCAGGGTTCGTCAACAGCAACCCTGTGCTGCGCACCGCGCTCATTCTGCCGGACGATCTACCGGTTGAGTTGCGCACTCAGATCACGGGACTGGTCGGACTCAATTTCAGGCTGGTCAACCGCGCTTATACCCCTGTCGAAGCGCGCGCAGCGCTGGCAAACGGCGACCTGGACGTCGTTCAGATCGTGCCGGACAATGTATTCGGCAAACTGCAACGCGGCGAGAACCCGACTATCCTGATCTACTCAAATGCCATCAATCCACTCGTCGAAGGATGGATTCAGTACCTGGCGTATGCCCAGGTCAACGAGATCAACAAGGCGCTGCTGACGGAACAGACCCGTCTGGCGCAGCAACAGGCGCGCGCTGTAGGGGTGCGGATCGCAGTTGGCGCCGAACGCCTGACCAACCTGGAACGCGAGGTGAGTCGCGCCGAGCAGGAAGCGATCCGCCAGGAATTGCGCACCCTGCGCGCATTGATCGTCCAATTCCGCGATACGATTCCGCCGGAGAGCCTGTTCGCCGGTCGCGGCGATGATGTCGAACAACTGCGCGCACGTGCCAATGAAGCCATTCGTTCCCTCGGCGAGGTGGAAGCCATACTGTCTTCCGGCGACCTTGAGCGCGGGTTGGACGAACTGCGCGACTCGAAGGAATTGCTGCGGCTGCTCGATCAGCAGATCGCCATTTTCGTCAGCATCGCGCCGGAGACAATCGTCTCTCCCGTGCAGCAACGCTACCAGAATATTCGCACAGAAGCGATCGGGCAGGCAAGCGGCGCTTACCCGGCAGTGGTATACTATGCACCGGGCGTTCTGGCATTGCTGGTGCAGCACACGGCGGTATCGCTGGGGGCGCTGGCGCTGGTGCGTGAGCGTATGATGGGCGCCTTCGAGTTGTTCCGGGTATCGCCCGCCAATATGGTGCAACTGCTCATCGGCAAATACCTTGGCTACACGGTGGTCATCGCAGTTGCATCCGCAGCCCTTGCGGCAGCCATGCGGTTGCTCGGCGTGCCACTCAACGGCAGTTGGCTGCTCTTCATCCTGTTGCTGCTGATGCTGACCATCGCATCACTGGGGGTGGGATTTCTCATCTCAACCGTCGCAGGGTCGGACAGTCAGGCAATTCAGTTTGCGATGATCAGCCTGCTTCTGTCGATCTTCTTCAGCGGCTTTTTCATCAGTCGTGACAGTTTCGCTGCATGGGTGGAGCCGATTATTGTGATTATTCCGATGAGTCACGGTGTTGTGGGGTTTCAAGACCTGATGCTGCGCGGCATCACGCCAGAACCAGCGGTCTGGATCGACCTGGGAGTCATTGCCATCGTCACGTTCGGTTTGGTTACATTCCTGACACAACGCCAGTTTCGCCGCGCGTAACGATGGACGCGCATCGCAACCCGATATTCAGAAGGAAACGACCATGTTCTTCAGTCCTCTGTACCTGATTGTCATGCTGCTGGGCGCCGGCATCACGTTATGGGCGCAGTGGAAGGTGCAGTCTGCCTACAAGAAGTATGCGCAGGTGCGCAATGCGCGTAATATGACCGGTCTCGATGTGGCGCGCGTCCTGATGCGCAATGAAGGTCTCGACGATGTGCGTGTCGAACAGATCGGCGGTGAATTGACCGATCACTACGATCCGCGCGCGAAGGTGATGCGTCTTTCCGCCGGTTCAATTGCCCATCCGTCGGTGGCAGCGATGGCCATTGTTGCGCATGAGTTGGGGCACGCATTGCAGGACCGACAGGGATACGCCTGGTTGCGGTTGCGCTCCGGGATCGTCGGTATTGTGAATGTCGGTTCGCAACTCGGCGGTATTCTCCTGATGGTCGGACTGGTGCTCGGCGCTTTTTCGCGCGCAGGTCTGGCGCTTGCCTGGATCGGCGTGCTGCTGATGAGCGGCGGTGCGATATTCAGTCTGGTCACGCTGCCGGTCGAGTTCGACGCCAGCGCGCGCGCACGCGCCATGCTCGAACGGTATGGTCTGGTCACGCGCCAGGAAGCCGAAGGGGTCAAAGCAGTGCTCGATGCCGCAGCGCTGACCTATGTCGCCGCCGCAGCGACCGCTATCCTGCAAATGTTGTATTATGTCTCCCTTCTGATGCGGCGACGATAGCAGTGAGCGACGGAGCGAACGGCACCAATATGGATAACCTGAACGAATATCAGCGCCGGTCCCGCTCAACCTGACAGCCGGTCCGCGTTGACCATCCGAATTATCTATCCAACGCCTGGACTGGTCCATGAAGCGGGTGAAGTCGCAGGCAGAAGATATTCCACAACCGCCAGAGATCATCACGCCGGAAGATCAGGAGGCGCTCAAGTATGAACCGGGGGATGGGCGCAGGCGCCTTGCACAAATCTGTACTGAACTGAAACTGACACTGGCTGAGGTGGCAGAAGCCAATCAGGAGAAACGACGCTCCCGTCAGGAACGCGGACAGATCGGCGGCGACGGAGATCACCGGTAGCGGGTCTCATACCGATTACGATTGAAGATGCCGCATGCGTGTCATTCCGAGCCCTTCGCTTCGCTCAGGGTAAACGCAGCGAGGAATCTGCGCGGGTCGCGCACGACCCCTCGCGCTGCTCAGGGTGACCATGCCGGATGTTCACAGGTAATTGGTCTCACTTCTCAATGCTCAACTCTCTGCGGCGCGCTATCCATTCCGCCGCCGCTTCCGCATCGACCGCCCGACCGAACAGCCACCCCTGCGCACAGGTGCATCCAAGCTGCAACAGCGCCGCGCGTTGTTCTTCCGTTTCGACACCTTCTGCCACCACTCCCAGGTTCAACTCACGGGCAAGCGTGATCACAGCACGCACAATTGTAATAGAAAGTGGATCATGCATCATCGACTGGACGAACGACCGATCAATTTTGACACCATTAATCGGCAGGCGCGCCAGGTGACCGAGCGATGAGTACCCGGTGCCAAAATCGTCCAACACCACCTGCACCCCCAACTCCTTGAGTTGCTGCAACTGTGTCACCACCAGATCGAGATCGCGCAGCGTCGCTTTCTCGGTGATTTCGATGGTCAGCGCCGCGCCAGGCAAGTTGAACTCACGTAGCGCCTGCCGCACCTGATGCGGCAGTTCCGTCTGTTCGAGCTGCCGACTATGAATATTGACACTGACAGGAAGTTCGGCGGCGCTGCCGAACTGATCGCGCCAGCGCCGCGCCTGACGGCAGACTTCGACAATACTCCAGGCGCCCATCGCCGGGATCATACCCGCTTCCTCGGCAACCGGCAAAAAACCGTCGGGCAGCACCAGCCCGCTGAGCGGACGATGCCAGCGCATGAGCGCCTCAAATCCCCGGATCGCTCCGCTGGCGAGATCAACGATTGGCTGATAGTGCAGCAGCAACGCCTGCCGATGCAACGCCTGACGCAACTCGATTTCGAGTTGCAGTTGCGTTGTCGCTGCCGTATGCATCGCCTCCTCGAACAGCACGATTCGGGATCGCCCGCGCGCCTTCGCCTGATGCAGCGCCGTATCGGCATCACGCAACAGTGCGGCTGCACTGGTCGTGCGCCCATCATCAATCGCAATCCCCAGACTGACGCCAACCATCAACGACTGATCCTGCACCGTGATCGGATGGCTCAGCGCTTGCTGGATGCGCAGCGCAATCCGCCAGATATCGTCCAGAGAGCCGACCGAATCGAGAACCACGGCGAATTCATCGCCGCCAAGACGCGCGACCGTGTCGCCAGGACGGGTGATATGCTTCAGGCGACCAGCGACGGCGATCAGCACTTCATCACCGACCATATGACCGAGGCTATCATTGATCTGCTTGAACCGATCCAGGTCGAGCAGCAAGATACCGCACAGCGCCGCTCCGTGACGGTTGCGTCGCTCCAATGCCAGTTGCAACCGGTCGAGCAGCAAGGTTCGATTTGCCAGACCGGTCAGTGGATCGTGCGACGACAGGTATGCCAGGCGATCTTCGGTCAACTTGCGCTGCGTCACATCGGTATGGACGGCCACCAGCGCGATGACCTGGTTCGACGCATCCAGCACCGGGTCGATATGCAACAGGACGCTGATTGCCGCGCCCTGGCGATCGATCAGGCGCATTTCCCCCCGATAGGACTGCCCGCTGCGCACTGCGCTCAGCGCTGCACGCGCAGTGCCGACATCGCGATACAAACGCAACAGACCACCCGCCATCCGCAGATCATCGAGCGTCAAGCCGGTCATTTTTTGAAACGCGGGATTCTGGTAATGCGGCACCCCGTCGAGATCGGCAATGACGATGCCGTCACTGGTGCTGGAAATAGCAGCCATCATCAATCGCAGATCGACATCGAGGCGGTGGTGGCGAGATATGCCACGTAAGATCGCCAGGTACGCATCATCAGATCGATCATCGAGCACATGGAGCAAAAACAGCTCCGCTGCAATCGGCTCGTCGTTCCGTCGTGGAATATCAATCGTCGTCGCCAGATTCGAGACGATTGGCGTGCCAAACGGTTCACCGATCAGGCGTTCGGTCAGCACGCCAAACAGCGCGGCAGCAGCGGCGTTCGCCTGATTGACCCGCCCATCGCGACCGATCAGGAGCACGGCATCGTTGCTGCGCAACACCAGGTCCTTCAGAGCGACCGGCTGATCGCCCTTCTCTGCCAGGCGGTGCGCTGCCGCACTGCGCAAACGCGCAACTATTGCACTGGCCGCTGCCTCAGAACTGACAAAATCGTGCGCGCCGGCTGCCAGCGCGGCTAATGCGCGCGGATCGGCATCGTTGACCACCAGCGCGAGGATCGGCACATGTGGCGCAACGGTCACAATGGAGGCGATCAGTTCCAGCGGAACATCGGGGAAAGGACTGACATCGAGCAGCACCACATCAACACGAGTAACCGACAATGTGGATAACGCCTGATCGGGAGACACATGATCGAGCGTGATCGCCAGATCGCCGAATGCAACGCGGAGCCTGCCTGCAACTTCATCACTCTGAGCAACCAATAACACGCTGAGCGGTGTCTCATCTTTCATAGCGCCTCACATACGCCGATCTCAACACACCGATGGACAACTCACATTGCACGTGGATGAAAAAGCAAGCCATCTCCTGATCGAGGGCGACGCACCAGGGGAGACACATACGGCGCGGGCTATTTTTGCAAGAACAGACAACGTACTGCTCAAACGATACAAACTTTGCGGGTCGTCGGCGACCGGCAGCGGCATAAAAATGGCGGTCCAGGAGGGACTCGAACCCCCAACACCCAGTTCCGAAGACTGGTGCTCTATCCATTGAGCTACTGGACCTGGAATCGCTATTCAGTGTAGCACATGAAGTTACACATTGCAACGTTTCATTAATTAAGTGAAATCAACATTCCCCAACTCCCAATGATCTGCGCGCCATCTCCATCGGTTCTCCATCCTTCCCTGCTACACTCTGGTCGTCATCACAAAGGCCACAGGTTCACACATCCGAAAGGAGAACGACAATGATTTCGCGCACGTGGATATGGTTCATTGGAGCGCTGGCAGTGACAGCGCTGGTCTTCATCGCCCCCAACGTCAACGCCCAGCAGGCGCCCGGCGCATGCCCGTTTGGCGGAGTCTGTCCCACGGGCACGCCACTGATGCTGCGATCAGGCGGCGGCACGCCAATGCAGGGACGAGACGGCGGGTTGATCGGCGTCGCCGCCGACACGCTGGGAATGACGCGCCAGGCGCTGCTGAGCGAACTATACGGCGGCAAGACGATTGCCGACGTGGCGCTGGCGCAGGGGGTTGATCCACTGACGATCGTCGATGCCTTCGTGTCGCCACAGTTCGCCCGAATCGACGCGCTGGTTGCGCGCGGCGTTATCACCCAAAAACAGGCGGACGACGCCAGGGAGAGCATGCGCACCCATATCACCGTCCTGGTCAGTTCACCAATCGAATCGTGGGTGCGGCAGGCGCACGATCCGCTCATCGGGCAACGCCCCAGTACCGCCGGGCAGGGTCCGGCCACACAATCCGGCGGGCGCGGTCCTCGATGGCAGCGCTGAAGATGCACCACGCGCTTCGCCGGCACAAGCGATCAGGATAACCCGGCAACGCGCGTTCTGCGGAACAGAAGCAAGACTCACAACGTCGTGAGTCCTGCTTCTGTTACAATTATGGATATTCGACAGCGAGGATGAGGTATGCCCCAACGCATTCTGGTGGTTGATGATGATCGTCAGATCACGCGGCTGGTCAGCGCCTACCTGGAGCACGCTGGATTTCAGACACTGACTGCACACGATGGCGCAACTGCCCTCCGCCTGGCACGCAGTGAGCGCCCCGATCTGATGGTGCTCGATCTGATGCTGCCCGATATCGATGGCGCCGATCTGACGCGCGCCATACGCGCCGACCCGCATATCGCCGCAATGCCGATTATTATGCTGACGGCACGGGTTGACGACACCGACAGGATTGTGGGGCTCGAACTCGGCGCCGACGATTACATCACCAAGCCATTCAATCCACGCGAGGTCGTTGCGCGGGTGCGCGCTGTTCTGCGCCGCACCAGCGGTGGAACGCCGCAGCCAGCGGTCCTCCTCGAAGCAGGTCGGGTGCGGCTCGATCCTGATCGACACGAAGTGACCGTGGCAGGTCAACCCCTCAACCTGACGCCGACCGAGTTTCATCTGCTGCGCATCTTTCTGAGCCTGCCAGGGCATGCGTTTACGCGCCGCGAATTGATCGAGGAAGGGGTTGGCTATGAGTATGAAGGGATGGAACGCACGATTGACAGCCATATCAAGAATCTGCGCCGCAAACTTGAATCGGTCGATGCCGGCATCAGGATCGAAACCGTGTATGGCGTGGGTTATCGCCTGAAGGTTGTCGCATGATCCGACGATTATGGGTTCAACTGGCGCTGGCGTTCGCCCTGGTGACAACGCTAAGCGTGCTGCTGACCGCGCTACTGGCAAATATGCGAGCCGGCGCCGATTTTCGCGCGTTTCTGGCGCAGAGCCAGGCGCAGCAACTCGATCTGCTCCCGCGCCTCGCTGCATACTACGCAACACATCGAGACTGGGACGGCGTCGAGACTGTCTTTGCCAGCATTCGCGGGATGGGACCGCGCGGCATGGGACCGGGAAGTCCAGGGATGCTGCGCGGTCCGCTTGAACTGGTTCTTACCGACACTGAAGGACGAGTCATCTATTCCAGCGCCGCCGGGAGCGGGACGGCGGCGCGCCTCAACCGCGACGACATGCGCCAGGCGATGCCGGTGATCGTCGATGGGACCACGGTCGGTTACCTGATGGCGCGATTGCAGCGCGATACCGCACTTTCCACCGCAGCGCAACGCTTCCTTGCCGAACTCAACGAGACACTGGTGCAGGCAGGTTTGCTTGCCACCGTGTTTGGGTTGATCCTGGGCATCGTGATTGCCCGCAGCCTGACTACACCCATCGATCACCTGGCGCGCGCTGCTCGCCGTCTTGCGTCTGGCGATCTGACCCGGCGCGCGCCGGTCGCGGGACCGGTCGAGGTCGCCAGCGCCGCTGAAGCCTTTAATGCCATGGCTGCCAGCCTCGAAGAAGCGGAGCAGGCGCGTCGCCGATTACTTGCCGACATTGCCCACGAACTGCGAACGCCGCTCAGCGTCATTCAAGGCAACCTGCGCGCTCTGCTCGACGATGTATTTCCGCTCGAAAAAGATGAGATCGCAACGATTTACGACGAGACGCTCCTGCTCAGTCGCCTGGTTGCCGATCTGCGAGAGCTGACGCTCGCCGAGGCCGGTCAGTTGCGCCTCGATCTGGCGCCTGTCGATGTGGCAGGCGTCGTCGCGCAGAGCATGGCGCTGTTTACTGCACAGGCGCTCGAAAAACAGGTAACCCTGCACACTGAATGTGAACCGGACCTGCCGCCGGTTCTGGCAGATGCTGACCGCATTGCGCAGGCGCTCAATAATCTGCTGTCGAATGCGCTGCGTTACACGCCTGAAGGAGGAACCGTGCGCATTATTGCCTCACGAGCGCGGCAGTCGGTCTGCACTGTGCCAGAGACTGATATGATCTGCATTCGCGTGATCGATACCGGTCCGGGCATCCCCGCCGCCGACCTGCCGCGCGTATTCGACCGCTTCTGGCGCGCCGACCGCGGGCGGGCGCGGGCGCACGGCGGCACAGGGCTGGGGCTTGCTATCGCCCGTCAACTCGTGCTGGCGCACGGCGGCGCGATGGGTGTCGAAAGCGAACCCGGCAAGGGAGCGTGCTTCTGGTTTACCCTTCCGGTGACACCGGCCCCTGTAACGTTCCAGCCGCGCGATGCATCATATTCCTGGTGAAAGCCGTAACAAAGAATCGGAGAGGCACACGATGTTCAACTTCTTCCGACCGCAACCCCGACACGACGAAATTACGCCGACCGAAGTGCAGCAGCGCCTTGCCCGCGGTGATCGACTCTATCTGCTCGACGTGCGTGAACGCGAAGAGTATGTCGAAGCGCACATTCCCGACAGTGTGCTCATTCCACTCGGGCAGTTGTCGCGGAAACTGAGCAGCATTCCGAAAGACGCAACCATCATTGCCATCTGCCGTTCAGGGAATCGCAGCGGCGTCGCCGCCGACATGCTCCGGCGCGCCGGGTACGGCGATGTGCTCAACCTGCGCGGCGGCATCATCGCCTGGGTGCGCGCCGGGCTGCCGGTCGTCGCCTGAATCTTAAAACCACAGAGACACAGAGCATATGGCGAAGCGCATGCGCTCCATCGAAACGTCTCTTCACGCCTCTGCGTCGCCGTGGTGAAACATTGCACCTCTGGAGCCGATAAAATGAAACCGCTGCGCCATAGGGCGAAGGTGGGCAACATTGCCCTCAGCCTCATCCCTCTGGGAGATCTGTGCCGCTGTGGCGCACAACCTTTCGCTCTCTGCACCTCAGTGATGGCAATCACACCGTCTCTGCCGTCAAAATACGATAATTGAGATGAGGGAAGGGATTGTCAATCTCTTCAATAGCGGCAAGTGTCTGCTGATCGTCCTCATCGAGCGAGGCGCGCTCCGCCAGCGCGCACAACTGCCGGCAGCGCGCCAGATGAACCCACGGACGATGCGACTCACTGGCATCATTCCGACCGAGGAGCAACAACCAATCGCTCGCCTGCGCCAACAACAATTCGCGCACTGCCTGGTTGAGTGCGCGTTCTCTATCGCCGCGGGCATCGGGGAAGCGCCGCACCACCCCAACGACGAGATCCTCCGTTTCATCAAGGGCACGACGGAGCAGAGCGCCTGCCGGCGCATTCCATGCCGAATGATCACCGCCAGGACCCCATGATCCATCCCGCAGGACGATGCTCTGGCGCGGTCGGAAGGCGCGCAGATACGGCGAAGGCGTTGTCAGGGCAAACGGTCGATGGATCAGAACAGTTTCCAGGAGCGTCCGCAGCCAGGCGACACCCTCGAACCAGCGCCGACCCAGTACCTCCGCATCGAGCGGAACTACCAACATCCCTGGACGATCATGACGATTGGCGAAAGCGCGTAATTCGGCTGCTGCCCATTCAGCAAAATGGATGGCGTGTTCCTGAGCGCGTCGAAAGGCGTGATACGGATCATACGGCTCGATGACGGTATCACTGTCTCCGTTGCGCCAGATGGATAGATGCGTGCTCCGATCACGACGGGGCGCCAGATACAACGGATCACCGACATACCCAATGGCGGGGGAGACGATCTGAAGCGACGCATCAACCGCGCGCAGCAGTGCGATCAGACGACGCGGCATCACCCATCGCGGACGCAGGTGGGTGACACAGGCATCGACGGCGACGCTTGCCGGATCGATAATGAAATAGCGCGTACCATTCAACCGCAGCACCTGCTCCAATCCCGGACGAAAACCGCACTCAGGCAGCCAGACGCCGCGCGGACGGCGACCGAGCAGACGGGTCACCGTCAGAGTTCCGATATCGAGCTGCGCGCGCACCGACTCCTGTCGCGACAGCAGTGGCAAATATGCATGCGTTGCGGCGCCTCCCAGTGGCTCGACCGTTCCGGTCGCACACAACTCGCGCAGCGCCGCGACCAGATTGCGCCCGTAGCGCGTGGTAAAACTGTGAAGAATCCCCTGACCCCAGTCGAGATAAAAACGTGCCAGATACGCCTGATGCCGCTGCCGCTGCCGCTGCCAGCGCCGCAGCGCCGCTTCGCAGCGCGCCAGCCAGCGTTCCATCCAGATAACAAAATGTTTCTGTACGACGATGTCCGCCAGTTGTTCGAGCAGCACTGGCGAATACGCCAGCGACACGTATGGGCGCATGCCACGTTCGCGCAGATCATACAGGACATTCAACGTGGGAATGATCGAACAGGCGATCATCTCATGCAACGGGTCTTCGCCGTCGGGACGACGACCGGCAGCGCGCAGGTATGGCATATGACCCGTGAGTATGAGCGCCAGAGCGCCGGGAAACGACCGGTTTCCTTCCTCGTGCTGTCCATCGTGGCTCACCGGAGCGCCTCCAGACGAGTCATCACCGCAACCGGCAAACCCGCAAGCACAACCGCATCGGCCATCTCAAACGCATGCACCACATCGATGAGCAGACGCAGACGATCCACACGTGCATGGTGGTCGGCGGTCAACGCTCCTCCCATTTCGTACCCGTCCAGCACACTCTGGCGAAAGACCGATGATTGGCATGATGAGAGCGCATATGCCAGATCAAAGCATGGATCGCCACCTACCGGCGCTTCGGGGCGCACCAGGCCTGCGAGTTGCACCGACTCGCCCACGGTGACGATCACCCGCGACGGCTCGATGGCGCCGTGCAGCACACGTGGTTGGGCGCAGGCAAACACCGGATGATCAAGGGTCGCGGCACGGAGCGCGGCAACCACGTCCGAACCCAGCACAGTTTCCGCCTGCGCATCAAAGTTCCGCTGCTCGAGCCAGCGCACCAGTGCATCGCGCCACGTCCGCGCCGACCAGCGACCGGTCGGCGTCGGGGCGCCATAGCCAGGCGCCTCGATCCGGTGCACTCGTCGCAGGGTGCGCCCGACCTGCCGCCCTGCCACACGCACAAGCGCCGCCTGATCGAGCGAATCAAGCGTTAATCCGCCGGTATATGTTTCGATTGCATAGGTGAAAGGAACAGTTGTGCAGCTCAGGTCGTAGGTAATCAGGCGGGGCGCCGGCAGATCATGCGCCGCGAGCATCCGCAGGAAGAACACTTCATGCGCCAGATCCGAATCTGGCGCAATGACCAGCAATAGATGACTCGTCGCCATCGTAATACGCACCTCGATGCGCCGATTCGTCGCGCACACGAGGGTAGCGCCGGTAGAGCGCACCTTGAGCGGTTCGACAATCGCCGCGACATAGTCGCCCAGGCGCGCCACAATGCGCCGTAATGCGTCCGAAGGCGCCGGATCGTCAGGATCAAGTTCCCGGTTGAGATGCGCCCACACAGATGCACAATACCACGAAGTGCGCTATCGTGCAACTGCGGGCAGACGGTAGAGGCGGCGAGCATTGTCGGACCAAAGTTTCCGTTGCGCTTCGGGCGACAGGTCGGACGTGAGCGTCGCCAGAGTTTCGACCCAGCGCCGGTAACTGGTCGCCAGCAGCGCCACGGGCCAGTCGCCGCCGAACATCACGCGATCCTCGCCAAACACCTCGAGTGCATGCCGGACATAGGGCGCCAGATCATCGACAGTCCAGTGCGCGTGATCCGCTTCGGTCGCCACACCGCTGATCTTGCATGTCACATTCGGCAGGCGCGCCAGCGTCGCCATGTGCTCGCGCCACGGTTCAAGCGCACCATTGCGAATATCAGGCTTGGCGATATGGTCGAGAATAAAGGTCACAGCGGGGCATTGCCGCACCAGCTCGATAATGGCCGGCAACTGATAGTGATAGATGCAGATATCGAACGACAACCCATATTCTGCCAGCAACTCGACGCCGCGAACAAACGAGGGGCGCAGGCAGTATGCCGGATCAGGCTCGCCCTGAAGGATGCGCCGCACCCCCTTGATAAGCGGCCCAATGGCGAGCAGCGCTTCAAGGATCGAGCGCGCGCATTCGCCATCTTCCAACGGCGCCCACGCTACGATCCCCTGAAGACGCGGTTCACGCGCCGCCAACGCGGCGATATGCTGCGCTTCGAGCAGCGCATAGGCAGGTGCAACTTCCACCTGCACATACACCATAGCCGAAACATTCAGACCTGCGGTATGCTCACGGAACGTCTGCACATCATAGGGACGATTAAGCAGATCATTGCCATCGAGCCATGGGATGCGAAACCGCGCCGGGTCCCACAGATGGAGGTGAGTGTCGATAATTTCATGCTCCATGTGCAACCTTCACCAATGGCGTCGCTCCCACAACGGTTTCGGCGCCCCAATGCCAAAGGCTTTCCACGCCGTCAACAGATAGACGACCGTCGTGATCTCAAGGATCAGGATGACCCACACCGACCAGACAAACCCCGTCTCGATCCACTGATGCAGTGCGACCGGAACACCCCGCACCAGCAATCCAATGACCATGCCGCGCCACACAAACGCAGCGCCCAGCCCTGCCGCTACCAGCGGGCCGCCAATCACATGCGACCACCATGCGCTTTGGAGAACCTCCCACACCCCCCAGAAAAACCAGACGATTGTGAACGGCACAACAATTGCGAGCGCGATATCGATGATCTGCATCGCCAGCGGGACGCCGAGCGCGGCTTTGTATGCGATCAACGCCACCAAAAGCAACGCCAGAACAATGCCAACAGCCACTCCCGCGCTTGCAAGAATTGCAACCCCAACCGGACGTGGCTCTCGTATTGATGATCTGACGATGCGAACCCCAGTACGACTCACTCCACACCCTCCTCTGGTACTGACGGGGCGGAACCGATGGGTTGAAACAAGAGCGCGACTTGTTGTTTGGGAGTCTACGGGCTATTATAGCAGAGGTTAGAAATCGGTTGTCAAGTTTCGATTTTGTCATCCTTCGAGGGAGCACCACGTATGTCTCACACCAATCGCCCTTCCCTGACCGGTGAGCGTTTCCGTTCACGACGTTCCGTTGTCATGACCCATCGCGGCGTCGTTGCCACCAGTCAACCACTGGCGGCTCAGGCAGGGCTCCGCATGCTCCTTGCTGGCGGAAGCGCTGCTGATGCCGTGGTTGCCGCCGCCGCCGCGCTCAATGTGGTCGAACCGATGAGCACCGGCATTGGCGGTGATGCGTTTGCGCTCATATATGATGCGCAATCGCGCACTGTTCACGCATTGAATGGTAGCGGACGCGCGCCGGCCGCACTATCACGGGAAACCTTTACCGCGCGAGGACTGACCGGCATTCCGCTGACGGGCATGCTACCCGTCACGGTCCCCGGCGCGGTGGATGCGTGGATCGAACTGCTGGCGGCATACGGTCGCCTGCCGCTCTCGCAGGTGCTCGCGCCGGCCATCGACTATGCGGAGAATGGTTTCCCCGTCAGCGAGATTATTGCGCGTGGATGGAAACTGGCAGAACCCAAACTCGCAGCGCATCCCGATACGGCGCGCACCTATCTGCCACAGGGGCGCGCTCCGCGCGCCGGTGAACTGTTCCGCCAGCCAGGACTGGCGCGCTCGCTGCGCCTGATCGCTGAAGGTGGACGAGACGCATTCTATCGTGGCGCGATTGCAGCGGCGATTGCGGCAACCAGCGCACGCGACGGCGGCGCGCTGACCCTCGAAGACCTGGCGGCGCACCGTTCGACCTGGGAAACGCCGATCAGCGTCACCTATCGCGGCTACACCGTCTATGAGTGCCCGCCGAACGGGCAGGGGGTCACGGCGTTGATAGCGTTGAACATCCTCGAAGGATTCGATATGGCAGCGCTGCCTCCTGCTTCGCCAGAGGCGCTTCATCTTCAGATTGAAGCGTTACGACTGGCATTCGCCGATGCCGCCGCATACGTCGCCGATCCGGCGCACGTTCACGTGCCGACCAATCGGCTCCTCTCTGCGGCACACGCAAGCGCGCGGCGCGCACAGATCGATCCGCAGCGCGCCATGCCTTCGGTGCACGTCGGCGCACTCCCCGGCGGCCACGATACGGTGTACATCACCGCAGTCGATGCCGATGGCAATGCAGTCTCCTTCATCAACAGCCTCTACATGGGGTTTGGTTCGGGTGTGGTTGCGGGCGATACCGGCATCTGCCTGCAGAATCGCGGCGCCGGTTTTGTGCTCGATCCCAACCACCCAAACTGCGTGGCGCCGGGCAAACGTCCGTACCACACCATCATTCCATGCATGGTCACCCGCGGCGACCGATTGTGGGCAAGTTTTGGCGTGATGGGTGGGTTCATGCAGCCGCAGGGTCACGTGCAGATGCTGGTGAACATGATCGACTTCGGCATGAACCCGCAGGAAGCGCTTGATGCACCGCGTTTTGAGTTGATCGATCCCTACCTCAGCCAGGATGCCGTGGCGCTAGAGCACGATCCGGCAATCGCAGCGGCGCTTACGGCGCGCGGTCATCACGTCGTGGATCGCCAGGGCATGTTCGGCTTCGGCGGCGGACAGATTATCGTCGTCGATGATGCCGGCGTGCGCCACGCCGGTTCCGATCCGCGCAAGGACGGATGTGCTGTCGCGTATTAGTGATGTTTCCGCGTCGGCATTGCACGCCTTCTGGAACGCTGATATAATGTTCGCCAATGACGGTGACGGAGACGACGTAGGCGCTCATCGGCACACAGAGAGCCGCCGGATGGTGCGAGGCGGTTGCCTGGTGAACGACCGAATCCCCTCCTGAGTCGCGCGGGAAAGGTGTGGCATTCCTGCCCCTCTCGAACCGGCGCCGGCTGCGCCCGTTAGCGCGCACTGCAATCGAGGTCGCGTCTATCTGACGCGGCGAATGAAGGTGGCACCACGGGGAACACGCTCCTCGTCCTTCGCGGACGTGGAGTTTTTTATTGATGTGAGCGACGGAACGGGAGATTCGGCAGGCGGTACGTCCGCCAGATATACACACCGGCGACGGAACGGCATCGGAGCGACGCGCACAGCCATTGAACCCTCGGATTCAGCAACTCGATTGACGTTATGAGACGAATATCATCGCGTTCTGCGCAGAATGAGCATATGAATCAGATCATCGATAGCGCACTGGCGCTGATCTATCGCATGGCGCATGCCACGCGCGGCGCACTCTGGCGCCTTACCCGTCCATCGCTCCTTGGCGTGCGCGCTCTGGCAGTGCGCGACGATCAGGTGTTGCTGGTGCGTCATCGCAGCGGCGCAACCCCGTGGGGATTGCCCGGCGGCGCCGTCGATCCCCACGAACGGCTCGAAGAAGCTGCGCGCCGCGAGATCTACGAGGAATCCGGCGTAACGGCGGAGACTCAGCGCGTGCTCGGGGTCTATGACGCTTTCAATTTCAATTATGTCAATTATATTGTCGTCTTTGTCTTCAGTGCACAAGGTGAACCAGGACCGCCCCACTCGATTGAAATCGCCGAAGCACGTTTTTTTCCGTTTTATGATTTGCCCAATGGCGTTGACCCCGGATCGCGCCGGCGGATCGACGAATATCTGTCCGGCGCTGCGGGCATCTCGGCATTGTGGTAGCGCTTATTTAGGAGTCCAGACGGAGCGACTATGCCTGCATACACACCTATTCTGGCCACACTCGGCTATGTGATGTCGCCTGACGGCGAATCGGTGCTGATGGTCCACCGCAACGCGCGCCCTGATGATGTGCACTACGGCAAGTACAATGGTCTGGGAGGCAAACTCGACTCGCACGAAGATGTGGTGAGCGGCATGAAACGCGAGATCCGCGAAGAAGCCGGCATCGAGGTAGAGGCGATGGTGCTACGCGGCACGCTCAACTGGCCCGGCTTCGGCAAAAATGAAGAGGACTGGTTTGCCTTCGTCTTTCGCATCGACCGCTGGAGCGGCACGCCATTCACCAGCAACCCGGAGGGCGACCTGGAATGGGTGCCGGTGGCGCGACTACACGACCTCAACCTGTGGGATAGCGACCGCCTCTGGATCGATATGGTCTTTGCGCGCGACAACCGGACTTTCTTCGGCGTCGCGCCTTACAAAAACGGCAAGATGGTCTCGTGGAGCTATGTGCTGCTCTGAAAGGAATTGCCGATGCTGGACATTCGCCTGATACGTGAGCAACCCGACATGGTCAAAGCGGCGCTTGGGCGGGCAGGCGTCGATCCAGCACAGGTTGACGCTGTGCTGGCATACGACGAACAACGTCGCGCGCTGCTGCGCGAAGTGGAGAAACTGAAAGCCTTGCGCAATGCGGTCTCAAAAGAGATCGGCAAGATGAGCGACGCGGGCGAACGCGACACGAAAATCGCCGAAATGCGCGCCGTCGGCGACCGCATCGCCGCGCTGGACCGCGAACTCGCTGCGGTGGAAGAGCGGCAGTACGCTGCGCTAATGGAACTGCGCAACCTGCCGCATCCCGCAGTTCCCGACGGACCGGACGAGACCTACAACGTGGTGATTGCGCAGGAAGGTGAACCGCGCGCCTTCGATTTTGCGCCAAAGCCACACTGGGAACTCGGCGAAGCGCTCGACATCATCGATTTCGAGCGGGGCGTCAAACTCTCCGGCTCACGCTTCTACGTCCTCAAAGGGCTGGGAGCGCGCCTGCAACGCGCCCTGATCCAATGGATGCTCGATCTTCACATCCAACAGGGATACCACGAGGTCT
Organism: Roseiflexus castenholzii DSM 13941; assembly: GCF_000017805.1. Lineage (GTDB taxonomy): Bacteria > Chloroflexota > Chloroflexia > Chloroflexales > Roseiflexaceae > Roseiflexus > Roseiflexus castenholzii. The sequence continues at coordinate 1,910,757 of NC_009767.1, read as the reverse complement.
ATACACCGTTCGTGGTAAAAGAGCAATGCATGTGGGGCGCGCGCCAGTTGCCCAAGTTCCGTGACAACCTCTACCGCGACGTGGAGGACGACCTGTGGCTGGTGCCGACCGCCGAGGTGCCGGTCACCAATCTCCACCGCGACGAGATTCTCGAGGCGGATCAGTTGCCGCTCCGCTATTGCGCCTACACCCCCTGCTTCCGCCGCGAAAAGATGAGCGCCGGGCGCGATGTGCGCGGCATCAAGCGCGGGCACCAATTCGACAAAGTCGAGATGTACATGTTTGTCCACCCCGACACAAGCTACGACGAACTCGAGAAACTACGCGCCGACGCCGAAGCAACCTGTCGTCTGCTGGGATTGACCTTCCGCACCAAAGAACTCTGCACCGGCGACCTCGGATTTGCCGCCACGCGCACCTACGATATCGAGGTGTGGGCGCCGGGGCAGGGCGAATGGCTCGAAGTCAGCTCCTGCTCGAATGTCGAAGCCTTTCAGGCGCGGGCAGCGAACATTCGCTACCGTTCAGCGCCGGGGGCGCGTCCAGAGTATGTCCATACCCTGAACGGCTCAGGGTTGGGGCTGCCGCGCACGCTGATAGCCATTATGGAGAACTACCAGCAGGCTGATGGCAGCATCATCATTCCTGACGTTCTGCGTCCGTATATGGGGGGGGCTGAGGTTATTCGACGGTCATAATATTGCCCCCAAAGAACATGTGTGCTATAGTTTAGAAAGACAAAAGTACCGGTCGCCCACGCCGTCATCGTCGGGGCGCGCCACCGGCACGCCCCTGAAGCGGTTGCAGGCAGCAGGAGGAGCGCAGTGACACGTATCGAAGAAAAAGTGCAACGTGGCTTTGACCTCATGCGGCGCGCAGGCGAGGACAGCGATCTGCTTGGCGCAGCGCTGCTGGCGTTTCACAGCGCCCTATCGGACTATCTGGACGCCGAATTGCGCCGCAGTCCACTGTTGAGCGACGTGGAGCGGCAGGCAATCGACGAAGGAACCATGACCTGGCCCATGCGCGCAACGTTGGCGCAACGCGCCGGACTGCTCACCGAAAAGCAACGTGATCGCGTTCTCGAGATCAACCGGGTACGCACCGGCTTCGCACACGGTGAAGGCTTTGCCGGCAGTGCGCGCAGCGTTGCCGCCTACGGCGAATTTGTCGCCGGACTCTGTGGTCTGACGTCGTCTGCCGCCACACGCGACACTGCCGCCCATCGCGTGCCAACCGGCGCCCATCGCGCGGCGACCGGTCCGACGGCAACCGCTGCTGCACGACCATCGGCGACGACGGCATCCGGGTTGCGCGCGCGCGCCGAGGAGCGGAAGGCGCGCCGCACCGCACCGATCCCGGAAAGTGGTTCGTTTCGGGTGGCGCTGGCGGCCATTGCCGTACTCCTGCTGATCACGCTGGCTGTTGTCGGACTACAACAACTGACGCCCTCGACTCCTTCGATTGCCGGAGCGCCGCCAACGACGTTTTCAGCAACAATTGCACCGCCGCCCACCAACACCCCAACGCCCCAGAAAGCGCGGATCATCAACCTGCCGCCCGGCGCGCCGGGATGGCTGCGCACAACACCGAGTTTTCGCGCGCCAACCCAACCGATCCCGCTCAGTGAAGGGCTGGAAGTAACGTTACTCGAGCGTGATCCGGTCGACGCAGAGGGCACGCGCTGGCGCTTCGTGAGCGTTGGAGGATACGATGGCTGGTGCCCGGAACACAACCTGAAGATAGGAAATGGATGAAAGCGGGCAATTTATCCTTGAGTCCACTGCAAAAAGGCTTCACCACCAAGGACACGAAGCGCACGAAGGGGAAGAACCATGAAGCGCATGTCCTTTGTGTCCCCTGGCGCCCTTCGTGGTTTCGTGGTTAATATGGAACCGATGCGGTCCATGCTATGAGTCCACTGCACAAAGGCTTCACCACCAAGGACCCGAAGCGCACGAAGGGGAAGAACCATGAAGCACATGTCCTTTGTGTCCCCTGGCGCCCTTCGTGGTTTCGTGGTTAATATGGAACCGATGCGGTCCATGCTATGAGTCCACTGCACAAAGGCTTCACCACCAAGGACCCGAAGCGCACGAAGGGGAAGAACCATGAAGCGCATGTCCTTTGTGTCCCTTGGCGCCCTTTGTGGAAGTCATGGAAGGCTTCACCACCAAGGACCCGAAGCGCACGAAGGGGAAGAACCATGAAGCGCATGTCCTTTGTGTCCCTTGGCGCCCTTTGTGGAAGTCATGGAAGGCTTCACCACCAAGGACCCGAAGCGCACGAAGGGGAAGAACCATGAAGCGCATGTCCTTTGTGTCCCTTGGCGCCCTTTGTGGAAGTCATGGAAGGCTGAACCACCAAGGACACGAAGCGCACGAAGGGGAAGAAAATGAAGCGCATGTCCTTTGTGTCCCTTTGTGCCCTTTGTGGTTACCGCCTTTAAGTCATCCTTCGAATCGCCGCATGATCAATGCTGAGTTGTGCCCGCCCAACCCGATCGAGTTCGACAGCGCCGCGCGCACCTCAGCCGTGCGCGCGGTATTCGGCACATAATCCAGGTCACAGTCGGGGTCCGGCTCGTCGAGGTTGATCGTTGGCGGGATGCGCCCATCGCGGATGACAAGCGCACAGATCAACGCCTCGACGGCGCCGGCCGCGCCCATCATATGGCCCAGCATCGATTTGGTGGAACTGATCGCCACGCGATACGCATGATCGCCGAACACCGCCTTGATCGCGCGCGTTTCGGCAAGATCGTTGAGCGGCGTGCCGGTGCCGTGGGCATTAATATAGTCCACCGCCTCCGGCGGCAGACCGGATTTGCGCAACGCCGTCGCCATCGCGCGCGCCGCGCCACGCCCCTGATCATCGGCAGCGATCATATCGCCCGCATCGCAACTATTGCCATAACCGACAATCTCCGCCACAATCGGCGCGCCGCGCGCCAGCGCATGATCGAGGCTTTCCAGCACCAGCGCTCCCGCACCCTCCGAAAGAATAAACCCGTCGCGACGAGCGTCGAACGGCTTACAAGCGCGTTCGGGGTTGAGGTTATCTTCCGCCAGTCCACGCATATTCGAGAACGACGCCACAATCGTTGGATGGATCGGCGCCTCACTCCCGCCGGCGATCACCACAGCGGCATCACCCCGGCGGATCAGTTCATACGCTTCACCGACATTGTGCCCGCCGGTAGAGCACGCTGCCACAACCGCCATGTTCGGACCCTGCGCACCCAACTGGATCGCAATATAGCCGCTGGCCGAGTCCGGAATCATATTGGCGATCAGGGTTGGAGAGACCCGCCGGGGACCACGTTCGCGCAGAACGTCGTGGTTATCGAAGATCAGATCAAGTCCGCCAGCGCCGCTGCCAAAGACCACTCCCACCTGTTCCGGGTCTTCGCGCGCCATATCGAGACGCGCGTCGCGCACTGCCTCGAGAACAGCATTGAGCGCATACCGCACATACAACGGCATTCGGCGCGCTTCACGCGCATCAACAGCGGGATCGAGCGCAAAACCGCGCACCTCGCCGGCAATCCGAATGACAAAACCAGAGGCATCGAAGCGAGTGATCGGACCGATTCCGCTACGACCGGCAAGAAGTGCTTCCCACAACAACGGGACCGTGTTCCCACATGGCGTCACGGCGCCCAGACCGGTAATCACCACACGCTGCCCGACGCTCATAGCAGAGAGCCTTTCCTGTCCCACCGGTGCGTTTCGTCACCCAACACAACATGGGGACAATATTCCATCAACCTTCGCGCCTATCCGATCCGAACAGCGAATAATCGTCTACCAGCACAAACGAAGCAATCACGTGCCGACTGCCCGAAAGAAGATCGCGTTCGAAGCGCTGCCATTCGCACCAGGCGTCATCTATGCGCCATGCAATGACCTGTGAATATCCGGCATGGTCACCCTGGGCAGCGCGAGGGGTCGTGCGCGACCCGCTCAGATTCCGCGCTGCGTTTACCCTGAGCGAAGCGAAGGGCTCGGAATGACACGCATGCGGCATCTTCAATCGTCATTAGTATAACGGGCGCGTAGTTTTTGGAGCAGCTCATATCAGATGCCAGAGCCTTCTTTTTCACTTTCCGCCTGCGCGACCAGGCGCGCCACCTCGGCATCGGTCAGCGGCACCGGTTTGGCATGCGGCGTGATGCGCTTGATCAATCCCGACAACACCTGGCGCGGACCGACCTCAACAATGGTATCAACACCGTGGGATACCATCTCCTGCACCGAGCGCGTCCACTGCACCGGGCGCGTCAACTGCTGCGAGAGTTCGTTCCGCAGTTCTTCGACCGTCGTCAGCGCGCGCCCGCTGATGTTGGCAATCAACGGCACCTGAGGCGGGCGCAATTGGAACCGATCCAACAATTCATCGAACCGCGTTGAGGCGCTCTGCATCAGCGGCGAATGCGCTGCAATGCTCACCTGCAAACGCTGCACCAGTTTTGCGCCGCGTGCTTTTGCCAGTTCCATCGCGCGCTGCAATGCGCGATGTTCGCCGGAGATCACCGTCTGCCCCGGAGAGTTTGCATTCGCGACCGAGACAACCCCTTCCGCCTGCGCCTCTTCCACGACTTCTTCCAAGGTCTTGTCATCGAGACCAACGACCGCTGCCATTCCGCCGGGGCGCTGCTCACCGCTCTCCTTCATCAATCGCCCGCGTTCGCGCACCAGTTTGAGCGCATCCTCGAAATCGAGCACCCCAGCCGCGACCAGCGCGGTAAACTCACCCAGGCTATGACCAGCGACAAGGGAGGGCGCGCCCAGATACCCGAAGGGACCAAAACGCTCCTTGAGCGCTTCGAGGCATGCAACACTCACCGTCAGAATCGCGGGCTGCGCATTGATTGTATCGTCGAGTTCCTCCTGCGGACCTTCGAAGCACAGCCTGGAGAGTTCGAAGCCAAGCACCTGATCCGCCTTCTCAAAGACCCGACGCGCAGCTGGCGACGCCTCGCACAACTCCTTGCCCATGCCGACGTATTGCGAACCTTGCCCCGGAAACACCAGCGCAATGCGCTTTTTCATGTCATCGAAGGTATTCAAGCGATCCTCCTGATGAAAGGGGTTGCTCAAGCGACTAACCACTATGCGCCGCCTTTGGCGGAGTGGCAGACCATAACAAATGCGCGAGCCTTTTCGACGCTCGCTCAAAAACGACTCAGGAGTATAACAATGAGCACCGTGATTGTCAAATATTTGTGCATTTTGCCACAGTGATGCAGAGGCGAATCGATCTGGTATAATGCTCGCTATGCTGGTATGCAGCCCAAGGAGCGCCCATGAAGTTGCTGATCTTCGTGACCGATGATAGTGTCGCGGATGCGACAGTCGATGCGCTGGTCGAGCAGGGGTTTCGCGTAACCCGGCTGGCATCGACCGGCGGATTTCTTCGCAAAGGGAGAACGACGCTGCTGGTTGGCGTGGAAGACGCCGCTGTCGATCGCGCACTGGATCTGGTACGGCGTGCAGCGCCTGGAACGCTCTCGATCACCCTCGATCTCGAACGCTATGAGCGCCTGTGAAGATTCTCTACATCGCAAGCGGCATTCCTGTTCCCGGCACGCTTGGCGGCTCAATCCATACGTTTGAAGTCGCGCGCGGGCTTGCGCGGCGCGGGCACGTGGTCGATATCGTCGCTGCATCTCAACCCGGCGTGTTCGAGATTGCATCGCTGGCGCGCCCGGTGTCGTCTCGTCTCGATTATGGGCGTCTGCACCACGTCGATATTCCCAAGACTCTGAGCCTTCTCGCCGCTCCGGTGATCATGCGATTAGCGCGATCCCTGAAACCTGATGTCATTATGGAGCGGTACTATAATTTCGCCGGAGCAGGCATCCTTGCCGCTCGACGCCTGGGCATCCCTTCGATCCTCGAAGTCAACGCGCTGATCGTCGATCCGCCGACAGTGCTGAAACGACGCCTCGATGATATGCTCGGCGGTCCCATGCGCCGCTGGGCAGTGGCGCAGTGCCGCTTCGCAGATCGGATTGTGACGCCATTGCACACAACCGTTCCGCCCGACATTCCGCGCACCAGGATTGTTGAGTTGCCATGGGGCGCCAATGTGGAACATTTCTCTCTTGACCGACGAGCCGCCAGTACTGCGCCGATGCAGCCAACCGTCGTGTTTCTCGGCTCATTCCGCGCCTGGCACGGCGTGCTCGATGCGGTGCGCGCCGGCGGACTGCTCGTGGAGCAAGGGCGCGTATGTCGTTTCCTGTTTATTGGCGATGGTCCGCAACGCGCTATCGCAGAACGATTGTCGGCGCACTGGGGCGAACAGTTCACTTTTACCGGCGCTGTACCATACGATGACGTCCCTTCGCTGCTGGCGCAGGCGTCGGTTGCGGTTGCGCCATTCAACACGGCAGCCCATCCTGCGCTCCGCGCTGCTGGATTCTTCTGGTCGCCGTTGAAAGTGTTCGAGTATATGGCTGCGGCGCTCCCGGTTGTGACGATCAACCTTCCACCGCTCAACCAGATCGTGCGCCACGGCATCGAGGGGTTGCTCTATCCCGAAGGTGATACCGGTGCACTGGCGGCAGCAATTGCCTACCTGCTCGACCACCCCGACGAAGCGCGCGCAATGGGCGCCCGCGGGCGCGAGCGCGTCATGATGCACTTCTCGTGGGCGCGGCACTGCGAGCAACTGGAACGTGTTATGAGAGAGATTGTGGAAGAGCGTTGCCCGTCGCACATCGTATAACGTTGAAGGTTGCACACAGGCAGGTTGCAGGTGATAGGCGGGCCGGTGAAGCAAGACAAGAGGCAAGGCACAGGTCAGAGGGGTGCAGGTTGCAGAAGGGAAGGTTGAACGTTGCAGGCGAGACTGTGTGACTGTGTGACAGGTCAGGAATCTAACCCCTGACTCCCGATCCCTCACCTGGTTCTCAGTTCTCAGTTCTCGGTTCTCCAGACATGCACATCCTGCTTCCAACCGACGTTTTCCCCCCCGGCTGCGGCGGTGCAGGCTGGAGCGCACACGCGCTGGCGCTGGCGTTGATCACGCGCGGTCACACCGTGACTGCCATTGTCCCGCGCGAAGGAGACCGTGGACTTGTCACCGGCGAAACGCGCGGCGTACCGACGGTTTCTTTCGGTTATCGCGCGCCGCGCATCCCCTTCGTGCGCAACTACGCGCGCAACGAGCGGTTGTGGCCCCGCCTGGCGCGGGTGATGGTCGAAGCCAGCGCAACACACACGTCACATCATCCGGCAATGATCATTCATGCCCAACACGTTCAGGTTGCGCCTGCCGCTGTGATGGCCGGGCAGCGGCTTGGCGCACCGGTGGTCATCAGTGTGCGCGATCACTGGCCCTGGGATTATTTTGCAACCGGGTTGCACGGCGACCGCATCCCCCATCCCCGTCAGACATGGGCGTCGCTGGCAGCCGATCTGCCCGCTCGCCTGGGACCTTTGCGCGGCGCGGCGGCGCTGCCTGCCATCCCCTATATGCTGGCGCACCTGGCGCGCCGCCGCGCCGTCCTGCGCCAGGCAGACGCCGTGATTGCCGGCAGTCGCTACATCGCCGGACGCCTGGTGGACCTGGTTGAACCTCAACGACTGCACATTATTCCGAATATTGTCGATCTGGCGGCAATTGATGCCGTGATCGCCACTCCCTCGCACCTGGTTGCGCCCGATGAGCGCTTCGTCCTCTATGTCGGCAAACTCGAACGCAATAAAGGAGCGCATCTGCTCGGTGAAATTGTCCGACAGACAGGCGCAGCGCTCCACCGCTACACCCTCGTGATCGCGGGTAGCGGCCCGTTGCGGACGGAACTGGAGCAAACGGTGCGCGCCGTTGGCATGCGCGCCCGATTTCTCGACTGGATCGACCACGACGAGGTGTTACGTTTGATGGCGCGATGTGATCTGTTGCTCTTCCCCTCGGCGTGGGGCGAGCCATTGAGCCGCGTGCTGCTCGAAGCATGCGCCTGCGGCGCGCCTATCCTGGCAATGCCCACCGGCGGCACACCGGACATTATTCTCGATGGAGAAAGCGGCGCACTCGCGGCAACAGTGCCTGGTTTTGCGCGTCGTCTGACCGAACTGCTCGAACGACCGGTCGAGCGCCAGGCGCTTGGCGCCGGAGCACGCCGCCTGGCGGCGCGTCGCTTCGCCCCCGATATCGTTGCCGGGCAGGTGGAACGTCTCTATCAGTCGCTTGTAGCACCGAAGCAGTATGCAGCGCAGTAGTGTGTGTCTGGAAAGAGAATCAGTCCTACCTTTCCCGATTTCTCTGGCAGTATCGAAGATGTGCTGCACTCTACGAGAGTGTGCAACCATGCGGTCCGATGGACCGGAGACACGGGGTGGAGCACAGAGCAGGGAGGAAGGCGGGGACGGCGCGCCCCCCGAAATGCCTTATACCAATGACGATTGACGATGCCGCATGCGTGTCATTCCGAGCCCTTCGCTTCGCTCAGGGTAAACGCAGCGCGGAATCTGAGCGGGTCGCGCACGACCCCTCGCGCTGCTCGGGGTGACCATGCCGGATGGTCACAGGTCATTGGTATTACTCAGAGACGCCGGATCGGAAAGCGCCCAAGCCCACCTCTCTTGCAGATCACCGGTTACGATAGAACCAGGCGCTTGTGGCAGGCATTCAATGGGATAACTGCGGCGCTCGCCCGGCAGACTCGCCGCCTGAAGGAACAGATCGCTGTTACCGAAGCAGTGCGCACCGAAGCCGAGATTGCCCGGATGAACTTTCGGGAGAAACCTGCCACAATTGAGGAGCGAGAAGTCAGGAACGCCAGGCGCGTTCTGCATACCTTGCGCTCGAACATGGGATCAGGAGCATTTTGCGCAGGAGATCGAGAGATCACTGGAGATACATCGAAATCCCCGGAACCTGTTTGAGACGCTCGAAATCCATCTCCCACAGGCTCACGAAACGCGCAAAATCGACCTGCCGGTAGTCGCCGGAGTACCAGGCTTCCAGAAAGAAATTCTCATTCGAACCAGCATAGTAGCGCGAGACGGTCGCATTACTGTTTGCCGCATTGATGAATTCGAGAAAACCGGCGCGGTCGAGCGATGCGGCGTCTCCGCAGCCATAGATCGAGGTAAACAGAACCCCTTCGTTGAACGTCTGAATGATAATATTCGGCTTGGTCGGGTGGCGCGCCAGGACGGTCCTGTCCTCCTTGCTGACTTCGTACCCCAGGAACTGCAAGTGATAACCTATCTGCGTTCGGGTTTGTTCGAGATCTGGTGCGGTCATTCGACACCTCGCGCATACACGCCTGATTTTCGAGAACGAACAATCCGATAATGTCCATCACGTGGCGATGAGGACCGATACAAACAGGCGCAGCGCGAATCGTATCGGACGACAGGAGCGCCGACAATCTTGCGCGGTCAGGCGTCGATCAGGCGCGTCTATCAGAAACGAATCAGGCTAACGTCCTTTCGTCAGAGTATACATGCGGATATGGGGGAATGTCAATCGGTAAGAGAAGCACGAGGCACGCGGCGCGCGAAGGAGAAGCGCCCTTTGCAGACGACCACAGGGAGCGCAGTTGGCAGCGGGCGCTGGAAGGAGGAGCGCATCCGCACAATGGTTGCACGTGGGACACAGGGCGTAGATGGTTGGCAAGGCTTCGCGCACGTTCGTGCGCTTCATGGATACTCCTACAACTATAACAGCGCGAGGCGCGCGGCAAGCGCGGAGCAGACACTTACCGGTCGCCGTTCAGCGCGTAGACGTTCACGTCTGCGCGCTGAACGAACGAAGCGCCACCGACGCATGACAGGGCAAAGCAGAGGACCCGGCAAATCCATTCAGGGTGAACATCACCTGCGCCTGATGTTCACCGACGCCCATATGGTCACACCTGCGCCGTCGAGCGCCGCCGTCGCGCTGCCCACCAACCGACGCTTCCGGCGGCAAGCGCGGCGCCAGCCCACACCATTCGTTCGCGCCGGAGATCGCGAAGGACCGTGCGCGCGGTATTGTAGCCACTCGCAGCAAAGACGCCGCCGCCGGGGTGGGTGCTCGCGCCGGTAAGATACAAACCGCGGATTGGCGTGCGATACTGCGCCAGTTCCGGCAGTGGACGGAAAAAGAACATCTGATCGAACGACATCTCGACGTGCATGACATTCCCGCGCAACAGCCCCAGACGTCGCTCAATATCGAGCGGCGACTGAATGAAACGGTCGATAATCTTGCCGCGCATATTCGGCGCATGGCGGTAGAGCACGTCAAGAATGCTGTCGGCAACCTCTTCGCGAATGTCGTCCCAGTGGCGACCATCGGCAAGTTCGTAGGGAAAGTACTGCGCCCAGAGAAAGACCGTATGCTTCCCCTTCGGCGCAACGGTTGGATCGATAGCGGAGAAGGTCATACTGATGACCGCCGGCTCACGCGACGGCAACCCGCGTTGATAATCGGCGAAGGCGTTGCGCAGGTACTGAAGCGACGGGCAGAGCATCTGCAACCCGTGGTGGCTCCAGTGCGGCTTGCCGCCCGATGGCGCACCCGGATAGTCGGGCAGTTCTTCGGCAGCACAGCGCACCGTCATACCAAACCCATTGCCGATGCGAATGTTCCGCACCCGCTCCGCCAGCCCCGGCGGCAGATGATCGGCGCCGACCAGATCGAGCATGGTGGTGACCACATGGGCATTCGATACCACCAGCGGCGCGCTGATGCGATCACCGCGCTGCAACTCGACCCCCTGCACCCGACCGTTCTGCACCAGAATGCGCTTCACCGGCGCATCGAGACGCACCTCGCCGCCAGATGCCGTCAGGGAGCGCGCCATTGCCTGCGTGAGCATGCCGCTCCCCCCCTTCGGATGCTTCGCACCGCTGAGATGCATCATCGCATACCAGCCAAAATGGTCGCCAGAGCCAATTTCGTCCGGTGGCGGACCAGACTGCGCGCCGAGCCATGCCATAAATGCGCGCATCGGTTCACTTTCAAATTGCTCGACGATCAGTTGCCCATAGGACGTGAACAGGCGACGCACCGTTTCGAGCGTATCGCCCCATCGTCCGGTTTTCAGTTGCGCCTTGATCATGCTGCCGAACAGCCCGGTCACCGTCGGCGGGTTGAGAAACGTCTCGAACACCGCCTCATTGATCGGACGCCAGAACGCGAGAAAGCGGCGGTATGCTTCGGCATCGCGCGGCGACACACGCGCGATCGACTCGCAGGTTTTATCGACATCACGGTAGAGCGCAATTGCGCCAGAGCCGTCAGGAATGGGATAGAACGCATACGGATCCATGTCACAGTATTCGAGACCATACCGTTCGAGTTCAAGATCGCGGATCACCGGGGTCAGGTGGATCATAATATGCGCCGACGACCCGACATCGATCCGGTAACCGGGGATCACCTCTTCGGTGCAGACCGCACCGCCAACGATCGGGCGACGTTCGAGCACCAGGGTGCGCAATCCGGCGCGCTGAAGGTACCCGGCACATGCCAGCCCGTTGTGCCCGCCGCCAACGATGATGGCATCGTAGTCGTATTTTTGAGGCATGGTTCGCTCCCTCTGTATGATGTGGCAGCGACCGCATGGTAGCGCGCAGCAATGGGAACGTCAAACATTGCGAAATTGTCTCTGTTTTGATCCACACAATAATTGTTCTGTTCATATACTCTTAACACAAACACATTGATAGCAAGCAGTCTCTATTCTGGAAAAGGATTGCGCGATGCCTGCGAATATTCAGCAATGGCTCGACCATCTGCCCTACGACTCGCCGCTTGCGCGCCGTCAGGCGCTTGTGTTGCAGAGAATGCTCCTCTTCATTGTCGGCGGCGCTCTTGCAGGCATGGGACTCAGCCCAATCTCCAATCTGACCACCGCGAGTCTGACATTTTCGCTAACGTTATACGGCATGGTGCGCTCGGCGCGCTGGCCGGACTGGCGCTGTTGCGGCGCGGCGCTTTTCGCGCTGCGGGGGCGACCATCGTTGCCACCCTGGTGCTCACGCTCAGCCTGGCGATGGCTGCCTACGGAGAGCAACACATCGAGTATACCCTGCCGGGTCTGGTGGCGCCCATCGTGCTGGCAGGATTGGTCATTGGGCGTCGCGCGCTCTGGATTGCATGCGGCGCCGCGATTGTCAGCATAGCGCTGAACACACTGGGGGAAGTCTATCTGCCGCAATGGTTCGGAAGCATCTCCACGCCAGATCCCGGTCCCATTGCCTTTATCGCGGGATACACCCTTGTGGTGGTTGTCATCAGCCTGTTCCTCGACCGGTTCGGCAGCGCGTTGCGCGAGGCGCTCAATCAAGCGCACGAGCGCGAGCGGGAACTCGAAGCATTGCGCGCCTCGCTGGAACAGCAGGTGGCGGAACGCACCGCTTCGCTCCAGCAGACGATCAACGAGTTGCGCACGTCTCAGGAAACCGTGCGCGCGCTCAGCGCGCCGGCGCTGCCGGTGCTTCCCGGCGTATTGGTGCTGCCGCTGATTGGCGCTTTCGACTCGCGCCGCATTGCGGACTTGAACAGGGTTGCGCTCAATGCCGTCGATCAACGCCGCGCAAAGGTGGTGATCTTCGATGTGACCGGCATTGCCCTACTCGACACCTCTACAGCGCAGGCGCTCTTGCAGACGGCGGCAGCCGTGCGATTGCTCGGCGCCGAGTCCTGGCTGGTCGGTCTGCGCGCCGAAGTAACGCAGACAATCGTGATGCTTGGCGTCGATCTGCGTGCGTTTCGCGCGTTTGCCAGTCTTGAAGATGCGATTGGCGCGCTTGTCCGAAACAATAATCAACGCACCGCGCCCGCGATACGCGGTGCAAGGGTGTGGAATGGCATGGGCGACTGATACGAGCGCCTCCCGCAGGTTCGGAACTTGTGGGAGGCTTTCCAACTGACAGAACCTTTACTGCCTCATACGCAGCATCCGCTCGATCATCACCCGCTGCGCTTTCAGTTCAAGCGCATCATCGAGCGGCGCAAGAGCAACGGCGTCACCATACCTGCGCCGAAGCGCCGTCACAATCAGGTGATCGGCAAGTTGCGGATTCTTCGGCAACAGCGAGCCGTGCAAGTAGCAGCCAATCGTGTTGCGGTACACGGCGCCTTCGGTTCGGTCCTCGCCATTGTTGCCGCGCCCGACAAGCGCGCGACCGAGCGGACGAACACCCGCGCCCAGGAAGGTGCGCCCGGAATGATTCTCGAATCCGACGAGCCGAAACGCCGGACGAAACACGTCGGGGTTTGTTTCGACGACCACGTTGCCAATCAAGCGTTCCTTCCCGCCGACCGTGTACACGTCGAGCGCGCTGATGCCGGGCAGTCGTTGTCCGGTGTGCGTCAGAAAGTAATGCCCCAGCAACTGATACCCGCCACAGATCGCCAGCACCACGAGTCCATCATCGATTGCCGTGCGCAGCGCCGGTCCCTGCCGCTCCAGGAAATCCGCTGCGATCAGCGCCTGCCCGCTATCCTGCCCGCCGCCAAAGAAGGCGATGTCGATGCTGGACCAGTCCACCGTGGCGCCAGGACCCACAGGAACGATCTCGCAGGCAATCCCGCGCCAGCGACATCGCTGCTGGAGCGTGATGACATTGCCGCGGTCACCGTAGATGTTCATATGATCGGGGTAGAGATGAGCAAGGCGTAGTTGCCATATCATACGGTTGCTCTCGCATTTACACGCCCTGGTCCAAACATATCCCACATTATCCCACATTATCCCACACCTTTTTCCCACACCGGCGCGCAAACCCATGCATGCAGCGTCATGCGAACCGTCAAGGATTTTGCGTGCGTCATGGCAAACATTTTTAGCACACATGTTCGCATATATGCAAGCGCAGCCTGTGTGGTACTATTATCGTCCGGTATCGCGGCGATGTCGCCACCTGCACGTCAAGCGGAGAGCAACGATGAATCCCTGGCATACCGGCGATGTTCGAGTCAACGGGTTGACCATTCACTACACACGCACCGGAGGCGCAAAGCCTCCTCTCGTCCTGATGCACGGCTTTTCCGACGATGGATTGTGCTGGACGCCGGTCGCACAGGCACTGGAGGCACACTTCGATGTGATCATGATCGATGCGCGTGGACATGGTCGCTCCGATGCGCCGGAGAACGGCTATGGTCCCCTCGAGCATGCAAGCGATCTTGCAGGAGTGATCACGGCACTCGGTCTCACCCACCTTCCCATCCTGGGGCATTCGATGGGGGCAATCACGGCGCTGACGCTGGCAGGCGCCCGTCCTGATCTGGCAGGCGCCCTGCTGCTGGAAGATCCGCCGCCATGGTGGGAGAGCGATACGCTGAGCGCCGCCGCCGACGACGATCGCTGGGCAGGCATGCGCGCCTGGGTTCTTCAGTTGAAGCGTCAGACACGCGACGAATTGATCGCTGCCCAACGCGCCGCAACACCCGCATGGTCAGACGATGAACTTGGTCCATGGGCGGATGCCAAGCATCGCTTGAGCCTCAATGTTATCAACCGCAGTGCGCCAATTGAGGTCGACTGGCAAACCATGCTGCGACACATCACCTGCCCGACGCTCCTGATCACCGGCGATCCTGCGCGTGGCGCACTGGTGAAGCCAGACCATGTGCGATCGCTGCAACACCTCGTTCCACATCTTCAGGTTGCCCACATCCCTGACGCCGGTCATAGCATTCGTCGCGACCAGTTCAAGCGGTATCTGGAGGTCGTACAGGATTTTCTGGCATCGATGGGAATGCAGGGGTAACATCCGTACAGCAAAGGCGCCGGTCACGTAGACGAGCGCAATGGCAGCAGATTGCAGATGCCCCTGGCGACGTTCGCGGGAAGATGAGCGATGGACGACAACACAAGGGGTAGACGAACATAATGTCAACCTACCCCCCTACTTCCTCCTGCGGTGCAGGCGCCGGTTCTACCGGTTCTGGAGAAGCCGGTGGCGGAGGGGCAGGAAGTTCCCTTACCTGGTAGAGCGCAACAATTCTGGAGTGCGCTAATGCAGCGAAGTTACGCACGATCGGCGCCCCCCCAGCAATTGGGAACATATGAACATTGCGAAGCGGCAGGAACTCCTCGGTATTCCGCTCCAACGCTTCAGCCAGAGTCAACCCCGGACGCACATAGTACGTGCCGCGAACGACAAAAGCCGTAGTGAAAAACATAGCCGTGAGCGGCACGACCTCGCGCCGCTGCTCTTCGAGCGGATAGTCGGGCGGTGGCGGCGCTTCCGCCAACGTCGCCACAAGCACCGATTCCGACCGGTCGCACAAGAGTTGCGGCAAACGTTGGGTGGTATGGGCATGACTTAGCGGCGCAATCATCGCATCGCGCAGCGTGATATAGCGGCGCTGTTCATCATTGATTGCATCGCTCACGCGCCGATAAATGACGAGATCATACGCGCCGGAAATGACCAGACTGGTGGTGTAGATTTCGATGTGGTGCGTATAAACCGGTGTCAGACGCAACCTCTCCTCTGTTTGATCCGCGAAGGACACAAAGGTCCACGAAGAACGCCGTCAACCCTCTGTCCGGCGTTGTCGCTCTCTACCTGCAATCCCGCTCGCCTCTTGCCTCACTCACGTATCCGCCTCAGCACATTCCAAAACTCCGGGTATGACACATCTACCGCTTCCGCGCCATGCAGCGTTGTTTCACCTGCTCCTACAAGACCGGCAATCGCCCACGTCATCGCCAGGCGATGGTCGCCGTGGCTTTCGAGCGTAGCGCCGCGCAGGTTGCCGCCGCCTGCAATGATCATGCCGTCTTCTGTCGGCTCCACGACTGCGCCGAGCGCCGTCAATCCCGCCACAACCGTAGCGATGCGATCGGTTTCTTTGACGCGCAATTCCTGTGCGTCGCGGATGATCGTTTCGCCTTCAGCGCAGGCGGCTGCGAGCGCCAGAACCGGCAGTTCGTCGATCAGGCGCGGAATAAGCGCTCCTTCAATCACAATGCCGTGCAAAGACGAAGAACGCACAGTCACATCACCCACCGGTTCGCCGCCTTCGACACGCTGATTCGCCACGTCGATCTGCGCTCCCATGGCGCGGAGCGCGTCGAGTGCGCCGGTGCGCGTCGGGTTCAGGCAAACGCCCGTCGTTGTCAGTTCGGCGTCGGGATGGAGCGCGGCTGCCACCCACCAGAACGTCGCCGATGACGGATCGCCCGGAACTCGCAACGACAACGGGTGCAGCGCTTCGGAACGATCCGGCGGCGTCAACCGGATGGTCTGTCCATCAACCGTGATTGTTGCCCCCATGGCTGCCAGCATGCGTTCGGTGTGATCGCGTCCATCGGTGCGTCCGGTCAGTGTGAGCGTTCCGTCGCCGAACAACGCCGCCAGCAGCAGGGCGCTCTTGACCTGCGCCGAGGCAATCGGCAGATCGTATGCGCCGCCGTGAAGATACGCGCCGCGCACCACCAGCGGCGCGCGATTCCCCCGATCCCGCCCGTCGAGAGTAGCGCCAAGCGCGCGCAGCGGCGCCACAATCCGTTGCTGCGGTCGCGAACGGAGCGAGGCATCGCCGGTCAACACGGCAAATATCCCCTCCTGACCGGCAAGCATACCCGTCAAAAGGCGCAGCGTTGTGCCGGAGTTGCCGCAGTCCAGCACATCGACCGGCTCGCGCAGGCTGCGCAACCCCGCGCCAAACACCCGCACCGTGTCCTCATGGCGCTCGACGCGCACGCCAAGCGCCTGAACGCATGCAATCGTCGACAGACAGTCGGCGCCGGTGAGAAAGTTCGCAACTTCAGCCGCACCGGTTGCTATCGCATTCAACAGCACAGCGCGGTGCGAAATCGATTTATCGCCGGGGAGATCGATAATGCCGCGTAACCGTCGCGGCGCAATCATCGTATGGATCATGCATCTGCACTTTCGATGGCGAACTATCTGACGCGCTTCCTGTAGTCGAACACATCATCAGACCACCCACCCGTCATCCATGTTCCGGCTGCGTGATCAGTTTATACCCGAATCCCCGCACCGTTACGACAAAGCGCGGGTTGCCGGGATCGGTCTCGATGCGCTGACGCAGGCGATAGACCAACGCATCGATGGCGTTGTAATCGTACACCTCGTAATCCCAGACATTCCTGGCAATCTCGTCTTTGCTCAACACCTGCCCTTTGTGGGCATACAGCAACTCGAGGAGTTGAAACTCTTTCACCGTCAGCGGCGGATCAAGGAGTTTACCGTGGATATAGACTTCTTTCGCGCGGCTATCGACACGCAACGCCTCCTCGTGCGCGCGCACACGCTTGAGAATCTCAAGCGGCAGCGGTCCCTTCTGCGTCGCTTCAGGGTCGTTGAACACAATCTCGGCATCAGCCACCCAGATGCGATCCTGATTGTGCAACACTTGCGCCCCTTCGATCCGCTCGCCATTGACGTATGTTCCGTTGGTGCTCTCAAGATCGCGAATCAGATACCCGTTCTCGTCGCGCTCGAAGCGCGCATGGCGGCGCGACGCAAGCGGATGTTCGATCACAATATCGTTGGCGGGGTCACGACCCACAGTCAGGATCGGACGATCCCACTCGATCTGAATTGCTGCGGCGTCCTGCCGCCGGACCATCAGGATCGGTACGGGTCCCGACTGCATGGATGTCCTCCAGATGTCTTTTGCACATGCGCCGTCGGCATCGCCGACGTGATGTGGTACAATCGTCGGGTACTGTAAGCGATTATACCATCTGCGACTATCCGGTGACAAGACGAGTGAACCACAGGTCGCAAAGCCGCGCCGGTGCGATGCAGGAGCAGGAATGACCCGCCTTATTGGTCAGACTCTTGGGCGTTATCTGGTGCAGGAAGAAATTGGGCGCGGCGGGATGGCGCGCGTCTACCGTGCATTGGACACCTCGCTCAAGCGTACCGTCGCGCTCAAGGTGATGGCGCCGCACCTGGCGCTCGATCCGGAGTTCGAACGGCGCTTCGAACGTGAGGCGGTCACCGTTGCAAACCTTCGCCATCCCAATATTGTCCCGGTGTACGACATCGGCGAGGCGCACGGATTGCGGTATATCGCCATGGAATATGTGCGCGGGCGCACGTTGCACGCCATTATCCGCGAACGCGGCGCGCTCGGTCTGGCACTGGCGATCAGCATTATCGCGCCAATTGCCGATGCCCTCGACCATGCCCACGCTCAAGGCGCCGTCCACCGCGATGTCAAGCCGCACAACATTCTGATCGATATTGAAGGGCGTGTGCTGCTGACCGATTTCGGCATTGCGCAGGCGCCGGATGGTGAGCGCCTCACGCGCACCGGCATCTTCATGGGAACGCCGGAATACATTTCGCCAGAACAGGCATCGGCACAGCGCGTCGATGGGCGCAGCGATCTCTACTCGCTGGCAATCGTCACCTATGAGATCATTACCGGCGTTGTGCCCTTCTCTGGCGCAACGCCGCAGTTGATCATGGCGCATGTGCAATCGCCGCCGCCGCCACCTTCCTCGCTGGCGCCGCGCGAGCCGCCGGAACTCGACCTGGTGCTGGCGCGCGCGCTTGCCAAGCGCCCTGAACAACGCTTTGGCAGCGGCGCCGCTTTTGTCGAGGCGTTGCGCATCGTCGCCCGCCGCAATGGGGTGCGCCCTGTGTCGCCGGAGGTCCTTGCCGATCTGGCGCTGCCACGCCTTGCATCGCCACAGACGACGGCTCCGCACGCCGCCGAAGCAGCCCCTCCTGCTCCGCCATCCGACCACATGGTGCGCGCTGCATCGCCAACGCCGATTGGCGCGCCGTCGATCCGCGCGAGGGAATCATCTCCATCGGAGGTCTTGCCGCCGTCAACCGCGCGACCCGGTCGGTCGCCTGCACAGCGCGGCATGCGCTGGACGGTCATCGGTCCGATCGGCGCTGGGATTGTGATAGTCGCGCTGGTCGCGGTGCTCTTCGGAGCAGGGGTGTTTGGCGCGTCCGGTCAGGCGCAACCGGCACGTCCAATGGTGACGGTGCTGCTCACCGAAACGCCGCCCCTTCCACCAACCTGGACCCCTGTGCCGTCACCGACGTTTACGGCAACACCGCGTCCAACCGAGACGCCGACCCCCGAACCTCCTACGCCGATTCCGACGACTCAGGCGCCGGTATTTATTCCGCCGCCTCCACCGCCCCCACCACCTCCGCCGACTGAAACGCCGACTGAGGCGCCGACTGAAACGCCGACTGAGGCGCCGACTGAAACGCCGACTGAGACGCCGACTGAGACGCCTGCCTCGCCAACGCCATCCATCACTGCGACAACGGTCGTGACAGTCACCGCTTCTCCCGAAACAGCCACCCCTGAAACGACGCCAACCGCCACCACCGGCTCGGCGAATGCCGGGACGCCATCGCCAACGACTGCGTCTCCTTCTGCCACGCCGGACGCTGCGCCAACCACGTTGCGGACGCCATCTGTCACGCCGGACACCACGCCAACCGCGTTGCTGACGCCATCTGCCACGCCGGACGCCGCGCCCACTCCCACTCCCTGACACCTTGCCCGTGCAAGCGGTTGCACGGGTGTGGCGCAATAACGCAACCGGCAACTTTCACCGCGCAACCTTCAATCCTTCACCCCCAACACCCCCAACACCTCGCACATCACCTCGATCCACGCCGGGTCGCCCCCCACGTTATAAACCCGCCGGTCGATGCGCACGAACTGCGGACCGATGCGAATGCCCCTGGTGCGAGCAAAACGACGTTCCAACCGCGTCCGCTGTCTGTTGGCGCCTTCCGGCAGCCGCACAATGAACTCCTCATCGGTCGTGACCACCGACGTCACGCCTGCCGCCAGTGCAAGCGCTTTGATCCGCAACCAGATGAGTAACTGTTCCGCCGGTTCCGGAAGTTCACCGAAGCGATCCCGCAATTCCTGGCGCAGATCATGCACTGCTTCTGGCGTCTGCGCCTCCGCCATGCGCTGGTATGCCGCCAGCCGCACCTGGTCATCAGGAATATAATCGACGGGCAGATAAGCGTCGAGCGGAAGATCGAGGGTGACCAGCGGCGAAATCAGCACCTTCTCATCGACCCTGACCGGCGGTTGCCTGGGCGCCGGCGATGGTCGCAGCGGGGTCGGCGCAGTCGTCTCTGTCGTCGGGGTCGCGCGCAATACGTCGGCGCCGGTGATCAGGTTGGTCGCAATCAACCGCTGCTTCAATGTGCGCACAGCCTGTTCGAGCAGCCGTGAGTAGAGATCGAACCCCACGGCGGCGATGTGCCCGCTCTGCTCGGCGCCGAGCAGATTCCCCGCGCCTCGAATTTCGAGATCGCGCATAGCGATGCGGAACCCGGCGCCAAGTTCAGTCGCCTCCTGGATCGCCTGAAGTCGCTCCTGCGCCTCCGGCGTCGAAGGACGTTCCGACCGATAGAAGAGGTAGGCATAGGCGCGCTGCGTGCCGCGCCCCACCCGTCCGCGCAACTGGTACAACTGCGCCAGCCCGAAGTGCGTTGCATCGTCGATAATGATCGTGTTGGCATTTGGAACATCCAGCCCGCTCTCGATGATCGTGGTACAGACCAACACATCATCCCTACCGGTGAAGAAGTCGAGCATCACCCGCTCTAACTGGCGTTCGTCGAGTTGCCCGTGACCAACCGCGATTCTGGCTTCCGGCACTAACTGGCGCAGCCGGTCGGCGACGTAGTAAATGCTCTGCACCCGATTGTGAACGAAGTAGACCTGACCGCCACGATCAAGTTCGCGCAGGATGGCTTCGCGGATCAGGTTCTCGTCGTATGGAAGGACATAGGTTTTGATCGGAATGCGATCCTCAGGCGGCGTGTCGATCACGCTCAGATCACGAATTCCTGCCAGCGCCATATGGAGCGTCCGCGGAATCGGAGTTGCTGTCAGGGTGATAACGTCCACATTTGTACGCAATTGCTTGATGCGTTCTTTATGGCGCACGCCAAACCGCTGCTCTTCATCGACCACCAGCAATCCGAGATCTTTGAAGACCACATCCTTCGAGAGCAGGCGATGGGTGCCGATGATCACATCGATCTCGCCACGCGCCAGCCGTCGCACGATGTCACTCTGTTCCTTTGCCGAACGAAAGCGCGAAATCATCTCGACCCGGACAGGAAACGCTGCCATGCGCCGGCTGAAGGTATCGTAGTGCTGCTGAACCAGCACCGTCGTTGGCGCCAGCACCGCCACCTGTTTGCCGTCCTGCACAGCTTTGAACGCCGCCCGCAGCGCCACTTCCGTCTTGCCAAACCCGACATCACCGCAGATCAGGCGATCCATTGGCTGCGGCTGTTCCATATCGCGCTTGACATCGATGATCGCTTTGAGTTGATCGGGGGTTTCGACGTATGGAAAACTGGCTTCGAGTTCACGTTGCCACTCGGTATCCGGGCTGAATGCATGCCCCTCTGCCAGCTGGCGCTGCGCATAGAGACCGATCAACTCGTCCGCCAGGTCCTGCACTGCGGCGCGCGCTTTGCGTTTCGCGCGCTCCCAATCCTGCGTGCCAAGGCGAGTCAACTGCGGTTCGGCATCACCGGCGCCGATATACCGCGAAACGCGGTCGATCTGATCGACCGGAACGTAGAGCCGGTCGCCTTCAGCATACCGCAGGTTCAGATAGTCGCGCGCGACGCCGCCGACGCTGCGCCGCACCAATCCTTCATAGACGGCAATGCCGTGCTCGATATGGACCACATAGTCGCCTGGTTTCAGACCGCGCAGGAACGCTGCGCGATCTTCGACGCTCCGTTCGCGTCGCCGTTGCTTCCCGGTTACAATCCGGCGCTGCCGCCAACCAAAGATTTCACTGTCGCTGAAGAGGGTCAGGCGCAACGCGGGCAGACGGAACCCGGCGTCGAGCGAGCCATGGATAGCAGTAAACAGCGATGGATCGACTGCCGGTTCAATATCGCGCTGCATCCCTTCCGCGACCAACTCCTGCAAGCGCGCCGCCTGCGGCGTCACAACGATGACCCGCTCGCCAGCATGCAGTCGTTCGACAATATCCTCAACCAGACGCCGAATCTGCCCACCAAACAGATCGGCAGGCAAAAACAGGCGTTCCGGCAGAAGATGCAGGCGAAACCGTGCATCCGACGAATCCGGCGCCGGGCGCGGGATCGTCGGCTCGGCGCCGTTGCCCTGCTGAAACGCATCGGACAGTACAGGATCAGGGAGGAGCGCGTCCCAGATCGGTCGCTCGTTATTGCTGAAATCCGCCAGCGTCAACGATTCCGCCTGTGCGATGAGTTCGTGCCAGCGCAGATAGGGACGCGGAAACGCTGCTGGAAGTTCGCCAGCATCGATCTGCTGGCGGCGGCGCGTTTCTGCCTGATGATCGAGTTCTGCGGCATGCTGCGCCAGAAGCAAGGCATCGTTAAGCGCCACGATAGCGCCCGACGGCAGATGGCGCAGCAACGTCGCAGGCGCATCCATCGCGTCACGGAAGAACGGCGCAAAGAGCGCACGCCCCTCGAACCGCTCACCGCGCTGGATATGCTCGAAGGCCCGCAACCACTCATCGAGCGCCTCACGCCGCAACGTCGATGTATCAATGTTGCGCATGCGCTCCAGGGCCGCCGCGCGCTGCCATAACGGAAACTCGTGCGGTGGATCAATGATCGCGGCGCTGATCTGCGCCTCACTGCGCTGCGTCAACGGATCGAAACGGCGGAGGCTATCGATTTCATCGCCAAAGAACTCAATCCGCAGCGGCAGATCGTCTCCCGGCGGAAACACGTCGATAATGCCGCCACGCCGATTGACCTCCCCTGGCTCTTCGACCGTTGGCGCATAGCGGTACCCCAGATCGATCAGCCGTTCCATGAGATCGTCCAGAAGGCATGGGACGCCTCGCTCCAGGCGAATACTGCCGGTGCGCAGTTCATCCGGCGTCAGCGTTGGCTGCATCAACGCCTTGACCGGAGCAACGATCACCGACGGCATACCATCGGCGGCAACGAACGCAGCCAGGCGACGCAAAACGCGCATACGCGCTGCAAGAACATCGCTGCCGGTAGACATATGCTCATACGGCAGTGCATCACCCGCCGGAAAGATCACCACCCGATCATCGCCAAGCCACTGGCGCAGATCGTCATACGCGCGCAATGCTGCATCGGTCGTGCTCACGACATACACCATCGGCGCAGCAGCATTGACAGCGACGGCAGCAACCAATGGCGTGCGCGCGGCTCCCGGCGCGGGCGCAATGTGCAGGCGCGCGCCAGCGCATGAACGGAGCGTCGCCATCAGTTCCTGAACCGGCGCAAGCGACGTAATCTCATTGAGGAGCGCGGTCATTGAAAGAATAGTCGTTGTCGTCATACACCAACACCGAAAGGGAGCCAGATCGTTCGACCGGCTCCTCACATCCAACGCTCTATTTCCTCTCTCAGAGTACCACGAAGCGCAACCCTGCGCAAAAGGCGCCCCCGTGCGCCGCACCCCGGCATTCCCGCCTGCCCCGCGCACAAGGCGCTTCCTGCCCTCAACGCGGGAACGCGAGCGTAAACGGCCGCGCGGATGTGCCTGCGCGGTCTGTACCCGCATCCGCAGCGTTGCACATGTGCTCCATCGTGCTATAATACACAAGAATTGCTTTACTTTTTCTAGCACTCTGGAGTGGTGTCGGTGAAGGTCACAACCGAAAAGAAACCGCGCAGTGTTCTCGAACTGACCGTCGAACTCGATAAAGAACAGATCGAGAAAGCGCTGGATCGTGCGGCGCGCCGGATGTCGCAAAAATACAACATCCCCGGATTTCGCAAAGGCAAGGCGCCTCGTTTCATTGTTGAAAACTATTTTGGGCGCGAAGCTTTGCTCGAAGAAGCTTCCGATGATCTGATCCAGAAGGCGTTCCAGGAAGCGCTCAAGCAGGAAGGGATCGAACCATACGCACAGGCGCATCTGACCGCCGTGAACCTCGACAATCCACCGTTTAACTTTACAGTCGAAGTGCCGGTCGCGCCGACCGTCGAACTGCCCGACTACCGCGCCATTCGCGTGCCGTTTGAGCAGGACGCGGTGACGGACGAGATGGTCAATCACGCGATGGAGCATCTTCGGGACCGTCACGTCGTGCTCCGTTCACTCGAAGAGCCGCGCCCGGCGCAACACGGCGATCAACTGACCGTTCAGATCGAAACGTATGTCGATGGCAAACTGCTCGAATCGCGCGGAGAAGGCGAGGAAATCCCGCAATCCACGCTGGTGCTCGATCCTGAACGCATCGTGCCCGGATTATACGAGGCGCTGCTGGGCGTCTCACCAAACACCATGGTCGATGTGACCGTCCGCATGGCGGACGACCACGAGAATGAGCAGGTGCGTGGCAAGGATGTGCGCTTTGTCGTCAATGTGCTGGAGATTCAGGAGCGTCTTCTGCCGGAATGGGATGAATTGCCGGCGTTGGAGAACTTCGAGGGGACGCTCGACGAACTGCGCGAGAAAACACGCCAGGAACTCATCGCCGCAGCGCGCAAGAGTGCTGAGGACCGCGTCTTCCTCGAATATGTTCGCCAGGTGGTGGCCGCTACAACCTTCGATCTGCCCGAGGCGCTGATCGAGCGTGAGGCGGACAGCATCCTGCGCGAGCGCGAGGGGGAGTACGAACGCTATGGCGTTCGTCCAGAACAGGTCTACGAAGCGCAGGGCACGACGCGCGAAGCCCTGATCGAGCGGTTGAAACCGGCAGCCGAAGAACGCGCGAAACGCGGCCTCGTACTGCGTGAGATCGCCAGAGCCGAAGGGCTGGCGCCGGACGAGACGGAGATCACGCAAGAGATTGAAGATATTGTGGCAAGCATGGAAGAGGAGCAGCGCGACAGCGCGCGCATCATTCTGGGTTCGGAGTTGCGTTCGTTCGTCGCCGCCGGAATTGTGGATCGCAAACTGCGACGCCGTCTTCTTGCGATTGCGACCGGCGATCCGTCGTTCGAGCAGCAGACGACGCCCGCTGTCGCCGACGAAACCCATGAAGCCGCGGGCGCAACGCCTGCCGCCGAAATCGCTGAAACACCAACGGGCGCAGTGGATTCCATCCCCGAAGCAGCGCCTGCCGTATCAGAAGGAAATGACACGATTGCGTCTACGGAAGACGGCGCTGCTGTCGAAGCGGCAGCCCACAAACCAGGAATGGAGTAAACCGTATGGGTATCTGGCAATCAAACCATCGCGTCGACTGGACCGCGCCGCGGATTGAGTCGCTCATCCCGATGGTGGTCGAAAGCACTAATCGTGGCGAACGCGCTTACGATATTTACTCGCGATTGCTGAAAGAGCGCGTGATTCTGCTAGGCACACCAATCGAGGATCAGATCGCCAACCTGATCGTCGCGCAGTTGCTGTTCCTTGAGCACGAAGACCCGGACCGCGACATCTGGCTCTATATCAATAGCCCCGGCGGTTCGATCACGGCCGGTCTGGCAATCTACGACACTATGCAGGTCATTCGTCCCGATGTGGCGACTGTTTGCGTCGGTATGGCAGGCAGCATGGCGACGCCGATTCTTGCGGGCGGCGCCAAAGGCAAGCGCTATAGCCTGCCGCACTCGACCATTCATATGCACCCGGCGGGTGGCGGCGCGCGCGGCTATGCGCCCGACGTCGAGATCATGGCGCGCGAATTGCTGCGCGAGCAGCAGTTGATCCGTGAATTGCTGGCGAAGGATACCGGTCAACCGCTCGAACGCATTGCGCGCGACTTCGACCGCGACTTGTTCATGGATCCGCAGCAGGCGAAAGAGTATGGTATCATCGACGAAATTCTGACCCGCGAAGATCTGCCGGCTGCCAGCGAGCGCCGTTGAGCAGCCACAGGAGTGCCTATGTCTCGCACACGCGGCGGTAATCCCAACTCGCCGAATGGTCGCGGCGCATACCTCTGTTCCTTTTGCGGACGGGGACAGGAGGAGGTGCAGCGTCTGATCGCCGGTCCCGGCACGGTTTTTATCTGCGATGAGTGCGTGGCGCTGTGTAGCGCCATCATTGCGGAAGAAACCGGCGCGCGTCCATCAACACGACGTTCGTCCGCCAGCCTGCCAGCACGCCTGCCAACACCGCGCCGACTGCGTGAGTGGCTTGATCAGTATGTCATCGGGCAGGACCGCGCAAAAGTGGTGCTTTCGGTTGCGGTCTACAATCATTACAAGCGACTGCGCGCCGGGCAGAGTGCTGACGATATCGAGATCGGCAAGAGCAATATTTTGCTGATCGGTCCAACCGGCAGCGGCAAAACGCTGCTGGCGCAGACGCTGGCGCGCGTGCTCGATGTGCCCTTTGCGATTGCCGATGCAACGGCGTTGACCGAAGCCGGGTATGTCGGCGAGGATGTCGAGAACATTCTGCTGCGGTTGATCCAGGCGGCGGATGGCGACATTGAGCGCGCACAGACGGGGATTATCTACATCGACGAGATCGATAAGATCGCGCGCAAGAGCGATAATCCGTCGATCACACGCGATGTGTCGGGCGAAGGGGTGCAGCAGGCGTTATTGAAGATTCTCGAAGGGTGCGTGGCGCACGTTCCGCCGGTTCCCGGACGCAAACATCCGCAGCAGGAGTATATCTCGTTCGATACGACCCATGTGCTGTTCATTTGTGGCGGCGCCTTCGAGGGTCTCGACAAGATCATCGATCAGCGCATCGGCGGCAAGCGCAGCATTGGCTTCCACGCTGGCGAGCCGTCCGACGCACCGACATCGCTGCTGTCGCAAGTGACGCCGGACGACTTGCTGCGCTATGGCTTCATCCCTGAATTCGTCGGACGGTTGCCGGTCGTCGCAGCGCTCGATCCGCTCGATAAGCAGGCGATGATTCGGATATTGACCGAACCGCGCAACGCGATCATCAAACAGTACCAGAAGATGCTCGCCCTCGACCACGTCGAACTTGAGGTCACGCCCGATGCGCTCGAAGCCATCGCGGATCGGGCGCTCAGGTCGAAAACGGGGGCGCGCGCCCTGCGCACAATCGTCGAGGACATCCTGCTCGACGTAATGTATGAAGTGCCGTCGCAGGAGCACATCGGACGCTGCATTATCAATGCCGAAGTAGTCGAAGGGCGCGGGCACCCGATCCTGGTGCCGCGCTCCGCCGAACGGCAGGAGTACCGCCGCCGTATGGACGAGGCGGTGTGACGTTCCCCGGAGAAACTGATGACCGCACTGCAACAGACGGAACCGCGCGCAACAATTGGCGTCATTGGCGGGAGTGGCCTGTATGCGATGGAAGGTCTCGCCGATGTTGAGCGTGTGACGTTGCAGACCCCGTTCGGCGCACCAAGCGACGCCTATGTGATCGGCACAATCGAAGGGTATCGCGTCGCCTTTCTGCCACGCCATGGCGTTGGTCATCGCCTCTCACCGAGTGAAGTCCCGAGTCGCGCCAATATGTACGGCTTTCGCATGCTTGGCGTGCGCTACCTGATTGCGGTCAGCGCCGTCGGCAGCTTGCGCGAAGAGTACGCTCCCGGGCACATCGTCATTCCTGACCAGTTGTACGACCGTACCAAAGGGCATCGCCCCGATACCTTCTTCGGCGGCGGGTTGGTGGCGCACGTGCAGTTCGACCGCCCGTTTGACGCCGGGTTGTCCGATCGCCTGGAACAGGCGGCGCGCGCCGCCGGCGCAACCGTGCATCGCGGCGGCACACTGGTGGTCATGGAAGGTCCACAGTTCAGCACGCTTGCGGAAAGTGAAGAAAACCGGCGCCGTGGACACCACCTGATCGGTATGACGGCGCTTCCCGAAGCCAAACTGGCGCGCGAGGCGGAGATCGCTTACGCAATGCTGGCAATGGTAACTGACTACGATTGCTGGCATCCGGGGCACGACGCCGTCACCGTCGAGATGGTCGTTCAGGTCCTCCAGGCAAACGCGCGGCTGGCACAGGATGTCGTGCGGCGCGTTATCCCGCTGATCGGCGATGGCTTCGACAGCCCGGCGCACCATGCACTGGCGACCGCCATCATCACCGACCCTGCCGTCATCCCTGCCGAAAAACTCGCGCAGGTTGAACTCCTGGTCGGAAAATACCTGCGCAAAGAAGCATAGCGACGTCAGGTCAATTCCAAACAGAAGTGATAGCAAGTCAGATTAGTCGTGGCGTCAGTAGAAGTTTTAGACTCTAATCCGAATGTCTCGGCAGATAATGGAGCATCAAAGATGCTAACGAACAAAGAGTTTCAGGACATTCTCAACGACAACACAAAGCGGATAGAAGGCGATATTGTATGGCAAAATGACGAGGATCATTCTCCATCGGTTGAGTTTCGTGCTGATGTCATCTCAAATGCGGGCTATCCGCTAATGGTGCGTGGTAGTTACAACCCGCTCATTCCAACACTATTTAGAGTATGGAGGCAGTTTTGTAAAGAGGCAAGATTGTCTGGACTGAAGAGGATTTCCGGTTGGCGGAGCAGGTGTCCATCCCTGCGCGCTGGTCGCAGCCGGAAGCGTTTGCGTCTCTTCTACGAGGAGCGTCGTGGCGCTGAGACACTAACAATGTTCTAACGCATATTCCTTTACACTCCTCTTCCCTTTTGGTATAATATTGCATACGTTTGGGGATGACTGGTCTCGACAGGGAAGGATGTCTCAGGTTGCAAGCCGAGCCGCCCAGTCTCGTTAAAGGGGCAACGGCATAACTGCCAACAACAACAAAGTCGTCGCCTTCAAGCCGGCGATGGCTCTGGCTGCCTAAGAAAACAGCAGCCCGCTCCCTTGCTCTCACCCCGATGGAGTAAGATCGAGCGTCAGCAAGTCGGGGCGCTCCCGGCGAATGCCTGCAACGCCGGGCTAAGATGAGCAGGATGGCTCAAAAGTCGCTCTGTCCGCCGTGCGACTGCGAGCGACAGCAAACGACGGACTAAGCTTGTAGACGCCTGAGTCTAACTTTGCTGGACGGGGGTTCGACTCCCCCCATCTCCACCAAAAGGACACCCGCTCCCTTGTCGGGAGCGGGTTTTTGAATGCCCGCTGTTCTTGTATTCGCATGCCACTAACGTCGGTTGATGAATGATTACGCAAGAGACACGATGTTTTACACCTGGAAAGGCTCGTCGTGTTATTTTATATCTAACCTGCGCTTACGCTCGACGATGCTATGATTGCTCGCGTTCGATGTCGGGCGCCGACAATCAGGCTTCGGAAAGCGCGGTGCGAAGGGGAGTATGTTGGCAGCCTGCGCGCATCCGAGCTGTCAACGCCAAACGGCGCAGCGCACAAAGGAGCATACGATGAGGAGCAAGACGGAAGGAATAATCGAAAGCCTGGCGGCGGTTCTGGTCCTCTTTACGGCAATGCTGGACCCGCGCATCTCTGTCGGGCTTGCGGTCGTTGTGCTGATCGGTCTTGCCGTGTATACGTTTCGCGCTAAGGCGCCATCGTGATGCATAACGGCAGGCAATCTATGCTCTCTGACTTAATCTGCTCGTGCAGGAGAGTGCAACGCGGCCGCATCTTGCATGAGCAGACAGATCGTAACACGCCAGCGACGACACAACCTCCCCGCTCCATTCCCGTAGAGAAGGACTTACCTCGTTAGACCATTAGAGCGATAGGGTATGGTCTGATAGCGGCAAGTCCTCCCGCCGATCCAGTTCGGCGGCGCGGCAGTGTCTTGCCCCTCGCGCGGGCAGACCGGACCCTCTCCTTTACCCCCTTAATACTACAGGTGTAGTTAAGTAGGTTGTAATGCCCCCCATTTGTCAAACCACTTTCGGGTCCTACCGAGCCGGTGGTTTGGCGCGGCTTCGCCGCGATCTTGCGAGCGGACGCGCTCGTCCGCTTCGCTCCCGAGCTACGCCGCTCGCAAGCTCTGAACTGGCGGGTCAGACGCCAGCGGCAGCGGCTTGGCTCGATACTCTTGCGGACTCAGGCAGTCCAAGGCGTGGTGTGGCCGCTCGCGGTTGTACCACTCCAGCCACGTTCGCGCCGCTCGACGGGCCTCTGCGACGCTTGTGACGCTGTGCCGCCAGACGCATTCCTCTTTGCAGCTCCGAAAGAAGCGCGCGATCAGCCCGTTCTGCGCTGGTGTATAGGGCGTGATGCACTCCTGGCTGAGCCGATAGAACGTGCAGGCCCCACGGAAGCGCCGGCTCAGAAACACCAGCCCGTTATCGCTACGCAGAACTGGTGTGTCGCCTGTCGGTCGCAGCGTACCAAAGCGCGCCAGACAGTCCATCTCCGACGCCCGTTCCGCTTCCTGTGCCCGTCCGCGCAGGGCAAACTCCCAGCCGACGATCCCCGGTCGTGGCAATCAATCACGGCCACGAGACGCCCCTAGCCGTCGGCGCCGCACGAAACGTGCGTGATGTCCATCGCCCAACGCTCGTTTGAGCGCTCGGTATGCGAGCGCGACTTCTCCGCCCGCGGTTTTGGACCGGTTGAGCGTTGGGTGATCAACCAGCGCTGCTCGCGCATCAGTCAATGGACCTTCGTGCGATTGATCACCGGCTGGTCGCGCGTGCGCAGCAGCGCACAGATACGGCGGCAACCGCAGGTCGGGAACTCCTCGATCAGCGCCTTGATGCGGGAAAGCAGGGATTGGTCGCGCGCCAGATTGCTCGCCGAGACAGGGTCGGGAGCGTGTTTGTGCTCAGCGAGCGCGCCCCCTCAAGTTCAGTGACGCCATCACCGTCATAGAGTATGGAACGCGTGACATCCAAGGCGCGGCAGATACGGCGGAGGGATGCCTTGGGCGTCACCTCCTTCACTCGTCGCGCATCCGCCGCTGAGAAGGGTTTGTCTTGCTGGACTCCTTGAGGATGTCGATGTCCATCACCAACTCGCCGACCTTGCGCTGCTGACGCTTGATCTTCTGGTCTTTGAGGTCCTCATCGTCGAGCGGTCGGCTGCGCAGGGCGTTCTCGGCGCCACCGAGGAAGCGCTCTTTCCACCGCTCAATCTCGGCGACGGTCAGTCCGTGGCGGCGGACGGACTCGGACGCAATCGTCTCGCCGCGCAGGATCGCCAATACCAGAGCGACCCGGCGCTTCACCGTCCAGCGCTGTGGTGGTCTGACTGTCCAGGGGAGCAGTATAGGACTTTGCAAAAGTCCAGAACGGATACAAAATTCTCATTGAGACGTATGATACTGTGCAGAAACGCGTTTATGCACCCTATTCGGATCGTTCTTCTGTCGGCTCTTCGCTATCTAGCTCACTATCGTTCCAGAAATCGTCATGGGAGATACCTTTTCCAGCAGCGATTTCCTTTCGCGCGTTGTCAAGGAGTGAGCGAAACTGCTTGGAGTACGCAAGGGCTAGTCGTTCAAGATCATCGTCATCCTCAATTGGCAGGAGAACGCCAACCGCCTTGCCATTGCGGGTAATCACCACCAATTCTTCTTCACTCGCCTTGAGATAGGCGCTAAACTTGGCCTTTACTTCAGCGACCGATGCGATTTTCATAGTGTGATTTTCTCTCCTCCAACGTAGACGGTATTCCGTAGCTTGATGCCAATCGCCAGGATATACACTTTTCGGTCGTCAGTGTTGACGTCGTAAAATACTCGAAAGGTATTCTCTGGTCCGAAACGTAATTCCCAGGTTGCCTCCTCAAATGCTGGTCGGGTTAACGGTTTACGGTTACGATTTTGCTCGGTTGGTTCAAGGGATAATCGTTCAATGATCGTGTCTCTGATCAGGGAATAATACTTCTTGTCAATAAAGCGCAGATGTTCCTTGGTTATAGGAGCATAGATCAGCGTGTACCGTTGCTGCGATGACATACCCATTCCTAGAGACCACGATCGTGTTGACTATGATTATAGTCAGACAACGAGTCGTTGTCAATCACCTGCAAGAAGCTTCACCCGCATACGGGGTGCGTGCGGTCGAACGGGGCGGTTCAGGCGCAGCGCA
The DNA here is from genome assembly GCF_000017805.1 of Roseiflexus castenholzii DSM 13941. Taxonomy (GTDB): domain Bacteria; phylum Chloroflexota; class Chloroflexia; order Chloroflexales; family Roseiflexaceae; genus Roseiflexus; species Roseiflexus castenholzii. Next base: position 1,878,938 of record NC_009767.1, on the reverse strand, counting down.
AGCGCGACCGAAGTGAGCGCGAAGCGCTGTCGCCTGCAACCGTGAGGTGGCTCAACGCTGCACCCTGCCTCCCGCACGCGGAGGGTTGACGATGAGCGTGGCGCAGTTTCGGCGGGCGAGTCTCCCTGCCCCCCATGCGCGGAGGGTTGATGACGCGACAACCTTAGCATCTTCGCACACCTCACCCTGCTCCCCCGCGCGCGGAGGGTTGACGGGCAGACCGCCCCCCCCCCCGCGCGCTCACTGGCGCCCCCTCAGCGGGACGGACCCCCACGCGGCGTCGGTCGCCCCGCTCCCGCGTGCGGGAGCGGGGCAGGGGATGAGGGGATTGCTTCGACCGGCTGCGCCGGTCGCGCAATGACCGCGAACACCGGCACGCCCACCGAGGGGGGGCGGTAAAATAATGTGTTGTGCTAGCATACTAGCATGGCACATCCCGACGCGCCCACCGGGGGACGGACCCACACGCGGCGCCGGTCGCCCCTCTCCCACGTGGAGGAGCGGGGCAGGGAGTGAGGGTAAAACGGCGCATCCCAACGCCATGCAAGCCTGCTATGCTCATGCGTGCGGTCCGCTCTTGAACCTTTCACCCATGGTATAATCGCGGTTATCTCCCTCGATGCTGAACTGTTTGTGAGGCAACAATGCGGTTGCTGAAACGCCTGCTTCTCTGGATGGTGCTGGTCCTGGTCATCGTGACCGCGCTTGGCGCTGGCGGCGGGTATCTATGGTTGCGCCGCTCGCTGCCACAGACAAGCGGTGAGATTCGGGTCAGCGGGATCAGCGGCCCGGTGACGATTGTGCGCGATAGCGATGGCGTGGCGCACATTACCGGCGCAACTGAGACGGATGCTGCGTTCGGGTTGGGGTTCGTTCATGCACAGGAACGGCTCTGGCAGATGGAGGTGCAGCGCCGTATCGGTCATGGTCGACTTTCCGAGGTCTTCGGCGCAACCACGCTCAACACCGACCGCTTCCTGCGCGCGCTTGGCGTGGCGCGCGCTGCGCGCCGCGCCCTTGAACGGCTCGATGCCAACACTATTGCCATCCTTGAAGCCTACGCAGCTGGTGTCAACGCCTTTCTGTCCACCAATCCGACACTGCCGCCGGAATTCCTCATCCTCGGCGTTCAGCCTGAACCGTGGCAACCGGTCGACTCGCTCGTCTGGGCGAAAATGATGGCGTGGGACCTCGGCGGCAACTGGAACGATGAGGTGATGCGCGCGCTGCTCATTGCGCAGATTGGACCGGAGGACGCCGATTTTCTGATGCCCGCCTACACGACTGATGGACCGTTGATCCTGCCGGACGCGGCGTTGGTCCGTCCCGCAGCAGCATCCACCCCACCGGACGCTGCGATCCAGCCCGACACGGCGCGCGCGATGCTCGATCTTTGGGAAACAGTGCATGCGACGACTGGATTGGGTGACCGGCTGGCCGGCTCAAACAACTGGGTAATCGGCGGCGCGCGCACCGCGAGCGGCAAGCCGCTGCTGGTCAACGATCCGCATCTCGGCAACCGCATCCCTTCGATCTGGTATCTGGCGCATATGCAGGGCGGCGCGATCAATTCCATCGGCGCCACCTTCCCCGGTCTGCCGGCAGTCGTTATTGGCTACAATGAGCGGATCGCCTGGGGTGTGACCAATACCGGTCCTGATGTGCAGGACCTCTATATCGAACGGATTGACGCCCAAAATTATGTCGAATACAATGGCAAGCGCGAACCGGTGACGCTGATCGACGAGACGATCAATGTCAAAGACGCAGAGCCGGTGACGCTGACGGTGCGCATCACCCGCCATGGTCCAATCATCAGCGATGTAACCTCCGGCACCGGCGAGACGCTGGCATTTCGCTGGACATCGCTCGACGAGGAGGATGCCACGATCCGCGCCTTTCTCAATATCAACCGGGCGCACAACTGGGAAGAGTTCACGACGGCGCTGCGCGATTACAAAGCGCCAATGCAGAACTTCGTCTACGCTGATGTCGAGGGCAATATTGGCTACTATGCCCCAGGTGCGCTCCCCATCCGTCGCAATGGCGATGGGAGGTTGCCTGTGCCGGGATGGACCGACGAATACGAATGGGCTGGGTACGTGCCGTTCGAGGAGTTGCCCCACGTCTACAATCCGCCACAAGGCTATATCGTCACTGCCAACAATCGGGTGATTGGCGACGACTATCCGTATCTCCTGGGAACTTCGTGGGCAGCGCCATATCGGGCGCAGCGCATCGTTGAGATGATCGATCAGGGTAATCGGTTGACCGTCGCCGATATGCGCGCGATGCTTGGTGACGTTGTCTCGGTGCAGGCGCGTGAGTTATTGCCGACGCTCCTCGCCGTTTCGCCAACCGGACCGCGTGAAGCCGCTGCGCTCGAACTGCTGCGCGGCTGGGACGGCGCTATGCGCGGCGATAGCGCGGCTGCCTCCGTCTACCAGGGGTACTACTATGCCGCCATTGAAGCGATCTTTGCCGATGAACTGCGTGATCTCTTCACCCGCCAGTACCAATCCAGACGCGACTTTCCGGCGATGGCGCTGCGCGCCGTGTTGCTCGACGGTCACAACGAGTGGTGCGACAACGTAACGACGGTTGCTGTCACAGAAGACTGCGCAACCACGCTGGCAAAGGCGCTGACGCAGGGGCTGGAGGCGATGGCAAAAGCGCAGGGCGAAAACGATCCGGCGCAGTGGCGTTGGGATCGCGTTCACCAGGCAGTCTTTCCTCATAATCCATTCAGCCAGGTGGAGGCGCTGCGCAATGTCTTCGAGCGACGCATCCCCAACGGCGGCGACAATTTCACCGTCAATGTCGCGCCGGTGCGCATCACCGAGCCATACTTGCAATACAACGGACCGTCATACCGCCAGATTATCGACCTTAGCGATCTGAGCGCGTCGCGGTTCATGCACACGACCGGACAATCGGGCAATGTGTTGAGCAGCCGCTACAGCGACTACCTGGAACGCTGGCAGCGAGTGGAAGACGCGCCCATGCGGTTGAGCGGCGCCATCGACGGTGATCGACTCGTCCTGGTGGGGGAGTGAAGACGCAGCGCACACGGCAGAGCGCTACAGGACACACACGCCGCCGGAATGAGAGCAGTCTGGAGGGCGCCGGCGGATCCTGGACCGCTCTCTTGAACGAGCGCCGCGAACCTCGCGGGGTCAAGGTCCTGTCCTGTACCCTCTCTCTGTTGCAACACCAGCGGCGGATAGACACGTTGCAGCGCTCCCCATGGCGCGATGCGGTCGGCGTTGGGGTTCCCGGCATCGATGAATGTACCGTCCACGCAGACGTCCAATCCCGCCACTGCGATGGCGGTGACTGCGTTGTTCAGATCATTTCCCAGTGAATGCCAGACGGGACCGTCCCAGCGCGCAATGCGGGGCTGGCCGTTCCTACGCGCGCTACGGTCCCACGCCCTCCCCACCAGGACGTGCCACCGCCGCGTTATCCGTTGTTCGGGCTGAAGCCCTCACTCAGGTCGTGGAAGCCCCGGTGGGGCTGGCCGTTCCTACGCCCTCCCCACCAGGACGTGCCACCGCCGCGTTATCCGTTCGGGCTGAAGCCCTCACTCAGTCGTGGAAGCCCCACTGGGGCTGGCCGTTCCTACGCGCGCTACGGTCCCACGCCCTCCCCACCAGGACGTGCCACCGCCGCGTTATCCGTTCGGGCTGAAGCCCTCACTCAGGTCGTGGAAGCCCCAGTGGGGCTGGCCGTTCCTACGCGCGCGCTACGGTCCCACGCCCTCCCCGCCAGGACGTGCCACCGCCGCGTTATCCGTTGTTCGGGCTGAAGCCCTCACTCAGGTCGTGGAAGCCCCAGTGGGGCTGGCCGTTCCTACGCGCGCGCTACGGTCCCACGCCCTCCCCACCAGGACGTGCCACCGCCGCGTTATCCGTTCGGGCTGAAGCCCTCACTCAGGTCGTGGAAGCCCCAGTGGGGCTGGCCGTTCCTACGCGCGCGCTACGGTCCCACGCCCTCCCCACCAGGACGTGCCACCGCCGCGTTATCCGTTGTTCGGGCTGAAGCCCTCACTCAGGTCGTGGAAGCCCCAGTGGGGCTGGCCGTTCCTACGCGCGCGCTACGGTCCCACGCCCTCCCCACCAGGACGTGCCACCGCCGCGTTATCCGTTCGGGCTGAAGCCCTCACTCAGGTCGTGGAAGCCCCAGTGGGGCTGGCCGTTCCTACGCGCGCGCTACGGTCCCACGCCCTCCCCACCAGGACGTGCCACCGCCGCGTTATCCGTTCGGGCTGAAGCCCTCACTCAGGTCGTGGAAGCCCCACTGGGGCTGGCCGTTCCTACGCGCGCGCTACGGTCCCACGCCCTCCCCACCAGGACGTGCCACCGCCGCGTTATCCGTTGTTCGGGCTGAAGCCCTCACTCAGGTCGTGGAAGCCCCACTGGGGCTGGCCGTTCCTACGCGCGCTACGGTCCCACGCCCTCCCCACCAGGACGTGCCACCGCCGCGTTATCCGTTGTTCGGGCTGAAGCCCTCACTCAGGTCGTGGAAGCCCCGGTGGGGCTGGCCGTTCCTACGCCCTCCCCACCAGGACGTGCCACCGCCGCGTTATCCGTTCGGGCTGAAGCCCTCACTCAGGTCGTGGAAGCCCCAGTGGGGCTGGCCGTTCCTACGCGCGCGCTACGGTCCCACGCCCTCCCCACCAGGACGTGCCACCGCCGCGTTATCCGTTCGGGCTGAAGCCCTCACTCAGGTCGTGGAAGCCCCACTGGGGCTGGCCTGTTCTGTGCCCAAAGCATGGAGAGCCTTCTCAAGGCTCATCCTCTGTTCGCTCGTAAACAACAATTGTCGTTCCAGACCGGTGGTGTTCCTTTTGTCTGGCGGCATACGTCATCACCGTTTCCAGAGATTGTTCGCTGACGCTCAACGCGCCGTAGCCGACCTGCCATTTGAACTGACCGTCGCTATCTGGAATGCGATTGAGAGCATGAGCGCTTGCGCCTTTTATATGACGGATAAACTCTGCAACCGCCAGTTTGGGCGGGATGGAGGCGACGATATGCACGTGGTCTTCCACATTTCCCGCTGCGTGGATCTTGACGCCTAACTCTTTGGCTTTGCGATACAACACGCCATAGAACATTTTCTCCCTTTCTGCTGTGAGCGCAGGCTGACGGTCTTGGGTCGACCAGATGAGATGATAATGGAGTCGCCAGCAGGTCATGGTTTTGTCCTGTTCACTATGTTTGGACGACTTTATTTTGAATACCGGCTGACGCCTTTTTTCGATACGTCCCGAAGCTTTTCTTCGAGCCATTGAAACCCCTACGGGGCTTCCCGGCGCTTAGCCCAAATGCCAACCCGCCACGAGCGATCAGCCCCGCAGGGGCTTCCCCCTCCTCAGGGAGGGCTTCAGCCCGACCGTCCGCCGCCAGCGCTGCGGGCTGAAGCCCTGGCTGAGGTCCTGCAAGCCTCTGCGGGGCGACCCGCTCCGCACCCCGACCCCCAACCCGCCACGAGCGATCAGCCCCGCAGGGGCTTCCCCCTCCTCAGGGAGGGCTTCAGCCCGACCGTCCGCCGCCAGCGCTGCGGGCTGACGCCCTGGCTGAGGTCCTGCAAGCCTCTGCGGGGCGACCCGCTCCGCACCCCGACCCCCAACCCGCCACGAGCGATCAGCCCCGCAGGGGCTTCCCCCTCCTCAGGGAGGGCTTCAGCCCGACCGTCCGCCGCCAGCGCTGCGGGCTGAAGCCCTGGCTGAAGTCTTGCAAGCCTCTGCGGGGCGACCCGCTCCGCACCCCGACCCCCAACCCGCCACGAGCGATCAGCCCCGCAGGGGCTTCCCCCTCCTCAGGGAGGGCTTCAGCCCGACCGTCCGCCGCCAGCGCTGCGGGCTGAAGCCCTGGCTGAGGTCCTGCAAGCCTCTGCGGGGCGACCCGCTCCGCACCCCGACCCCCAACCCGCCACGAGCGATCAGCCCCGCAGGGGCTTCCCCCTCCTCAGGGAGGGCTTCAGCCCGACCGTCCGCCGCCAGCGCTGCGGGCTGAAGCCCTGGCTGAGGTCCTGCAAGCCTCTGCGGGGCGACCCGCTCCGCACCCCGACCCCCAACCCGCCACGAGCGATCAGCCCCGCAGGGGCTTCCCCCTCCTCAGGGAGGGCTTCAGCCCGACCGTCCGCCGCCAGCGCTGCGGGCTGAAGCCCTGGCTGAGGTCCTGCAAGCCTCTGCGGGGCGACCCGCTCCGCACCCCGACCCCCAACCCGCCACGAGCGATCAGCCCCGCAGGGGCTTCCCCCTCCTCAGGGAGGGCTTCAGCCCGCCGCACAAAGACTCCCCGTCCTCAGGAAGGGCTTGCGCCCGCAACGATGGCTGATGCATATCAGAACAAGAGGCGCCCCTAGCGGGGTGCCTCTTGTCATTCAACGGTTATTCAACGCAAGTTTAATGATGTTCCGCAGTCGCCTTGCCGTGATGCCCATGGCCGTGACCGCTGGCCTCCTGGCGACGCAGCAGCGGCACGCGATAATCGTTCGGCGCGAGCAACGGCGCACGTTGCAAGTTCCAGGCGAACACCCCCAGCCACAACCCGCCGATCGCAATGAGCGTCACCAGATCGAGCCAGTGGATATGGAACCCATCGGGATGGAACGCGGGCATGATCTTCCAGAAATACCAGACGATCTCGATAAGGTACAGATAGATTGCAATCGCCGTCAGATTCGCCAGCCGACGCTTGGCAAAGCGGCTCAACAGCAGCATGAACGGCAGCAGAAAATGCCCGAAGATCATTACGATGCCCAGAATCTCCCATCCGCCTGCCGAGCGATGCCCGTGCCATGGCGTCAACTCCGGCACATTCCCCGACCAGATGATCAGGTACTCGGAGAAATTGACATACGCCCAAACCGCCACAAACGCGAACAGGAACTTCCCCAGGTCGTGCAGTCGATCAACAGGAATACCGAACGGCAGCAAATTGCGCGACTTGAGCACAGCCAGCGCAATAATGCCGCCACCGAAGGTCAGAATCAGCATGCTGGCAATGTAAGTCACCGGATACATTGAGGAGAACCATTCCGGTTCCAGCGACATTCCCCAGTCGGTCGCGGCAAACGTCCACGCCATCACCAGCACAACAATACCAGGACCGCTCAGGCGCTGGAAGCGACCGCGCAGATCGTCACTGAACCCTTTTGCGTCTTCCTCGAGCGACCACTGCCGCAGCAGGTATGCCATCCCGATGAATAGCACAAAATAGATCACTGCGCGCGCCAGGAAAAAGGGCACATTGAGATAGGGCGTTTTCAACGCCACCACCTCATCGTTTGCCACGACTTCCGGGTTCGTCCAGGGGAAGAGATAGTGCGTCCCCATCAACGTCTCCGCCGCAATCGGCAAGAACAGGATCGCCATCAGCGGCAGGGTGAGCGCCGCCGCCTCCAGCAGGCGCCGCAGCATCAACCCCCAAACCCCTTGCGTCAGATGGTTGATCATCAGCACCAGCAGTCCGCCGAGCGACAGCGCCATCCAGAAGAAATACGCAAAGATGTACGAATGGAAGAACTGCGCTGCTCCCAGAAATGCCCCGGCCACTGCCAGCAGCATCGCAACGCCCCCAACGATCAGCGCCACTTGCTGAAGGCGCCCCAGCGCCGGACGAAGCGCAGCAGGCTCTTGTGCGATCATAGTCATCCCTTTCGGACGAGCGAATCCTCTCGATCTCGCTTTCGGATCCCACCCCAGGCGCAAAGCGCCCGGTTCTTCCGCTCTCCAATTCCTGACTCTTCACCCCTAATTCTGCGGCGGCGGGTTCTTCTGCAACTCGCGGATATGCGCCACAATCGCCCAGCGATCACTGATGCTCTGGACGCGATACCCATAGGGATACATGGTTCTCCTGCCGTTGACCAGCACATCATAGTACTCGCCATCGGGCATATCGAGCAGGCGCTGGTCATAGAACGACGGCGGGCGCGGATTGAGCAGCAGACCGACCTGACCGCGACCGTTGCCGTTAACGCCATGACACACCGCGCAATAGATGCGGTAACGTTGTGCGCCGCGTTCCAGCAACTCCGGCGTGATCCGGATCGGAATCGTTGTGACATACGCGCCATTCGGATCGCCATCGACCCGCCCGGTACTGGTTGCATCGATCCGCAACCGACCACGCGCCACCGTATGTTCCACCAGCGGACGCGCCGAAGCGCCGTCGGCAAAAATCTCGCTCGCCTGCTGCGGCTTATATTTCGCCTGGTCGTACATCTCAAGATGGCAGGCGGTCATGAGCAACACAACAGCCATCAGCCACCCTGCCCGAACAATCCGTCCGATCAGCGAGCCTGGACGGCGGCGTTGTCGCAGGTTCAGCATTGTCGCTCCCCTAGTTATCTACGGTCGAGACCGCCAGCGGACCCAGGCTCTCCAGGAACTGGCGCGTCTGCTTCAGTTCGAACTTGGGGTCGGCTGCTTCGATGCACAGGAAGAAGCGATCAACCGACGCCCGCTCAAAATTCGGCGCATTGAACACCGGATGGTATGGTCGCGGCAGACCGCATGCAGCGATCATTCCAAAGACGGCAGCAAATGCCGACAGCAACACCATGCCCTCGAACGTTGCCGGGATAAACGCAGGCCAGCTAAACAACGGCCGGCCGCCAATATTCAGCGGATACTCCACGAGGTTGATCCAGGTCTGCAAAGCAAACATACCCGATGCCCCCAACAACCCCGCACCAAAGATCACCCATGGAAGGCGCGTCCCACGATACCCGACGGCTTCGTCCAACCCGTGGATAGGCATCGGCGTATACGCCTCGAACTGCTTATACCCGGCGTCGCGTGTCTTCTCCGCCGCTGCCAGCAGCGCCTCGGCGTCATCGAACTCAGCCATCAACCCGTACAGGGTCGGCCCGGTCGAGACCTTCAGCGCCTTTGGCTGTCGTGCATTCCGCTTCAACATCACAACGCCTCCCCTAGTGATGTCCGGCGCTGCCGTGTGCCAGCGCTTTTTCGGTTTCCGTCTTATGCACCAGGTCGCGCACCTCGAAGATCGAGATCGCCGGCAGCAACCGAATGAACAGGAAGAACAGGAAGAAGAACCAACCGAAGGACCCGGCATACAGCGAGATATCCCACACGCTTGGCGTGTAGTACCCCCACGACGACGGGAGAAAATCACGGTGCAGGCTGAGCACGATGATCACCCACCGCTCGAACCACATGCCGATATTGATGCAGATCGAGATAAAGAACAACCATGGCAGGCTGACACGGAAACGCTTGAACCACAGCAACTGTGGAATAGCGACATTGAGCACGATCAACGCCCAGTAACTCCAGGCGTAAGGTCCCATCGTGCGGTTCGTAATGAGGAAATATTCATAGATATTCGCGCTATACCAGGCGTAGAATATCTCGGCGAAATAGCCGTATGCCACCACGAGACCCGATGCCAGCATCACCTTGCCCATCAGATCGAAGTGCTTGATCGTGATCAAATCGTGGAGTTTGTACCACCGGCGCAGCGGAACCAGCAGCAGGATCACCATGGCAAAGCCGCAGTAAACAGCGCCGGCCACGAAGTACGGCGGGAAGACCGTCACGTGCCAGCCGGGCAACTGCGAAATCGCAAAGTCGAGACTGATGATACTGTGCACCGAGAGCACCAGCGGCGTCGAAAGACCGGCAAGGATGAGCGAGGCCACCTCATAGCGGTTCCAGTCGCGCGCGCCGCCACGCCAGCCAAGCGCCAGAAAGCCATAGAAGCGCTTCACCCATATATTCGTCGCCCGATCGCGCAGCGATGCCAGGTCGGGGATCAGCCCAAGGTACCAGAACAGGATCGAAACGGTCGCATAGGTCGAGATAGCGAAAACGTCCCATTCGAGCGCGCTGCGGAACTGCGGCCACATCCCCAGCGTACCGGGGTAGGGGAGCATCCAGTAGTCGAGCCAGGGGCGACCGGTATGCACCAGCGGATAAATCCCGGCGCATGCCACGGCGAAGATCGTCATCGCCTCGGCGGCACGGTTGATCGACGTGCGCCAGTCTTGCCGGAAGAGGAGCAGAATGGCAGAAATGAGCGTTCCGGCATGCCCGATGCCGATCCACCACACAAAGTTGATAATATCGAACCCCCAGGCGACCGGGATGTTGATGCCCCACACACCAACACCGACGGTAAAGAGAACCGCCAGCGAGAAGAGGTACATGAGCAATCCAAGGGCGGCGATGACGAAACCAACCGGCCAGCCCCATGGAGTCTTTCTGATCGGCGTCAGCACGATGTCGCCGATGGTCCGGGTCACCGACTCATACGTCTGCTTCGGTCCCAGGAGTTCTTCGAGCATCTTGCCATACGCCGATTTCTGCGCGGGTTGTGAAGCCATGTGCTACTCCGTGTATCCTGGGGCGAGAGAACGGGATTGCTCCGTTGTCCCGCCATCGGCCATTCGCTGCGATTATGCCGTTTTCTCCTCTGCGAGATCGGGGTTCAGATTCTTGATCTTCGCCAGATAACTGACCCGTGGTTTGGTGTTCAGTTTATCGAGCGAGGTATACTTCAGCGGTTGTTCCTTCAGGTCCACAACCCGCGCCTGCGGATCGTTCAGGTCGCCGAAGACAATTGCCTGCGTCGGGCACACCTGCTGGCACGCAGTCATAATCTCGCCGTCGGCGATGCGTCGATTCTCTGTGCGCGCCTGGATGCGCGCCTCATTGATGCGCTGGACGCAGAACGTGCATTTTTCCATCACACCGCGCGCGCGCACCGTCACATCCGGGTTGCGCATCATTTTGAGCACCGGGATGCTGTCATTCTCGGTCGAGGCGTCGATCGGCGAACGGTATGGCACGTCCTGATACTGAAGGAAATTGAACCGACGCACTTTGTACGGGCAGTTGTTCGAGCAGTACTTGGTGCCGACGCAGCGGTTATACACCATATTGTTCAACCCTTCCGCGTCGTGGACGGTCGCAGCGACCGGGCAGACAATTTCGCACGGCGCGTGCTCGCACTGCTGGCAGAGCATCACCATGTTATAGACGTTCGGAGTATGCTCATCACCGACGTAATACTGGTCGATACGGATCCAGTGCATTTCGCGCCCAAGCCAGACTTCGTCTTTGCCGACCACCGGAATGTTGTTCTCCGACTGGCATGCGACCACACAGGCGTTGCACGAGTTACACACATTCAGGTCGATCGACATGCCCCACTTATAGCCGTTGTACTCATACTCGCCGATCAGCGAGATTGGCTCTTCCTTTTCGACCTGAAGGAACTTCTCGTCCTCGACATACTCGGCGAGCGTGCCATAGCGCACCAGGTCCTTCTTGCGCCCTTCCATCAGGAAGTGCCCCTGGGTGCTTGCCAGTTTATAGTTCTCGCCGACTTTCGCCACCTCCAACCCAACACCGAACCACGGCGTTGCGCTGGTGCGCAGGCGATAAGCGTTGAACCCAACATTGTTGCCAACTCTTCCGGCAGCCGTGCGCCCAAATCCGAAATGCACCGTCACCGAATCGTCGGCGTGCCCCGGCTGCACCCAAACCGGTGCATCCACCGAGCGCCCCTGGTACGTCAACCGCACCACATCACCATTCTTAAGCCCAAGCGCGTTTGCGGTGCGAACGCTCATCAGCGCGACATTATCCCACGTCAATTTGGTATACGGCTTAGGGGTCTCCTGGAGCCAGGCATTATTGGCGAACGCACCGTCCCACAGCGACGGATCGGGGCGAAACACAATTTCCAATCCCTGCGTCGGCGCCGGCGGCGCAGCATCGGCAAAACCCTGCTGGAGCGTCACCTGGCGACTGCGCGCCTGTGTAGCAGTAATCACACCATCGTGCAACGCCGTATTCCAGAAGACGCGGAAATTGCCGCTCGCATCCTGCGTCTGCCAGTAGGCGGTCAGCGTCTGATAACCGGTCTCCTGCGGCTTGCCGAGCAGCACATTGAGCACTTCGATTGCCGACTTGCCGTTGTACAGCGGAGCTATCAGCGGTTGCACAATCGTCGTCGTCCCATCGAAAGCGCGCACATCGCCCCAGGCTTCCAGGAAGTGCGCGCCATTGATGTGCCAAACGCTCTGCTGCGCGGTTTCATCACGGTAGAGACCGACGTGCATGCTGAGCGGCACTTTCGCCAGCGCCTCAGCAAACGGAATGTCGGCAGGCGCATTGTACACCGGGTTGCTCTCGATCATCAGCAACACCTCGACCGTCCCGGCGTTCATTTCCTGCGTCAAGGCGCTCAGGGCGGCAATACCGCCAGATGGATCGTCCTCAACCGGCTCGGTGTACACCACTGTGCTGCCGACATTGCCGAGTTGCGCATTGATCGCGTGACCGAGCGCGTGGACGACCGGCGGCTGACTTTCGCCAACCAGCACCACGCACGCCCCGCGATTCGCCTGAAGGTCCTTTGCCGCTGCCTCAACCCATTTCTTCTCCGTATCGCTCAGAGGAGCGCCGGCCGCCACATTCGGCACACCGACGAGGGTCGCCAGCGCGCGCACCAGATGTTCAATCTGCGACGAGCGCACCGGCAGGCGATGATCGGCGAGCAGACCGGTGATCGACGGCGTGCTCTCGGCGAGGTACAACCGATTGACCTCTTTCGTCCCTTTGCGAATGCGGCGGCCATCGGCAAGCTGGCGCGCCATGCGCACCCCCGTCGGCGACGGGGCGGTAAAATCGGCATCGAACCCGACGATCACCTTCGCCGTATCGAGGCGATAGATCGTATGCACATCCGCGCCAAACGCCAGCCGTGCGCCGGCATTGGCATTGTCGCGCCCGACCGGTTCATACTCATACCACTTCGCCTGCGGAAACTGCGTCAGCAATTGTTGCTTTTGCGCAATCAGCGTTGGCGAGGTAAGCGACCCGGAGAGGACGCGCAACCCGGCGCCCTGTTTTGCCGTCTGCGCCTGCATCGCAGCCGTTGCAGCGGCGACGAAGGCATCCCATGTCGTCTCCTGTCCGGCGTTGGTCGGCGCCTGCGAGCGATCCGGGTCGTACATCGTCAGAATCATCGCCTGCGTGATCAGGTCGGTCGAACCGAGTGACGCCGGATGATCGGGGTTTCCCTCGATTTTCGTCGGGCGCCCCTCGTGGCTTTCAACAAGCAGACCGACGCCGAAGCCGGCGAATGTGACGGCAGTAGCGAAGAAAAGGGGTCTACCGTGGATAATCTCCTCCGGCTGACGCACATAAGGAACGATCTTTTCCTGTGGCTGCTTAAGCGCGAACTGACACCCCGACAGACCGGCGAGCGCCAGCGAGGCGCCCATAAGTTTGAGGAAATTGCGCCGGCTCGCCGGGTCGCGCCATTCAGCGGCGCCGCGCGGAAATTCGCGCTTCAGCAGTTCATTGAACGCAGGCGTATCAGCCAACTCATCGAGGCTACGCCAGAATTCTCGCCCTTCGGCTTGTGCCAGACGCGCGCGCAGCGCGTTCAAATCCTGGGAAGTGGTGCTCATAGTCACGCTCAATTCCTAGCGGTGGCAAATGGCGCAATTCGTCAATTCCCACGACGAGCGAATTTCATATTCCTGCACCAGGCGTCGCCCAACCTCCAGTTGATTGGGTGGCGGTGTCCACGCCATATTGAAGACTTCTTCACGCGGGCGGACATACTTCTCCGGGTTGCGGTGGCAATCCAGACACCACGACATAAACAGCGGCTGCGTCTTGTACACCACGCGCATCTGATCGATGCGCCCGTGGCACGTCGAACAGCCAACGCCCTTGGCAACATGGATGCTATGGTTGAAGTAGACGAACTTGGGCAGGTCGTGAACTTTATTCCACTGAATAGAAGTCCCGGTTTCCCAACTCTGCCAGACGAAAGCGACCTTTTCGCTGCGGCTGATGATCTGCGAGTGACACCCCATACACGTCTCGGTTGGCGGAATGTTCGCGTGAGCCGAGACCTCAACCGCCGTATGGCAGTAGCGGCAATCCATTCCCAGCGCGACGTGCAGTTGATGGTTGAACCCGCCGCCGGGCTGTGGAATCTCGACACCCACGTCACGGTGCCAGTCCGACCAGCCGAACAGCCACCAGACTCCGCCGAGAATCGCCAGCACCAGCGGAATACCGGCAAAAATACTCACCCTGGCGAGCGTATTGGCTCTCCGATCGAATACCTGGGCCATGGGGCGCCTTTCTAGCATCTAGCAGGTTGTTCACAGCTGGAAGCGTATCAGCGGGATGCCGTTCAACCAACGCATCGGCTTGCCGGAAACCGCCAGAACCTCGCCACACCTCCAACGCCCCAGGAAGCGGACATGTCGAAAAACCCGTGTAGTACACACGGCATACGGTCGCCACGGACCATAGTTGAAGGGACGACCGGATGGTGTGAACCAACCAGAGCAAGCCGCCATAAACGACGGTATGCGTGACACGGCTTTCCGGGAGGAGCGCGATCGTCTGGTTGCACCCTCTCTAGTTCTCGCAGTGCGATTTGAGATGCGGTAGCGCAACGACGCCCATACGTGCGCCGAACACGCTGTCGAGAAAGCTGAACAGCATCTTGCAACCTTAGTTAATAATAGCACATCTGGTTACGAACACGTTCAAAAATGCCCGGTTAAAATAGTGAAGAAATCTCAACCGACACACAGATTCTCTACATTTAATAGACAAAAGGCACACAACTTATCAAAGTATACTTATTTGCACAGAAATGTCATAAAGTCCGCTCAATAAATCCGTTTCCCCAGCGCCGAGAGCGCAAACTCGACCGCCAGAAGCGCCGTCGTGTTGCGCTCGTCAAGAATAGGGTTGACTTCCACCAGATCAAGCCCGATCAAACGCCCGGACGCCGCCACCAGTTCCATCGCCAGATGCGCCTCACGATACGTCATGCCCCCGAGCACCGGCGTCCCGACCCCTGGCGCTTCGTTCGGATCGAGGGCATCGAGATCAAAACTCAGGTGAAATCCAGCCGTATTGACGCTGACGTGCAGGATCGCCTCTTCCATCACCGACGCCATCCCGCGTCGGTCGATGTCGTGCATCGTAAAGACGCGCACCCCGGATGCGCGGAGCGCGTCCCGTTCGCCGTCATCAAGGCTCCGCACACCCACCAGCGCCACATCCGCCGGATGCACCGCCGGCATCTGTCCGAGCACATCGGTCAGCAGAGGATGCCCGCGCCCGGTAAGCGCCGCAAGCCCCATGCCATGAATATTCCCCGAGGGCGTCGTCTCTGGTGTATTATAGTCGCCATGCGCATCGAGCCAGATCACGCCAATGCGTCGGTTGTGCGCCACACCTGCCACCGACCCAATCGACAAACTGTGGTCGCCGCCGAGCATGAGCGGCAGAGCGCCGGATGCGACGACGTCGCGCACGCGCTGCGCCAGGTCGCGGACGGCATGCGCGATGGGTTGGAGGTAGCGCAGCCGTTCATCCGGCGTTGGCGGTTCGATCTGTTCCGCCAGCGGAACGCTGATATTGCCAAGATCGCGCACCTGACAACCGAGCGCCACAATCCGCTCGCGCAGCCCAGCATACCGGATTGCACTCGGACCCATATCAACGCCGCGCCGACCGGCGCCAAGGTCGAGCGGCACGCCAATGATGGCGACATCGCGCATCTTATTCGAGGAGGAGAACAATGGAACGGTTCTTTCAGTATCTCAATGTTTTCCCAATGCCACTCTGGCTGGCGATGATGTTCGCCCCCGGGAATCCGCTCACCGAGCGGATGAGCCGTCCGGGACCACTGTTTATCATCACCGGGCTGAACTACATTGTCGCACTGGCGCTGGCAGTACGGCGCGGGCAGCGCGATGGCGCGGCAATAGATTTTACCTCACTTGAGGGAATTCGCAAGGGGATGAGTTCGCCGGAAGGCGCTGCTGCGGCGTGGGCGCACATGCTCGCCCTCGATCTCTTCAGCGGCGCGTGGATCTACCGTGAGTGCCGCCGTCTGAACGCACCCTGGCAGGTGCGCATCCCCGCGCTCTTTGCAACGTTGATGGCAGGTCCTGCCGGATTGATGGGGTTTCTGCTCTGGCGTTTGAGGAAAGGCGAGGAATGAAGACCGGCGAGCGGCAGGGAGGTTGCAAACGTCTCTGTCGCCCGCCGATCTCTCACTTTCTAACCCCGACCCCTAACCTTTCGCCCCGACCATCGAAGCCGCCGCACGTGTCTCGGCGGTGATCGCACTCACCCGTAGCGCTGATGCCGCCAGCAGAACGAGCGCAATCCACACCGCATCCGCCAGGAATAGATGCACCAGTTGCATCCAGACCGGCGCCTGAAGCGCGACGTTGACATACCCGGCAACAAGTTGCACGGCATACAATGCCGTCAGCGCAATCGCCAGCCAGCGCGTGGTGGCGCCAGGGCGCGCCGTGCTCGTATACCACGCGGCAACCACTACAAATGCACCGATGCCAATCGCCAGCGCGGGATGCATCATACGGATCGAGACGATTGCCGCAACGAGCGGCGCAAGGTCCTCTTCACTCCCGCCCGCGCGGGTGTGAGCGAAGAACAGCGTGTCGCCAAGCGCAATCACTGCGCCGGTCATTCCGACCAGGATCAACCCCACCATACCGGTCATCAGCCAGGAGGCGACGGCGCCCTGACCGCGCAGGCGGATCGGTTCACCGCCCGACGACCACCAACCGGTCAGGGTGATGCAGGCAAGCAGAATGAAGGTGTTCAGCAAATGCGCCGCCATAGAAACAGCACGGGTCAGCGACGCATTGTGCGCCACTAATTCAAACAGCACCAACCCGGCGCCTAGCAGCGCTTCGGTGATGATGAACACCATCGAGAGCAGCGCACCGCGCCGCACTATGTGACCACGCGGGTAAGCGCGATAGGACCACACCAGCATGCCGACCACCATGAGCAACGCCACACCGCTCGTCAGACGATGGGTGAACTCGACCATGGTTTCGACGGCTGGCGCGCGCGGAATGACTTCGCCGTTGCAGAGGGGCCAATGACTGCCGCATCCCGCGCCGGAACCCGTTGCACGAACGAAGGCGCCCCATAGAATGACCAGCAGATTGTAGATCAGCACTCCCCACGTATACAGAGGGAAACGATTGCGCGTCAGCATCGATTCTTCCTTCCCAGGCGCTCTAGATGCACGTTTTTGTATGGCACGCATTGTAGCCCTGATTCTGGAGAATGGTCAAGCGCCTCTTATGCATTCTGGGCGCGGGTGCGGGGGATAATATACCTGTGAACATCCGGCATGGTTACCCCGATCAGCGCGAGGGGTCGTGCGCGACCCGCTCAGATTCCGCGCTGCGCTCGGAATGACACGCATGCGGCAGCGTCAATCGTCATTGGGATAACGCGCTGCGCCCGCCGCGCAACCGTCGGGCATTTACGTCCAGGCGCGCTGCGGTCAGAAACGTTATGGTTGCCGACAACTCATGCCTGCGTCTCACCCCTTTCACTATTTGTTGATGGTTTCAACGTATGGTATACTAAAAGCAACGCCCTTCCCGTCACGCTATGAAAACCGTTGCCGCGCGCGCATTGCTCGCTCGGGGTCGGATGTCGTCCCCGGCGCTACGTCGTTGAGAGGAGTCCGCCCGTGGTCAAACGCTCTAAACCCCCCGATTTCGAGCGCATGGCGCGTGAGGCTGGTTATCGTATAACCGGCATCGAGCAACTGCGCAGCAATCGCTGGTTGCTGACATTGAGCGATGGCAATGGGCGCACCGTTCTCGTGCTGGCGCAGGCTCGTTCACTCATCGGTTCCGCCGATGTTCAGGATTTATGGGAACTGGTTCGCCTGCGCAATCCAGCAACCGGCATTCTCCTGGCGCTCGACGGCAGTTTCAGCCCCACGGCGCATCACACGTGCGCCGAACTCCGCGATCAACGATTGCACCTCTGCACATCGTTGCCATCGGCTGCAATCTCAGCGGTCGAGCAATCATCGGCAAACGGCGCATTCGCATCGTCCCGTTAGGCCATCTCCGAACGCCCCTGCGCCTTCCGTATATGGTGAAGAACGAGCGATCCAACCAGAGGCGAGATACCGGTCTCTGCCCTGTAGATAGACGATTAATGGGATAGCACCTGAGAGAGGAATAACTTCGTGCGCGCTTCGCGGGGATCGCCGAAAATCTGCTCTGGCGCACCGCTTTCCACAATCTGCCCCTGATCAAAGAAGTACATCGTATCGGCGACGGCGCGGGCAAACCCCATTTCGTGCGTCACAACGATCATGGTCATACCACTTTCCGCCAACTCGATCATAACATCGAGCACTTCTTTGATCATCTCCGGGTCGAGCGCCGAAGTTGGCTCATCGAAGAGCATAATCTTCGGTTGCATCGCCAGGGCGCGCGCAATCGCCACACGCTGCTGCTGACCGCCGCTCAACTGCCCCGGATACTTGCGCGCCTGCTCAGGAATGCCAACCCGCTTCAGCAGTTGCATGGCAATCTCTTCCGCCTGCGCTTTCGTCCAACCGCGCACCCATATCGGCGCCAGAGTGATATTGTCGATCACGGTGAGGTGGGGAAAGAGGTTGAACTGCTGAAAGACCATGCCGGTTTCCATGCGGATGCGCTCAATGTTGCGCACATCGTGGGTCAGTTCGATCCCATCCACGGTGATCTGACCGCGCTGATGCTCCTCCAGCCGATTGATCGTGCGGATGAAGGTCGATTTGCCGGAGCCGGAAGGACCAAAGACGACCACGACTTCACCCCGGCGCACGTCCATATCGATGCCGCGCAGCGCGTGGTAATTGCCGTACCACTTATGCACATCGCGGCAAATGATGATCGGATCGGCGGTTGACGATGTGTTGGCGCTCATATCTGCATTAACGTCCTGTGTGCAGTTGTGCTTCCAATCGCTGGCTGAACGCCGACATCAGATAGCAGAAGACGCCATAGACGAATGCAACGAAGGTGTAGACTTCCGCCTGTAATCCCAGAAAGTCGGGCTGCGCCAGAACGGTTCTGGCAATGCCCATAAGATCAAGCAGACCGACGATCACCACCAGCGAGGTGTCCTTGAACAACGCGATGAACTGCCCCACGAGAATCGGGATCACGGCTCTGAGCGCCTGCGGCAGGATGATCAGCAGCGTCATCTTCCAGGCGCTCAAACCCAATGCGCGTGCCGCTTCATACTGACCACGCGGGATCGACTGCAAGCCGCCGCGCACATTCTCGGCCAGGTAGGCGGCGCTGAAAATAATCACCCCTGCCATCGCGCGCACCACCCGATCAATCGTCACGCCCGGCAGGAACAACGGGAGCATCAGTTGCGCCATGAACAGCACACTGATGAACGGCACACCGCGGATCAGTTCGATGTAGATGACGCAGAGCCAGTGAATCACCGGCAATTTCGACTGCCGCCCCAACGCCAGTAGAACGCCGAGCGGGAAAGAGAGCACAATCCCAACGACCGTCAGCAGCAGCGTGAGCAGCAACCCGCCCCAAAGGTTGGTCGGCACAGGCGGTAGGACGCTATCAGCAGCGCCAAACCCGCTGACCAGCACAAAGAGGATGGGGAAGTAGAGAATCCAGCCAATGATACTGACCCGCCGCAACGCGCCGCTCCAGCGCCAACTCAGCGTATACCCGACGACGCCCGCGATGCCGGTGATCAGCAGCGCGACACGCGATGTCTCATCAGAGGTCGTGATCGCCAGAATGAAGGGCAACGCACCGAACGCTATCGCTCCACCGCGCTGCGTCCTGCCCCAAATGCCCCACGACATGCCGATCAGGAATGCCAGCAACGCCACGCATGCCCAGATGCGCCAGAGCGCTGTCACCGGGTACTGCCCGACCAGAAACAGGCGCAGGTTGGCGCTAATGACCTCCCAGCGCGCCTGTGTGAGCGCCCACTCCAGTATGCCGCGCACAAGAAACGCCGTCAGCGCCAGCATTATGATTGTGAGCAGCGTATTGTACCAGGTGCTGAACAGGTTCTTGTGCATCCAGCGAACGACGCTGTATCGTTCGGTTGGCGGCGGCAGCGCCTCGGCGGATTTTGAAACGGTTGGCGTCCTGGCGCTCATCGTCAACGCTCCACCAGACGGACACGACGGTTGTACCAGTTCATGATCAGCGATGTCAGCAGGCTTAAGATCAGGTAGACCGCCATCACCACAGCGATCATCTCAACGGCGCGCCCGGTCTGATTGATAATCGTGCCGGAGACCGCAAACAGATCGGGATACCCGATAGCGACCGCCAGTGTCGAGTTCTTGGTCAGGTTCAGGTACTGGTTGGTAATCGGCGGAATGATCAGGCGCAGCGCCTGCGGAAAGACAACCAACCGCAGCGTGCGTGACGGTGTAAGTCCCAGCGCGCGCGCCGCCTCGACCTGACCTTTGGGCACAGCCTGAATACCGGCGCGCACCACTTCGCCGATGAATCCTGCCGTATAAAGAACAAGACCGATCAGCAGCGCCATAAATTCCGGCGACAACACCCGCCCGCCTTGAAAGTTGAACCCGGCAATTTCCGGGTACGAGAGGATCAACGGCGGTTGCGGCAACGCGACCCATCCAACCATCGCAATCACCGCTATGGTCAGCAACGAGAACCAGACCAACGGACGCGGGCGACCGCTCTGTTCCTGCCACCGGTGCATGGCAAACCCGACCAGCGCACCCGCAATCAGCGCACCGACCAGAACGGACATATAGAGGGACCACGTATCGGTTGGTTCGCCCCAGGGAACAGCCACCCCGCGATTGCTCAGATAGACGGGACCGATATTCACCGCCTGACGGGCGCGGGGCAGTTTCAGAAAGAAGGCGGTGTAGATAAAGACGAGCAGCACCAACAGCGGCACATTGCGCATGATCTCCACAAACACCCACGCCATACGATTGACGAGCCAGTTGCTTGAGAGGCGCGCAACACCCACCACAATACCCAGCAGCGTAGCCAGCACAATACCCAGCAGGCTGACCACAACCGTGTTAAGTAACCCGACCTGGAGCGCGCGCGCAAAGGTATCGCTGCTGCTATACGCAATCAGCGCATCGCTGATGTCGAACCCTGCGCCGCTATTGAGAAAATCGAATCCCAGCGCCAGCCCCTGCTGACGGAGCGACGTCAACATATTGCGCAGCGCCACGGAACCAACCCAGATCACCAGCGCCAGAAAAAGGATCTGGATGGCGATCTGGATGAACCGTTCATCGCGCCAGAAGGCGCGGCTCAATCGCAGCGGCGATGTTGGGCGCGGAGGCGCTTCCATGGCTGACACCTGGGACTATCCGAAATAACCCTGTATTGCCGTCATTGCGAGGCGCACCAGCGCCAGGGGTATCCTGTTTGAAAAAGATCTTGCGCTGCTGCGCTCGTCGTGACGCCCGACCGTCAATTTTCGGGCAGGCTCTGGAGCAATCCCTACGAGAGAGGAGATTGCTTCGCTCGCAATGACACTGCTCCTTCGTATTCTAACCCGTATTCGCGCGCAATCCAATGAGATTGCTTCGCTTCGCTCGCAATGACACTGCTCCTGCGATTATTCGGACAGGTTCTTATCCACATCAATGAGACCTTGCAGACTCACATGGTCTGCGAGGTCTCACTCCTGAGCGGTTTACCGGAACGGCGGCGCGTAGAGCAATCCGCCCTGAGTGTAAAGATTGTTGATGCCACGTGGAATGGCAGTCTTCGTATTCGGGCCGAGATTGCGGTCGTAGATCTCGCCATAATTGCCGACCGCTTTGATGACATTGGCAGCCCAATCCTTACTCAAGCCCAGCTTCGCACCGAGGTCCACATTTGGATCAGCGCCAAGCAAGCGCCGAACTTCGGGACGGGTATCGGTTTCTTTGAGTTGATCCACATTTTGCGATGTGATACCGAACTCTTCAGCGGCAAACGTGGCAAATACCGCCCACTGCACAATGTCGAACCACTGGTCGTCGCCCTGGCGCACCATCGGACCAAGCGGCTCCTTCGACAGCGTCACATCGAGGATGACGTGATCATCGGGGTTGGGCAGCACTGAGCGGCGCGACACGAGACCGGACTTATCGGTCGTCACGGCATCGCAACGCTCCTCGGCGTAGGCGGCGAAGGTGCTGTTGGCGTCCTCGAACGTTGCGGGGGTATACGCCAGGTTACGCGCGTTCATCTGGTCCGCCAGGTTCAACTCGGTCGTCGTGCCCTTCTGCACACAGATCGTCGCGCCGTTCAAGTCTTCGAGCTTCGTAATATTCGAGGCTTTCGGGACCATAATACCCTGACCGTCGTAGAACGTCGTGGCGACGAAATTGCCGCCGTTGTCGGTATCACGGGTGAGCGTCCAGGTCGTGTTGCGGATGAGCACATCGATCTCGCCGCTCTGCAAGGCGGCAAAGCGCTGCTCCGCAGTCAGTGGACGATATTCGATCTTGCTGACATCATTGAAAATGGCTGCTGCCAGCGCCTTGCAGTAATCGATATCGAAACCGCTGAAAGCGCCTGTCGGATCGACGAACCCAAAACCGGGAACCTGGCTGTTGACGCCGCAGATCAGTTTGCCGCGCGCCTGAATCGCCTTGAGCGTCTCACCGAAACCAGCAGGAGCGGCAGACGCCGGAGCAGGCGCGGGAGTCGCTGCCGGTTGTGCAGGCGCGCCGCCGCCAACCGGCGTCACTTCGACAACGCGAGTCACTTCGACGATGCGGGTCACTTCCACCGGTTGCCCCGTCTGGGCTGCCGGTTGACCACACGCAGCCAGCAGGAGCGGAATGACGATCAGCCATCCGAGCACGCGTTTCATAGCGCACATCCTTTCTTATGGGGAGTCTGGACGATGATTTGCGTATTATATACCAACTTTTACGTGCAAGAACTGAGAGCCGAGAACTGAGAACCTTCCCATCTTCATCTCTCACTCTTCTCTCTCGTGTCGTGTTTTTCAGGAGCGGGGGGATGTTGAGGCGAGGCGCTGCGACGACAGTACTGGCGTCCTCGTCCCCGAAAGCGGGCAATGTAATCGAAGGGCTTGCCCGAACGCTACACTTGTGCGATCACTCTCCCACCGGCGTTCTGGCGGCGCTCCGGTCGGCGCGCGCCGAGCATCGCAAGTTTTGCGCCGAGTTGTTCGAGGCTGATCAGGTTATGCACCGGCAGGAAGTCGTCGATGAAGGGAAGCGCCGCCTGCATCCCCTGGGTTAGCGGCTGATAGCGCGGATTACCGAGCAGCGGGTTCAGCCAGATCAGGCGATAGCAGGAGCGTTGCAACCGTGCCATTTCGCGCGCGAGCACCTGCGGATCGCCACGGTCCCAGCCATCGCTGATCAGCAGCACCACCGGTCCACGCCCAAGCACCCGCCGCGACCAGGAGTAGTTGAAGTGGCGCACCGCATCGCCGATGCGCGTCCCGCCCGACCAATCGACGACCTGTTTACTGACGGCGGCGATTGCTTCATCGATATCGCGTTCGCGCAACAGGCGTGTAATGCGCGTCAGGCGCGTGCCGAACACAAACGCCTCGACATCGCGCAGACCATTCGAGATCGTGTGGACGAACTGGAGCAGAATGCGGCTATAGCGATCCATCGAGCCACTGATGTCGCACAGCACAACCAGGGGACGCTGGCGATAGCGCGGTTCGCGGAAGGTCAGTTCGATCGGCTCACCGCCATACCGCAGGTTTCGGCGCAGGAGACGGCGCATATCGATCACGCCAGGGCGGTTCGCCGAACGGCGGCGGCGCGTGCGGCGCGGCTCGATACGCCATTCGAGCGTGCGCAGCAACTCTTTGCACGCCTGCACTTCTTCGTATGTAAAGTTGCCAAAGTCTTTGGTCCGCAGCGTTTCGGCAGCAGTGAACGTCAGGGTGAACCCGACCTTCTCCTCCTGCTGTTCTTCGTGACGATCCGGCTCCTTGTGACCATCGCCCTGGCCACGCGGACGCCGCGGCAGACGCAGCGGCTTTGGCGGCGTTTTGACTACCGGGATCGCCAGCATCAGCGGGTCGAAACCCGACTGCGTGCGCCAGTAAAAATCAAAGGCGGCATCGAACACCGGCAGGTCCTCCCGCCGGCAGACCAACGTACAGCGCGCAGCAGCGCGGAAATCGTTGCGCGACATGATAGGGACGTGTTCCAGCGCCCGCACCAGATCAATCGTCTGCTCGACGCTCACCTTGATGCCGGTGTTACGCAACAGGTGCGCAAACGCAACCACGTGCGTCATCAGGTTACCGTGGGGAACGAGCGTTTCAAATTCGTCCATAGTAGGGTTGAGCGATCTCCTACATGCCCACCTTCTCCAACAGCGAGCGCACCCCCTGCCCGCGCACCTGCGCAATGTCGTCCTGGTACTTCAGAATGGCGCCGAGCGTATCCTCAACGAGATCGGCGGTCAGTTCACGCGCATCGAGCGCCGTGAGCGCTGTCGTCCAATCGAGCGTCTCGGCGACGCCGGGAAGCTTGAAGAGATCGAGTTTGCGCAGTTCATGGACGAACGCCACTACTTGACGCGACAGCCGCTCCGATGCGCCGGGCACTTTGGCATTGACGATCTGAAGTTCTTTATCAAGCGACGGATAATCGATCCAGTAAAAGAGACAGCGCCGCTTC
Organism: Roseiflexus castenholzii DSM 13941; assembly: GCF_000017805.1. Lineage (GTDB taxonomy): Bacteria > Chloroflexota > Chloroflexia > Chloroflexales > Roseiflexaceae > Roseiflexus > Roseiflexus castenholzii. Next base: position 1,854,408 of record NC_009767.1, on the reverse strand, counting down.
AGCGCATCGTGAATCTCGCGGGTGCGGTTGCTGGTGATAACGACCGTCGGCGGTTGACTGGCGCGGATCGTTCCAATCTCCGGGATGCTGATCTGCCAGTCGGAGAGCAATTCGAGCAGAAATGCCTCGAACTCTTCATCAGCGCGGTCGATCTCATCGATCAGCAGCACCGGCGGCCGTTCCCAACTCTCTTCGATAGCCTGGAGCAACGGGCGCTTGATCAGAAACTCAGGGCTGAAGATTTCATTGAGCGCAGCATGGGCATCGGCGGCGCCAAGCGCCTCTATCAGGCGGATCTGCACCATCTGCCGGGTATAGTTCCACTCATAGATCGTCGTGTTGACGTCGAGACCTTCGTAGCACTGAAGGCGAATCAGGTGGCGGTCTTGCATCCGCGCCAGCGTTTTGGCGATCTCGGTCTTGCCAACCCCCGCTTCCCCTTCCAGCAGCAGCGGTTTTTGGAGTTTGAGCGCCAGAAAAATTGCGGTTGTCAATGGACGGTCGGCAATGTAGTGGTGTGCGGCGAGCGCTTGCTGTAACTCGTCAATGGTTGTGAAGTGCATAGGTTCTGATGATCCTGTCGTGGGCGAACTCCATCTATTGTACCTGAACAATGCCACGGGTTGCAAAGGATATGAGCGACCGCATCCATCCTCGCCACATCTGTGCTATAATCGCCGGTACGGTGCATGGGCGTGAGTGGAACCAGACATGGCTCGACCCGACGAAGATGAGCGCCTGACAGCGGCAATGGCGCACGCCAGTATGATAGCGAATGCGACCGGTTTGACCGGACTGGTGCTGACCGTCGTGCTTTGGGCGACGCAGCGCCGGAGATCGCGTTTTGTGCGCGCGCATATCGTGCAGGCGCTCGTCTATCAGGCAGGCACGCTTTTGGGAGTCGTGCTGCTAATGCTCTTGTGGTCCGGGTGCCTGGTGCTCTCGTTGCTGCCTGCCGCGCTGCGACCAGACCTCTACCGTGATGGTACGTTGCCAGATACGTTCTGGATTGCGTTGTTCGGTCTGATCGTTCCCATTGTGTATGGATTTGCTGCGACCCTGTATGCACTCTACGGGGCATACCAGGTCTATCGCGGCAACCGATTCGCCTATCCGCTCGCCGGACGCCTCGTGGCGCGTGATCTGGAAGCGGCGTCATCTGACGCACCCGTATCAGCAACACTCCAATCAGGTACACCGTCGCTCCCTTCGCCTGGCAGCCCGCTTGTCGCGCAACCATCGACGCCTGCACCTCCAACTACGCCACAGGCGCGCGTCGTGGAAGAATCGGCGAAGCCGGACACATCAGCGGCGCCGGCCACGGCTGCCGCGCCTCCTTCGTCCTCCGAAGCGGCCACAACAGTCGGCAGCGCGGGGAGCGCACCATCATCCACCGATAGTGCGCCACCTGTTTCTGGCGCCCATGAGGTTGCAGAAGTTAAGCCAGTGCAGGACGCGCTCGACCAGGGTTCACGGTTGCCCGACAGAGTCGCCGCTTCACCTGCCGACGCCCCATCGACCGGTCAGGCGCCGGACGAACGGTAGCGCTCCTTCAGCGCCACGTAGCGTTGCGCCGTTCGGCGGATCCGTTCGAGACGCCCTTCGCCGAGCGGGCGAATAACACCGGGTATGCCCATCACCAGCGACCCTGGTGGAACGATCATGCCCTCGGTCACCAGGGCGCGCGCTGCGATCAGGCTACCGGCGCCGATCTGCGCATGATTCAGCACCACCGCACCGATCCCGATCAGCACATCATCCTCGACGGTGCAGCCATGAACAACGGCTGCATGCCCGATGCTCACACCGTCGCCAATCGTCAGCCGGGCGTCTGGGTCGGCATGGAGCACGCTGCCATCCTGGATATTACACCGCGCACCGATACGAATGAATCCATTATCGCCACGAATGACGACCATAGGCCACACCGACGAGTCGGCGCCAATGCTGACCGTGCCGTGTACATATGCATATGGCGAAATATACGCGGTTGGATGGATGTCGAGCCGGTCGGTGATGTCGGGGAAGGTGAATGGTTCGGTCATGAGATTCTGTCCTGGGATGGATGATGATTGCGTTCGGATGCTGTAGGGGCGGATCTCACGTTGCAGCCATGTTCCTCAGAGGGCGGGGCTGATAGAGTGTGCAGACGCCTCCAACACAGCCTTGCGCTATCCGAAATTCAGGCGATCGGCGACGGCGTGGATGTCTCTGCACTATGGATAACGCCAACAAATGCGCCTTCGATCAGAACCTGTCGATGTCGCACTGCGATATATGAGTTTGCCCCACAAGTCGCTGAGACATTAGGGGGTTACACCACTAAAGTTAAACCGCAAGAGATCGCCCGAAGCCGCCAGCGACGAAAGATACCAGAGCGGGGCATAGACGAATGCGAAGACCAGCATGCCCATCAGAACAACGCCAATCAGACTTTTGAGCGCATTCCGACCACTCAGAAGATCGCTCAGCACGATCACGATACCGGTCATAATTGCGCCTCCGATCAGGATCATCCCGATCGCGCTTGAGAGTAAGCCAGGCAGCAGAGCCGCCAGCATTGCCAGGCTGCCAATGCACCCAATAAAGGCGCCGAACAAATCACGTGCGCTGCGTTTTGCCATGGATTGTTCCTCCTCACGATGCTTGATTGATTGCTGTGGAGCAGGCAAGGCTGCGATAAAACCGGATATGCCCGTCGTGAGATCGAGGACGGTAGTATGTATCGGACATTGTACGCTCATATGCCTGGATCGGTCAATCTTGGTTTCTGGATGCTGATTTCGTGTCCTCCCGACAACCCACTGCGGGCAACCCGCCGGGTTGTCCCTACGACGTTCAGCCGATGTGCAATGCCATCCCCGCGCCGCCGGGGTCGGACGCGCCGCGCAACCCGCCGCGCACCGGGTCGATGCTGATGACCTGCACCAGCCCAAATGCGCCATAACTCTGCGGCGCCCGCACCACCGGGTAATGTTCACGCACAGTATCGCAAATGTACTCAGGAATGCGGTTCTGCACCACAATCCGCTCACCCTGGCAGTCGAATCGTGGCGCCTGCACCGCTTCCGCCGGACTCATCCCAAAGTCGATGATGTTCACCAGCACCTGCAATACGCCGGTGATAATCCGGTTTGCGCCAGGTGCGCCGAGGACCAGCACCGGACGGTTATCGGCGTACACGATAGTGGGTGACATACCGGTGGTGCGCCCTTTGCGCGGCGCAATCGAGTTGCGATGACCGGGGATCGGATTGAAATTGATCATCGAGTTGTTGTACATAAAGCCAAGACCTGGCGTGATGACCCCCGACGACATACCGAGTGAGTGGGTCAACGCGACGCAGTTGCCCGCAGCATCGACGACGCTGACGTGAGTCGTGTCGGGCGGACCACCAGGCAGCGCCTCGACATCAATCGGCTGTCTCGCGTCGATCCGCGTCCGCCACTGCGCGGCGCGTTCTTTGCTCGTGAGTCGGTCGAGGGGAACAGCCTCGAACGCCGGATCGCCGATAAAACGATTGCGATCCGCAAACGCGGCTTTCATCGCCATGGCTACGGTGAGGATATAATCGGCGCTGTTGTGCTCGAGTTCGCGCAGGTCGTACCCTTCGAGAATGTTCAGCACTTCAATCAGGGTCGGACCACCGTGCGGCGCCTGCGACGATACAATCGTGTACCCGCGGTACGTGCCAATTGTCGGCGGCTCTTCGCGCAGCGCATAGTCCGCCAGGTCCTCGGCGGTGACAAAGCCATCGTTGGCGGTGATGTCCCCGGCGATGCGCTGTGCCAGTTCACCATGGTAGAAGTCGTCGGGACCGGCGTCCGCGAGGCGGCGCAGGGTACGGGCATAGTCCGGGTTGCGCAGGATCATCCCCTCGTCGTAGGGGCGTCCATCGGCGGTCAGGTAGATACGGCGCGCTTCTTCATTCGCCAGAATGTAGTCGAGCAGCGAACTCGCCTCTGGGTAGAGCGCGCGAGTCTTCCAGCGGCTCGCCAGAACGCTATCGACCATGAACCCTTCTTCAGCGACGCGGATTGCCGGTTCGAGCGCCTGCGCCCAACTGATGCTTCCCCAACGCTCCAGCAGGGTTGCCAGTCCCTTCACCGCACCCGGTGTGCAGATCGCTCGATAGCCCACATCGTTGACCTTGTCGGTCAGAAAGTATCCCCATCCGTCGGGGTTCATGCCGATAACGCGATCAACCCACATATCGGAGCGCACCCGCGAGCCGGCAAGTGCAGGCGCGTCGAGCAGGATCGTGCGCGCTGCGGGTTCGCCCGCCAGTCGCACGACTGCAAGCGCATACCCGCCCAGACCACACATCTGCGGGTTGACAATCATCTGCACAAAGGCGCAGGTCACAGCGGCATCGATGGCATTGCCGCCGTTCATGAGCGCCCGCGCGCCGGACTCGACGGCTATCGGTTCTGGCGCCACAATCATTCCTGGCATCGGCGTCTCTTTCGTCGTCAGCGAAGTAAATAGAGTAGAATAGTGCAGCACAGTATACAAGATCAGGAGACTGACCATGTCACGTTTCTGGCGGCTGGCGCCGTTCCTTGCCGGGTTGGGCGCGGGAATAGCGGTCGGTCCGACGGCGTACCGCACGACTGAGGCACTGCGCCTGATGATCTTCAGCACACGTCAGCCATTGTGGCGCTTCCCCGCCGATCTGAACCTCCGCGCCGAAGATGTGACGTTCCCGTCGCAGGATGGCGTCACGTTGCGCGGGTGGTTCATCCACCGGGCGAATGCTGACGGTTCGCCAGCACCCACGATTGTGTTTATTCACGGTTGGCCCTGGAACCGCTGTGGCAACCGCGCTGGCGCAACACTGCTTCCCGACCGCACGATCGATTTTCTCGAACCGGCAGCCGCCTTTAGCCGCGCCGGATTCCACGTGCTGCTCTTCGATCTGCGCAACCATGGACTCAGCGACGCCAGGATACCGGTGACATTCGGCGTCAACGAAGCGCGCGACGTGATCGGCGCAGTAGCGATGCTGCGCGCGCGGCAGGACGTGGACGGCGGGCGGATCGGACTGATTGGATATTCGATGGGAGCGAACGCTGCGCTGTGCGCCGCCCCTGAATGCGCACCCATTCGTGGCATTGTTGCCGTGCAACCGACAAGCGCGCAGGTGTTTGCGCCCAATACTGCGCGCGACGTGCTCGGTCCCGCCGGTCCGACGTTGATTCAGATAGGCGGGCTGATCCACCGGGCATTTGGCGCACCGCCGTTGAGCGCCATTGCGCCAGCGGCGTGGGTCCACCGCCTGCGCGATACCGACGTACTCTACATCCAGGGCGCCGGCGACCGCTGGGGATCGCTGGCGGATGTCGCGGCAATGGCAGCGAACACTCCGCGTGCGCGTCCCGTCGTCGCGGCGCCATCGAATGAACGGTACGGCGGGTACCTGTACGTCGCCGGGCATGTGGATGCCATTATCGCGTTTTTCAGGGAGAGTTTGGGGGTTGAAGGTTGAACGGCATCCGTTACAGGTTGCCCGTTGATTGGAGCAGCGATCCTGGATAGGGCGGTCATTCCAAGCGCAGCGCGGAATCTCGACGCGGGCGGTCATTCCAAGCGCAGCGCGCAATCCCGACGCGAGTTGTCATTCCGAGCGCAGCGCGCAATCCCGACGCGAGTTGTCATTCCGAGCGCAGCGCGCAATCCCGACGCGAGTTGTCATTCCGAGCGCAGCGCGCAATCCCGACGCGAGTTGTCATTCCGAGCAAAGCGCGCAATCCCGACGCGAGTTGTCATTCCGAGCGCAGCGCGCAATCCCGACGCGAGTTGTCATTCCGAGCAAAGCGCGCAATCCCGACGCGAGTTGTCATTCCGAGCGCAGCGCGCAATCCCGACGCGAGTTGTCATTCCGAGCGCAGCGCGCAATCCCGACGCAAGTTGTCATTCCGAGCGAAGCGAGGAATCTCAACGCGAGTTGTCATTCCGAGCAAAGCGCGCAATCCCGACGCGAGTTGTCATTCCGAGCGCAGCGCGCAATCCCGACGCGAGTTGTCATTCCGAGCGAAGCGAGGAATCTCAACGCGAGTTGTCATTCCACAATCCTTCGTTCCGGCGACGCCTCTGCGCAAGGTGACCGGCGCGCGGCGTCGCAATGGGGCACAAGGCAAAGCCTCGTTGGAGTCTCAAGGTCGCCGAACCAGAAATCATACCAATGACGGTTGAAGATGCCGCATGCTTGTCATTCCGAGCCCTTCGCTTCGCTCAGGGTAAACGCAGCGAGGAATCTCAGCGGGTCGCGCACGACCCCTCGCTCTGCTCGGGGTAACCATGCCGGATGTTCACAGGGAATTGGTATCACACCCTTCGACGCCATCAAATGGGAGTTCCCGATTCGGCGACGAGGACGGCGAATGTCCCGGCGCTCTGTTTTCCTCACCCCGCTATGCGCCGTCCGACAGGCGTATAATGAGAGAGCAACGCATCGATATGATGCGCCAATGCCCGTCTGGTTCCACAGTGCATTGCCGAGAGAGGTGTGTATGGACGCCCCCGAACACCCGATCAGCCGTTTTCCGCTCCCCGTTCGGATCGATGAACTGCCGCCGGACATTCGCAAACGGATTGAGCAGGTCGCCGTGAAGAGCGGCTTTGTACCCAACATCTTTCTGGCGCTCGCCCATCGTCCCGACGAATTTCGCGCCTTTTTCGCCTACCACGACGCGCTGATGAATCGCCCCTCAAACCTTTCTCAAGCAGAAAAGGAAATGATCGTGGTGGCGACTTCGGCGGTCAACGATTGTCTCTATTGCGTGATCGCCCACGGCGCGATTTTGCGGATCCGCAGCAAAAACCCGCGCCTCGCCGAACAAATTGCCGCCAATTACCGCCGTGCCGAGATCACCCCACGCCAGCGGGCTATGCTCGATTACGCGCAGAAAGTGGCAGTCGATTCGGCCCGGATCAGCGACGATGATTGGCAGCCGCTCTATCAGCACGGCTTTACACAAGAAGATATCTGGGAGATCGGCGCAATTGCCGCCTTCTTCGCTATGAGCAACCGTCTCGCCAATATGAGCGCATTACGCCCGAATGATGAGTTTTATGGGATGGGACGCTGACGATGTGGACACGCCGGTGTGCGCTGTCATTGCGAGACCGGCGCAGCCAGTCGAAGCACGCTCGTCACTCCGCCACCGGCGCCGCCGGGCGAAGCAATCTCGTCACTCCGCCACCGGCGCCGCCGGTCGAAGCAATCCCCCCGCCGGGCACGCCAGTGCGCGCTGTCATTGCGAGCCGCCGCAGGCGGCGAAGCAATCCCGTCACTCCGCCACCGGCGCCGCCGGTCGAAGCAATCTCGTCACTCCGCCACCGGCGCCGCCGGGCGAAGCAATCCTCCCGCCGGGCACGCCAGTGCGCGCTGTCATTGCGAGCCGCCGCAGGCGGCGAAGCAATCTCGTCACTCCGCCACCGGCGCCGCCGGGCGAAGCAATCCCCCCCGCCGGGCACGCCAGTGCGCGCTGTCATTGCGAGCCGCCGCAGGCGGCGAAGCAATCTCGTCACTCCGCCACCGGCGCCGCCGGGCGCGACCGCGTTCTGCCTATGCCATCGAGTGCAACCGGATGCACCTGACCGGCGCCGAAGACCAGATGTGCCGCTGTTCCTGGAGTGATGTGCCTGGAAACAAAAACACCCGGTATGGTTCCGGGCGTTTACTGGCTCCCCGACCAGGATTCGAACCTGGAACCTACTGATTAACAGTCAGCCGCTCTACCGTTGAGCTATCGGGGATCGTCAGTTCCGCTACGAGATTATACACTTCCGGCGGCGGTCTGTCAAACTTGACTCGCGGGCTTGCTCTGTGCTACGATGAACGCTGTTCCGGATTCGGATGGCATCCCTGCTCCGCCAGAGAGGTGTTCGGTTGACCTCACAAGACGTCACTACCGGCACACCGCCCATGATCGGGCGTTGCCTGACCATTCCGCAATGGCTCGACTACGTTGCCCGCTATCAGTTCGGGCAGTTGACCCCATCGAAAGTGGTGCTGCACCACACCTGGCGCCCAACGGTGCAGCAGTGGCGCGGTCTTGCCTCGATGCAGGGAATGCAGCGCTACTATGCCAATAAGGGATGGGCATCCGCCCCCCATATTTATGTCGCTCCCGACGGTATCTGGCTGTTTACGCCAATGAAAGACATCGGCATCCATGCCGGTCCCGGCAATGGCAGCCTGAAAGCCGGATGGTACTCTATCGGCGTCGAGATGGTCGGCGACTACGACCGTGAGCGGCCATCAGGCGCAGTGTGGGAAGGAACAAAAGCGGTGCTTGGCGGGTTATCGCGGCGGCTGAATATCCCCCCCGCAACCCTGCTCGCCTTCCACCGCGACTACAGCAAGAAAAGTTGCCCCGGATGGGCGGTTACAAAAGAATGGGTGCTCGGCGAGGTCAATGCCTGGCTCAACAATGCTGCGCCGCCGCCGCCGCCACCGCCCGGTCCGATCGGTTCCATTCCGCCGGAGATCGAGGAACTCGCCGAGGCGCTGCTCGAGCAGAGTTACGCCCGTCGCGCCGAGGGGTACAACAGCAGTTGGGCGTTCCATCAGTTCGCCGTCGAGAACAATCTGGGCTTTCCAATGGCGAAGAGCCAGCGATTGCAACACGGCGGGAAGACCTACGCCTATCAGCCGTTTGCCCGTGATACGCTCTTTTGCGAATCGCCGAACTGGGGCGACGTACAGCGCCTGTCGCAGTTGCTCGCCGGTTCTATTCCGCCGCCGGGAACACTCGGACGCGCTCTGCTCGACGCCACCTACGCCACCGGCGGCTCGCCGTTTCGCCCCGATTGGGCATTCCACCAGTACGCCGTTGCCGGCCAGACTCTTGGTCCGCCGCTGGAGCCGAGCAAGAAACTGGTGGTGGACGGAGTTTCCTACAGTTATCAGGTCTTCGCCACCGACACGATTTTCAACCGTGGCACGGAATGGCAGAACATTCAGCGCCTTAGCGCGCTCGCCAACACCACGAACCCGGCGCAGGCAAAGGTGCGCGACGAACTGCTCAAAGCCACTTACGCCGCCGCCGGGCAACAGTACCGCCCCGACTGGGCATTCCACCAACTTGCCCGGCAATGGAACCTCGGCGCGCCGCTGGGGAAAACCGACCCGATCACCGTCGGCGACAAACAGTACAACTTCCAGGTCTACGCCACCGACACGATCTACAACATTGTGCCGAACTGGAGCGACGTGAAGCGCCTGAGCGCAATCTTCGGACCGCAACAAATGCTGCTCGCCGCTCCCGCGCCGGTCGCCAGGCTTCTGTCGCCGGGCGCGGTTTTTGCGCCGGAATGGGACGCCTTCCACATTCAACGCTTTGCGGTTGCCGGGCGCGCGCCGAGTGCGTATGGCAGTCGGAGCGGCTCGAAGATTCGCCTGATCGTCCTCCACGGCGATGCAGGACCGGCGCTTCAATCGCTCGAAACGATGGCAATGCCCGGATCGCCACGCATGCCGCACTACTATGTCGCCGCTCATGGCGCGATCTATCAGTTGATCGACGACGAGTTCGCTGCATTCCACAGCGGCATGGCGTACTGGGACGGCGCGCGGCGCAACATCAACCGCAGCAGCATCGGCGTCATGCTGGAACGTCCGCACACCGGCTACACCGATGCATCCCAACGCGCTCTTTCCTGGTTGATTGCCCATCTGCGCGCGAAATACAACATCCCGGCATCCGGCGTCGTCCGCTGGAGCGATCTGTCACCCGACGCCGCCGGCGATCTCGCCGATCTGCCGGGGAACTGGTATCGGGAGGGGTGAGGCGAGAGGCGAGAGGCGGGAGGCGCGCGGTAGAGACGGTGCGGTGCAACGTCTCCACAGGTTGAAGGGTTTGTCAGGTGGGAGGGTGGTCGTTGAATGTTGAACGCTGAATGTGGGGAAGGCGGGGAGCAGCGTTGCAGATGCGAAGGTTGAAAGTGGGACGGTTGAGGCATTGCCGCAGGCGACCAGAGCGCGGACGCCGCTAAGTTGCAAGTGCGAAGGTTGAAATGGGACGGTTGAAGGTTGCCCTCTGTGCCCTCTGCGTCTCTGTGGTTAGATTCTACCGAAGGCGACCAGAGCGCGGACGCCGCTAAGTTGCAAGTGCGAAGGTTGAAATGGGACGGTTGAAGGTTGCCCTCTGTGCCCTCTGCGTCTCTGTGGTTAGATTCTACCGACCAGAAGGAGCCGTATGCCTGTCGACTTCGATAAACTCACCCTGACGCCGATCAGCGCTTGCCTGGTCGTCGAAGAGACGGCGTCGCTCTGGCAGATCCATGCCATGCTGCCGCCGGATCGCAATGACCGCCTGTACCGCTTCGTCATCGTTAGGCGGGAGAGGCGAGAGGCGAGAGGCGGGAGAGGCAAGAGGCAGGAAAGGCAAGAGGCGAGAGGCGGGAGGCGCGCGGTAGAGACGGTGCGGTGCAACGTCTCCACAGGTTGAAGGGTTTGTCAGGTGGGAGGGTGGTCGTTGAATGTTGAACGCTGAATGTGGGGAAGGCGGGGAGCAGCGTTGCAGGTGCGAAGGTTGAAAGTGAGACGGTTGAGGCGCTTCCGCAGGCGACCAGAGCGCGGACGCCGCTGAGTTGCAGGTGCGAAGGTTGAAATGGGACGGTTGAAGGTTGCCCTCTGTGCCCTCTGCGTCTCTGTGGTTAGATTCTACCGAAGGCGACCAGAGCGCGGACGCCGCTGAGTTGCAGGTGCGAAGGTTGAAATGGGACGGTTGAAGGTTGCCCTCTGTGCCCTCTGCGTCTCTGTGGTTAGATTCTACCGACCGGAAGGAGCCGTATGCCTGTCGACTTCGATAAACTCACCCTGACGCCGATCAGCGCTTGCCTGGTCGTCGAAGAGACGGCGTCGCTCTGGCAGATCCATGCCATGCTGCCGCCGGATCGCAATGACCGCCTGTACCGCTTCGTCATCGTTCCACGTGCCGATGGTATGTTTATCGTCGCGCGCTGGATCGAGGTCGAGGAGATCGTCCATCGCCTCATGCGCTACCAGGACGTTCGCGGCTGGACACTCCCTGAACTTGCCGCCTGTCCCCTGCCGCTGAATTATGTAGAGCCGGATGAACACCTCACGACCAAACTGGCGGAGGTTCCGCTGGCGACCCTGATCCAGCGCCTGTCGCCTGTACAGGGAATGGATCGCCAGGCGAACTCCACTTACGAGGCGCGCACTGTCCGCGACCGTCATCCCGGCAGGCGCGTCGTCGTGCTCGACAGCGGCACGATCTACGGAGTCATTTTCGCGGAACTGCTCACGGCTGGCAACGTCGCCTTCGACCCGTTCCGGCGCGAAACGGCGTCGGCAAAGCCGCCGATGGCTGACGATGGCGACGCCATGGGCGACATTGAGCCTGATCTGCTGCGTTCTGCCGCACCGTTGCCCGAACAGATCACAGATGTCGAACGGAGTGGAAGTGTCACACCTGAATCACTCCCTGCCGAGCGCACACCAGAGTCGGCGCTGCTCAACCAGATTGCCGGCGCCCAGGATGACCGCGTCTTCAACCTGTGGATCGAGCAGCGATTGCAACGCGAAGTGGAGATCACCGGTGGCGGCAGAACCCTGACGCGCATTGTGCCGCCGGGCGAAGCGCTGGCGATCGGTGGGATGTATGCTGTCAATGTGAATGTTGCGCCGCCGCTCGCCAGCGCTCATGTGCGGACGGGAGGCGTTGAGCAGGCGGAAGCGATGAGCGCTGCTGCACAGATCGAGGTGGATGTGCGCCTGGTCGCCGACAGCGCATTCTTCAAGGTGTACGGCATCCCTCAGCAAAAGATCATCTTTCCGCGCGGCGGGGTCTCGAAAAATATCGCCGGGTTCATCATCGAGCCGATCCAGCAGGGGATCGGTGAGATTACGGCGCTCCTCTCACTCAACCAGAAGCCGTTCCAGAAGATCGTCGCGCAGGTGGCAATCGGCGAAGCGGCGCTGGCGGACCTTCCTGCCGAACCGGTGCGCGCCAGCGGGCTGACCCTCGCCGCCGCAACTGCAACGACGCGCAGTCCACTCGCGTATCCAACCGAAATGGACGCCAGCCTGATTATTATCCGCGAAACCACCGGCTATACCTTTATCCTTTCACTGGGAAGCGGGTACACCGTCGCACGCCTGAACCTGGCGGAGAAGGAGATCGTGGATGTCATCCGCCGGGCGCGTGCCGCGTTCCTGGAGAAAATCGTCAAGCGACTCGACACGGCGCGCAATGTCTATGTCTACCAACTGAAAGACACGACGATCCCAGAGACGATCCACCAAGAAGCGCTGCGCGACCTGCGGCAGATCGGCGATCTGCTCTTCCGCTCGTTATTCTTCGCTCCCGGCAGTGGCGACGATGGAAAGGAACTGGGGCGCCTGCTACGCACCGCAACCGCCGAACGCGAATTGCGCATCAATGTCATTGCCGAACGCTTCGCCTTCCCCTGGTCGCTGGTCTATGCCCTGCCCTTCAAACCGTCCGATCCGGTCGATCCTATGGGGTTCTGGGGCTACCGTCACATCATCGAACACACGCCGCAATTCAGTGCGCGCCAGCCTGCCGTCTTCGCACCTGAACTCAACACTAGCGAGCGGCTTCACGTTGGGTTTGTTTTCGATCAGACCATCGATACGCAGTTCAATGCACCGATCATCGCCGAACAACGCCAGATTCTGCCCGGCATCGACGGCGTGGCCGTCACCGAGTACGGCACCCGTGACGCATTCCTCGATCTGCTGAGCCGTTCCCAGAATGTGCCGCAGATCATCTACTTCTACGGGCACGCAGTCAGTCGCTCGCCGGGCGAAAAGGATGCAGCAACCGGGATTGAATACGGCTTGGGCGACTCCTATTTGAGCGTCAATGGCGAAGCGGTTACACTCGACGACATGAACCTGTACGCCGGACTGGACCTCGACCGGTTCGACAGCGCGCCGCTGGTGGTGCTCAACGCCTGCGAAAGCGCTGAACTGTCACCGGAGCTGTACAACGGTCTGGTTCCCTACCTGATTGGGCGCGGCGCGCGCGGTATCATTGGCACGGAAGTGTTAATGCCCGCCTTTTTCGCTGCGGAGTTTGCGCCTGCTCTGCTGCGCCGTTTTGTCGCCGGCAATACGCGCCTTGGCGATCTGCTACGCGATATGCGGCGCGAGTATTTACGCGAGAAACGCAATGTGCTGCCGTTGATCTATGCGCTCTACAGCAATGCCGAGCTGATTGTCAAGCGTGGTTAGCAGTACAACCGTCGGTCATCAGTGGCATCGCACCCGCCGGGAGACTGTTGCTCCACGCGCGCGACCATGCGCTTCGGGAGGCGCAGGTGGCGACCGGTTGGAACCATCGGCTTCGGCATCGTCCTGGACCCGGCTATTGGTAATCGGGGATGGGGCGAGGACCCATCGCTGCCTGGTGGTCAAACCGTTCTTGCGCCAGAGCGGTGCTGAGCGGCGCTGGCAGGACCGCCCCGGTGCGCCGAACCTGAATCAGGCATCTGGCAGTCTCTGAACGAGGTTGCATGGCGCAATGCAGTCTGTGCCGATCTCGAAGAGGTACGCTCCGAAGTGCGGCTGGGCGTCACGCGAGTGCGCCACCCACCGGATGGCATCCCCGGAAGGATCGCGCTAGTCGGATTGATTAGCGGTATGACCTGTTTGCGAAGGTCTCTATTGGGCGCCGTCTGGCAGGTCTCAAAGAGCCTGGAGTCGTTGCATGAGAAGTGTAACGCCTGAACTCGAACTCCCGCGCCTGACCAGCGCCGATCTGATCGAGCGGTTCGGCAACGACGAGGTGGCGCTACGGCGGTACCGTATGCTGGCAGCCCTGCTGCGCGAAGGGCGCGCACCGGGGGAAGTGGCGCGCACCTTCGGCGTCAGCCGCGAAAGCCTGCGGCGGCTGCGCGAAGCTTTCCGGCATGGTGGTCTGGCGGCGCTGAAGAGCCGCAAGCGCGGCGGAGGTCACTTTGTGCGCAACAGTCCGCTGGCGCGCGCGCTGCGCCAGGAACTCGCCGCTGAACCAGGCATTGCGGCGAATGTGCTCTGGCGTAGGGTGCAGGCACGCTTGCGCAACGAGGGTATCCTCGACGTGCCACGCAGCACATTCTACCGACTGCTGGCGCGTCTGCGCGATGAGGAAAGCGGCATTGGAGCACAGAGCGCCACCATACGCCTGCTGCGCGAGGCGCTTGTCGCGCTCCCCGAAGACCCGCCGCTCACCCTGGGACGCAGCGATCTGGCAAAACTGCTGCTGGCAGACGAAACCGATGTTCAGCAGCGTGGACGCCGCCTGCAAGCAGCGCTGCGCGCCGCTATCGAACAATTGCGCCCACCAGACGACGCCGGTCCAGTGCTGAACGACCCGCGCTGGCGACACTACCTGATCATCGCCGGTGAGTATGAGGCGGGTGAAACGCGCGTCGATCTCCAGGAAGCGTTGGCATTGAGTGCAAGCACCTATAGCCGGGCGAAGCGCGAGGCGCTGGAGCGCCTGGCGACCCTGATGCCCGCTGCTATCGAAGCGTTGCCGCCGCCAGCGCCGCCAGCGCACTTCTATGCCCCTCCATCCGCATCTGTGGTTGGTTACGAAACCGAACTCGATCTGTACGTCGCATCGCTGCGACGCGATAGCCTGGCACTTATCTGGGGCGACACTGAAGAAGCGTTCGCCCTGTCAGCCGCGCTTGCATCCCATCTGCACACTCGCGGACAGAAGGTGATCTGGCACGCCGCTGCGCCACCCGACATCGAACTACGTCCGGGTTTGCGCCTGTTGCAGACACTTGCTGCCGCGCTCGCGGCTGAGGGCGACGATGAGCTGTGGCGCCATTTGGCGCTACCGGAGGCTATCCCGCAGGTCTGGCACCTCGACCTGCTGGCAAACACGATTGGTGGACGGCGCTGGACCGTGGTAGTGGCAAACACGCACTGGCTGACCGACAGCGATGCTGTGCAAACGCTCGACGTTTTGACAACGGCATACGAGCAGCGTGAGATTCGTCTGGCGCTTGCCGGGCGCAACCTGCCGCTCTGGGCGGATGCCGACCGCTGGCCCCCACTTCCAGGCGATCAATCAGCGTTGCCGGAATTCCTCCAGCGCCTGGCACGTCGCACTGTAACGGCGCAAGCGCCGTTCTCCGTCGAAGTCGTGCGCGAACGCGCAATGCAACTGATCGATACGCTGCCGATTAATCAGGTCGCATTTCTGCAACCCGACGAACGTGACCGTCTGATTGCAGCCCTCGCGCCCGTCGAGCAACTGTTGGTGACCCTCCGCGGCGCGGCAGGGCAGATGCCGCCGTAAGTGCTTTGCACCCGGTCAGGCGGCGGTCATCCGGGGGTGAGTTTTGTACGGAACGTCGCTGTGCAGCACAAGAGGGGCGAAGTTCGTATCGGGCGAATGTTCGTTACCGAAATGGGCGAGTTGAAACGTTGCCAAACGTCAGGGGGTCAGCAACTGACCACTGCACACTGATGGCCGAGACCATCCGATGGCACTGGTTCACCGGCATTGAATGCGCCATTCTGGAAATCCACAAACCGGCATGGTTCCTGACGCGCTATCGAGCGGCGTGGATTGCCTGACGTGCTCGATCTTCGGTTTCAGGCACATCGCTACAGTCCTTATTCGCCGCATCTCAATTATGTGCTGAATGCCCTCCACTCTTCGTGAAATGTTGCAGGAATAGCCCGGCGGCGCGTCGGATGCTGAACGCACGGCTGCGCCTGTTCCCCGACCGCTACCTGGAGTTGGCGCTTCGCCGCCTGATTGGGCAGGAAGCGACGCGACCCAACATTGCATCTCCAACCCGACCGAAGTGAGCACAGGCGACGTTCATCTACGCCATTAACCGCCGCGCAACCGGCGCAGTTCCTCTTCGAGCGCGCGCAGCCGCTCCTCGGCTGCCTGTCGCGCGCGCGCTTCGGCTTCGCGCGCCTGCGCTTCACGTTGCGCCCGCTCCGCTTCGCGCTGCGCCCGCTCCTCGGCTGCCTGTCGCGCGCGCGCTTCACGTTGCGCCCGCTCCGCTTCGCGCTGCGCCCGCTCCTCGGCTGCCTGTCGCGCGCGCGCTTCGGCTTCGCGCGCCTGCGCTTCACGTTGCGCCCGCTCCGCTTCGCGCTGTGCTCGCTCCGCTTCGCGCTGCGCCCGCGCTATCGCCTCCGCCGCCTGCCGCACAACAGTCGCGTAGTCGCCGAACGGAACGCCGTGTTCGTCGTAGCAGACGACGTGATCCTGCTCGATGCCCAGCCACAGGTTGGCCACTATCAGATGCACCCGTCCCGCCGTATCCGGCGGGTGCAACCGGTATGCGCCCCCCTCCAGCCAGTAGTCGAGCAGGCGCAGACGCCGCTCCCGACGACCACGACTGACATCGTCCACAATCACGTACTGCGCCACCCCCGCTCGCGCATAGTGCTCCACCTTGCGCTCCAGGTCGTTCTCGCGCGTCTCCGGCGAGGTGATTTCGATAATCAGCGCCGGACGCGCGCCCTCGACCGCCACCTCGAACGTGCTCCAGTTCTGGCGTTCCTGCACGCCCGGAATGACTGTCACATCCGGTCCGTGCGGGCGCAGGTCGGGCACGTCCCACGCAATGCGCACATCGGTCAGCACGATCGCCGCGCCCGACTCCTCCAGGCGCATGCGTAGCACTTCCGTCAGATACATGCGGTCGGTCTCGTGGCGATCGTTATGCACGATGAAATCTCCCACTTCCGGGTGCAGGACGTCCTCCAGCGTGAGCGGAACCTGTTCGAGATGGTTGGGATCATCGGGAGTTGGGCGCGGCACGAAACGCCAGCCGTAGCGGAACGGGTCGTCGGCTGGCGCCGCGTCCGACGGCGCGACGGGAATGGTCGTTTGCGTCATACGTGGTCCTCCCTGGTACATCCGGTTTCCGGGCAGGGCGCGGCGGTCACGCGACGCTGCCTGACGTCATTGTACCACACCCGCACACGTGTACGAGGCGGGGACGTTGAACGTTGAATGTTGAACGTTCAACGTGGGCAGACTTGCCCCAGGCGACTTGTCGCGAGCGAAGCAGGGTGAAGCCTTCCCCGACCCGTGAGATTTCTGCCGAGGATACGTCTCTGCGCGGGCGATCATACTGCGCTACGGGTCGGAAAGGCGCCCGACGTTCGTGAGGCTACGTTTCCGTGTGGGCGATCATCGGCGGGATACCCAATCACGGAACCACCCGGCGCACCGCCGATGGCGCGGTTCCCCGGTTGCAGGGCGGCGACGATGCGATCCAGGCGCGACAGTGCGGGGCGCCGTCGCTACTTTATGCCTTCAAGACAGTGCAATCCATTCACGACGGTGCGGTACGCCGTCGCGCCTTTCTCGCCTGCCCATTTATCCCCGAATCGTCGCGCCAAGGTCGTGTTCCAGCCCGCGCACGATTTTCTGACGGATTTTCGCAATCTCGGCGTCGTTGAGAGTGCGGTCCGGCGCGCGGAACACTAACCGGTAGGTGAGGCTGCGTTTGCCGACGCCAACCTGCTCGCTCTCGTACACATCGAAGAGCGTTAGCGACTCGAGCAGCGCACCGGCATATTTGCGGATGGTCACTGTCACTCGTTCCGCCGGCACATCAATCGCCGCCACCAGCGACAGGTCCTGAGTAGTCGCCGGGTAGCGCGAGATAGCGCGATAACGCACCGGTTCGATCAGTGCGCCGATCAGTTCGAGATCGAGTTCGGCGGCCATCGCGCGCGGCGCGGCGATCTCCAACCGCTCACAGACATCGGGGTGCAACTCGCCGATGACGCCGAGCACGCGCCCATCGCGTTCCAGCCGCGCCGCGCGCCCGGGATGGAAGCGCGGGTCGTCACTCACCGGAACATACTGCACGCCGGAGATGTTCAACCGCGCCAGCAGCGTCTCCACAACCCCCTTCAGGTCGAAGAAATCCATGAAGGTCTCGTCCGATGTATGCCACGCGCGCTCGTGCCGCCGACCTGCCAGCGCCAGCGCCAGTCGACGCGGTTCTTCGGGGCGCGGCTCATCGCTGCCAGGAGCGCGTTTCAGGTAAACGCGCCCGATCTCGAACAGGAGCACTCGTTCGCGTTCGCGCAGGTTCTGCGCCAGCGCCTCCAGCAGCGTCGGCAGCAACGACCGGCGCAGAAACTCGCGTTCTGGGGTCAGCGGGTTCGCCAGCCGCAGATAGCGCGATGGGTCCGCGTCCGCCGGATTGACCGCCGCCACCGCTGCCATACTGGTCAGCGAGTACGTGATCGCCTCATCCAATCCGGCGCCTGCCAGCAGGTCACGCACCCGCAGTTCCAATTCCAGCGACGAATTGTTGCGCTGTTCGGGCAACGCGTCCGCCATCAGGGTCAACGGAATGCGATCATACCCGTACATGCGCGCTACTTCTTCGCACAGATCGGCAAGCATGGTCACATCGCGCCGTGAACTCGGCACGGTGACGCGCACAACTGCGCCATTGTCGATGAGATCGCAGGCGAAACCCAGCGGACGCAACAGATCGGCAATCTCGGTGGCACTCAGCGCAACGCCGACGATTCGACGCACCTCGCGCGGCGTCAGATCAAGGATCACCGGTTGCCACGGACGCGGATAGTTGTCCACCATCCCCTGCGCTACTTTGCCGCCGGCGATCCGTTGCAGTAGCGAGAGAGCACGGCGCTGCACCAGCGGCGGCAGCTCGTAATCCACGCCGCGCTCAAAGCGCTTCGACGCCTCCGAACGCGCCCGCAGCGCAGTTCCCATCCGCCGGATGATCGTCGGATCCCACACGGCGACTTCGAGCAATACACGAGTTGTGGTCGCGCTCACCTCGCTCGATGCGCCTCCCATGACCCCTGCCAGGCTGAGCGGTCCCCGTGGGTCGCACACCAGCAGCGGCAGCATCCCGCCACCGAGCGACGCATCCAGGTTGTGCTCTTTGTTGTCGAGCGTCACCAGGCGCTCACCGAGGCGCGCCAGGCGAATGATCAAATGCTGGTCTGCCACGCGGTCGGCGTCGAACATGTGGTTGGGTCCGCCGAATTCGAGCATCACATAGTTGCTGATGTCCACAATGTTGTTGATCGGGCGCATGCCTGCCATCGTCAGGCGGCGCTGCATCCAGAGCGGCGACGGACCAATCGTGACCCCCTCAATCAGAGTCGCCGTAAAGCGCGGGCAAAGGTCGGGTTCCTCGATTGTCACGCGGACGCGCCCTTCGATTGGGGGACCATGCTCAACCACGTTCATCTCCGGCATGCGCAACGACGCGCCGGTGAGCGCCGCGATTTCGCGCGCCACGCCGAGGATCGACAGACAACGCGCCATATTCGGCAGCACATCGAACTTCAGCACCACATCGCCAAGGTAGTCGCGCAACGGCATCCCGACCGGCGCATCGTCCGGCAGGATCAGAATACCTTCGTGGTCTTCGGACAGACCGAGTTCCTTTTCCGAGCAGAGCATCGCGTCCGACATGATGCCGCGCACCGGGCGCCCCTTCAGACGCATCTTCACCCAGCCTTCGGCATGACCATCGTACAATTCCGCGCCTTCGCGCGCGAAGACCCCCTTGAGCGGCTGCGACAGGCGCCCTTTGTCTTTGTAGGGGAAGAGATTGGGCGCACCGGTGACGACCGTGTGTGGCGCGCCGGCGCCGTAATCCACATCCGCGAGAACCAGACGGTCGGCATTCGGGTGCTGCCGTACTTCGAGAATGCCGCCGATCACGATCTTCTCCGGGTCCCACGGCAGATCGGCGCCTTCGACCCCAATCCGTTCGATCCCCTCACACTCCAGCCCTGCACGAGTCAGCCGTTCGGCAAGTTCTTCGACCGACAGGGTAATGTCAACGAACTCTTTCAGCCAGGATAGAGGAACACGCATAGAAACTCCTTATGGACTGGTGATCATCAGAGTGGTCAGCACGACGTGATCGCCGTCAGGATCGTACACATTGTCATCATCGAAGAACGCCGCGCGCCGTCCGGTCGCCGGGTCCCATAAACCGACCCACAGCGCATACTCGCCGGGAGAAAGATGGGCGGGAATTGCCAGCGAGTAGCGCGCCTCGACCCAATCCCCTGCCACCCACTGCGACATTGGGTAGGCGCCATTGCGCGGCTCACGGTTGTCTTCCGTCACAATCCGCCGGTTGGCGTCAACCAGATGCACGAACGTCCACCAGTCGCGGTCCTGGCGCGACACAGCATTCCAGAGCAGCGCCAGTTCAATCGTTGCGCCAGGGCGGGGCGTCCCTTCGATCCGCCAGCGACGGATTACCGCGCCGGGTTCGGTCGAACGCGCGAAGCGTGCGTAGGTCTCGTGTCCCTCCCAGGCGCGCACCGCCGATGAGGAGAGCGTTTGAAACGGATAGGCTGGCCGAATCACGCTGACCGGCAACCATGCCGCAATACCCGCCATTCCGACAATGAGCAGCATCACCGACGCACCATGACGAAGCCAGACACTCAATCCGCATGCCAGGAGCGTTGCGATGGCAGCGATTGCCGGAAAGAGAAGCCGCCCCTGCCAGGCGACCAACCCGGCGGTGAAGGCGAAACTCACAACCCACACCAGGGACAGGATTGGCAGCGCCGCCAGTTGCCAGGTCCATCGGCAGATTGCCTTATTCGGGCGCGCCAGCAACCGCACCCAACCGGCGACCGATACCGCAAGCAGCGCCACGTACACTGCCATCGTCCACGGTGGCGCCGGAAGATTCATCCAACCAAAACGCGCCCAGAACGATTCATAGAGAGCTGTCAGCGCACCTGCCCAGACTGCCAGATTGGTTGCGTCGAACGCCTGCGTGGCAAATTCCGCCCGAAACGCCTGCAAACCAAGCGGATCGCCATACAATTGCCAATTCCGCAGATACCACCAACCAGCGATGATCATCGCCCCGGCAACCACCACCGCCATAGAGGAGCGCGGCGTTGCCGCACTTCCATCCGCCGCATGCAAAGGATGCAACGTTTTCGCGCTCATATGCGCCACACCACCCGTTACACACCACACAAACACAAACGGCGCAAACACCCATGCACTCTGTTTGGTAATCAACGCCAGTCCCAGAACGACACCAATCAGCATGGCGCGCAGCAACGACCGCGGACTGCTGACGACCAGCCAGAGCAGCGCCGCGCCAAGCGCCGCCAGCAGCGCATCGTTGCTGATCAGCGACGAGATAAAAATGAATTGTGGGTTGAGGGCGACCAGCGCCGCCGCCAGCAATGCCATCAGATCGCCATTCGCCGCATGCTCTGTGGAGCGGTGCAACGCACGTACCGCCAGATACGTGAAGACCACCGTCGCCGCGCCCGCCAGGCTCGACACCCCGCGCGCCAGACGCCATGCCCACACCTGCGCGTCCCAGGGCCACTGCTCACGGCTCCCGTGCGCAACAGCATTCACCTGATCGCCACCCGCCCAGGTGAAGCGCGGATTTCCGGGCAGATCGAAGGCGCGCAACGGGTGCGGCAACCAGAGCGCCGCCGGGGTCGCCAGCAGATAGGCGAGCGGCGGATGATGCCCCGACCCCGGCACATCGCTGACACATGGCGGCAGACACTGCACCGGCAATCGCCTCTCGCGCGCCACGAAGAACACATACGCCGCATGCCCCGGTTCGTCCGGTCCCTCGCCGAGCGGCGTCGTCAGATTGTACAGGACGCAGAGCGCCAGAAAGAGCGCAACCAGCGCAATGAGCGGCAATCGAGCTTTCATCAGAACTGTTGCAGAAACCGCTCATCGCCGCTGAAGAACCAGCGAATGTCGTCAATACCATAGCGCAACATCGCCATCCGTTCTGGTCCCATCCCGAACGCAAACCCGCTGACCTTTTCCGGGTCGTACCCGCCATTGCGCAACACCGTGGGATGGATCATGCCCGCGCCAAGGATTTCGAGCCACCCGGAATGCTTACAGACGCGACACCCCGCGCCGCCGCAGAGGAAGCACTCGATATCGAACTCGACGCTTGGCTCGGTGAAGGGGAAGTAACTCGGACGGAAGCGGGTTTTCACCCCTTTACCGTACAGCCGTTCGGCGAAGGCCACCAGCGTTCCCTTCAGGTCGGCGAAGGAAATCCGTTCACCGATGGCAATGCCTTCAACCTGAAAGAACTGCATCTCGTGGCGCGCCGTCACCTGTTCGTAGCGATAACACTTGCCGGGCAGAATGGCGCGCACCGGATTTGGCGCATTGGCGCGCATCGCATAGATCTGCCCCGGCGACGTATGCGTGCGCAACAGGAGCGTCGGTTCGCCGGACGCAGTTTCGACATAGAATGTATCCCACATATCGCGCGCCGGATGGTCTGGTGGCATATTGAGCAACTGGAAGTTGAACTCATCGGTTTCGACTTCCGGGCTTTCCCACACCTGAAACCCCATCTCCCCCAGAATCGTGTAGATCGTGCGAAGCATCTGCGTGGTGGGGTGCAACCGTCCGACGGCGGGAGCGCGTCCGGGAAGGGTAACATCGACCTGATCGGCTTCAAAGGCGTGCTGACGCGCCGCGCGTTTCAACTGCGCTTCAGCGCGTTCGAGCGCCTGTTCGAGCGTGGCGCGTGCGGCATTGAAACGCGCTCCGGCAGCCGGACGTTCCTCGGCCGGCAGCGCGCCAAGCCCCCGACTCAAACGCGAAAGCGCCCCCTGCTTGCCAAGATAGGCGCTCTTCCATTCGGCGAGCGCCGTCAGATCGGCGGCATGATCAAGCGCTGCGAGCGCCTCCTGTTCAAGCTGATTCAACTGATCGATCAATGACATGCTGCCTCCACTCAACAACAAAGCCACGCACTCGCCAGGGACGAGGCGTGGCCCGTGGTACCACCCTGTTTCGGCAGAATCGCCCATGGCGACTCCACCCTCATAGCCCCGATAGCGGAGGGCAACCGGCAACGACTACTCGGCGCCTGCGCAGACAGCCGCTATGCAGCCTGCGCTTCCTTTCCCCGTCGCGGCTCGGAAGGGAACTTCAGCGGGGCGTCACGGCGACGGCTCACACCCTTCGGCCATCGCTCTCTGCTCGTTGTCTCCCGCCTACTCGCTTCGTCATAGCCTGCGTGTATGATGACGTATACCAATGACGATTGACGATGCCGCATGCGTGTCATTCCGAGCGCAGCGCGGAATCTGCGCGGGTTGCGCACGACCCCTCGCGCTGCTCGGGGTGACCATGCCGGACGGTCACAGGTAATTGGTATTAACCACGTCCCAGCGTGCGCTGCCGCAGCGCCTCGAACAGGATCACGCTTGCCGCCACCGCGACATTGAGCGACTCGGCTCTCCCGCACATGGGGATGGTGATCGGTTTGGTAGCAAGCCGACGCGCAGCCTCACTCAAACCGTGCGCCTCATTCCCGACCAGCAGCGCCGACGGTTGGCGCCAGTCGGCGGCATAGTACGGCATGCGCGCATGTGGATCGGCGGCATAGACATGATCAACATCTGCCAGACGCTCGCCGATCTCATCCCAGCGGACGTCCTGCTCGATGGACAGGCGAATGTGCGCCCCCATCGCGCTACGCACCACTTTCGGCGCATAGACATCGACCGTACCGACGCTACAGAGCGTCTGCGCCACGCCGACAGCCTCAGCGCTGCGCAGGAGCGTTCCCAAGTTACCGGGATCCTGCACGGCATCGATCACCAGAATCAGACCAGGTTTCCCTGGCGGGATTTGCGGCCATCGGGCAAGCGCCACGACTCCTTGCGGATGGACGGTATCGGCGACTGACGCAATCACCTGCGGCGTCGCCGCATAACCGACAGGCAGGCGTTGAAGCCGTTGCAACAAATCCAACCCGGCAGGCGTCTGCTGCAATTGTTCCGGCGCATACAGCACAAGCGTCAGCGTCGCGCCACTCTCCAGCGCATCGGCGACCAGGCGCACCCCCTCAAGCACGAACATCCGCTCACGGCGACGTTTCTGGCGGTCGGCAGCCAGCGAGCGGATTCGTTTGACATGCTGATTCGCCGGGCTGGTAATCACACCACCTGCTGCGCCTGTTCGACGACCCGCCCAAAGGCGGCAGGATCGCGCACCGCCATATCGGCGAGCACTTTGCGATCAAGTTCGATGCCAGCGCGCTTGAGACCGTTCATCAGGCGGCTGTACGACATGCCGTGCATCCGAGCAGCGGCATTGATACGGATAATCCAGAGGCGGCGAAAATCGCGTTTGCGATTGCGCCGGTCGCGATAGGCGTACCAGAGCGCCTTCATCACCGTTTCGCGCGCCACTTTGACGCGACGGCTGCGGCTGCCGCGATACCCTTTCGCCTGCTCGAGCAATTTTTTATGGCGCTTGCGCACCATCACACCACGTTTCACGCGGGCCATAGTGTCAACCTCTGAGTCCTGGCTACAAACGCGCTTCTAGCGGCTATGCTTTGCAATATACGGCAATGCACGGCGCAGGCGGCGCTGAACCGTCTTATGCACTTCGAATGTTCGATCAAGATGCTGCAAAATCCGCAGCGACATCCGGCGGCGGAAGTGCCCGCGACGACCGGCAGCGCGGACCATTTTCCCTGTTCCCGTGAGTGTAAACCGTTTTGCCGCGCCTTTGTGCGTCTTCATCTTTGGCATGCGTTTATTCCTCTTCGTCGGACTGATCGTCGGGCGCTGCATCAGACGCGGGCACACTGACCTGTGACTTCGCTTGCGTTGGAGTGCGAGGCGCCTGTTGCTGCCGTTCACGCTGCGCCTGTGTTCTGGCTTTCTGGTTCGGCGCAAGCAACAATGTCAACACTCGCCCTTCCATCGTTGGTCGCTGCTCGACAACCGATACGTCGCGCAGTTCCTCCGCCATGCGTTCCAGCATTTCCAGTCCAATTTCCTGATGGAAAATCTCACGACCGCGGAACCGCAGATTGAACTTGACCTTGTCGCCATCGAGCAAGAAACGCCGCGCCTGTTTGGCTTTGACATCCAGATCGTGTTCATCGGTTTTCGGTTCCAGGCGGATCTGCTTGACATCCACCTGCTTCTGGTTTTTCCGCGCCTCGCGCTCTTTCTTCGACTGCTCGTAGCGGAATTTGCCATAATCCAGAATGCGACAGACGGGCGGGACGGCGTTCGGCGCGACTTCAACCAGATCAAGCCCGCGCTCTTCCGCCATCAGCAGGGCATCGCGGATTGGGACAATGCCGACCTGTGCGCCATTCTCGTCAATCAAGCGCACTTCGCGAGCGCGAATGCGATTGTTGATACGAAGCCGGTCTCTAATTGCAGCGCTCCTTTCGACGTGTGACGGTACAGAACAACACACCGCGCCGGAAAGACGCGATGTGAAGGAAGTATAGCATTACCGCGCGATTTCGTCAATGAAGTTGGGCATTCCATGGTATCATGCTTGTGCAATATCAGGAGGCGCGCATGGAACCGCCATTTCCGGGAATGGACCCTTATCTCGAGCATTCGAGCTTGTGGCCCGATGTGCATACCGGGTTGATTACGGCGATGCGTGACGACTTGCAGGCGCGGATTGCGCCGGGGTACATTGCGCAGATTACTCCCTACGTCGCGCTGGAGCAGATCGAGATCGCTGCGCCGCGCCGCGCGCTGGTTCCCGACATCGGCGTGTATGAACGCGAACCCGCTGCTATCGCGGCCGCCAGCGTGGACGCTCCTACCCTCACCGGCGTCGCGCTGGCGGAAATCCCCACCCGCTATGCGCGCATCGAAATCCGATCCGTCGTCGATGAGACGCTCGTGACCGCCATCGAACTCCTCTCGCCGGTCAACAAGCGCCCCGGTCCCGACGGCGCCGACGCCTACGAGAAGAAGCGCCAGGAACTCTTTATGAGCGGCGTCCACCTGCTCGAAATCGACCTGCTGCGCGGCGGGAAGCGCCCCAATCTGGCGCGCCCCGACCCGCTGCCCAACGCGCCCTACTTCATCTTCCTCAGTCGCGCCGAACGCTGGCCCGCCATCGACATCTGGACCTGCCCCTTGCAGCAACCGCTGCCGACCGTCCCTGTGCCGCTGCGCCGACCCGACCCGGATGCGCCGCTGCCCTTGACCCGGCTCGTGCATCAGGTGTACCGCAACGCGCGCTACGATTTACGGATCGATTATCGCCAACCGCCGCCGCCGCCTGACCTGTCGCCGGAAGATGCCGCGTGGCTCGACGCCCATCTGCGCGCCAAAGGGCTGCGTCCGTAGGTCCGGGCTTGAATAGACCACGGATTGACGCGGATTGGTGTGTGATGGATGATCGATCCGTCTCGATCCGTGTCAATCCGCGTACTCTTATGCAGCACATCAACAAGCGATGAGCGTATCGAACCGCCGGGGTCCTGACCATTTATATTATTCCCTGTGATCAGGCGATCAATGCAGCAACGCTGGTTCTGTGCTATGATGCTCGCCAGATAGCAGGAGGCGCCTATGGAACCGCCATTTCCGGGAATGGACCCTTATCTCGAGCATTCGAGCCTGTGGCCCGATGTTCATCATCGTATCATTAGCGCCGCCTGCGATTACCTTCAGGCGCGGATTGCGCCGGGGTACATTGCGCAGATTACCCCCTACGTCGCGCTGGAGCAGATTGAGATTGCTGCGCCGCGCCGCGCGCTGGTTCCCGACATCGGCGTGTATGAACGCGAACCCGCTGCTATCGCGGCCGCCAGCGTGGACGCTCCTACCCTCACCGGCGTCGCGCTGGCGGAAATCCCCACCCGCTATGCGCGCATCGAAATCCGATCCGTCGTCGATGAGACGCTCGTGACCGCCATCGAACTCCTCTCGCCGGTCAACAAGCGCCCCGGTCCCGACGGCGCCGACGCCTACGAGAAGAAGCGCCAGGAACTCTTTATGAGCGGCGTCCACCTGCTCGAAATCGACCTGCTGCGCGGCGGGAAGCGCCCCAATCTGGCGCGCCCCGACCCGCTGCCCAACGCGCCCTACTTCATCTTCCTCAGTCGCGCCGAACGCTGGCCCGCCATCGACATCTGGACCTGCCCCTTGCAGCAACCGCTGCCGACCGTCCCTGTGCCGCTGCGCCGACCCGACCCGGATGCGCCGCTGCCCTTGACCCGGCTCGTGCATCAGGTGTACCGCAACGCGCGCTACGATTTACGGATCGATTATCGCCAACCGCCGCCGCCGCCTGACCTGTCGCCGGAAGATGCCGCGTGGCTCGACGCCCATCTGCACGCCAAAGGGCTGCGTCCGTAGGTTCGGGCTTGAATAGACCACGGATTGACGCAGCCTTGACAGGCGCTGTGCGACAGCGTATACTCCACAGTGTTCCGTAGGGGCGCTTCGCTGACGCGGCGAGGCTGAGAGGGCACCCTTTGCACCTGATCCGGGTAATGCCGGCGTAGGAAATCGGAACGGTCGCTGAGCGCTATGGCTGTCAGCCTGTTTCCTCTTCGCGGTCCTCTTCGGTTTTTGCACCCCCTTACGGAAGCGATTCACTATGCGCCTGTGTGCGACAGACCAACGCAGGCGCACACGTCGTATGCCGCAAAGGAGGAGTCGTCATGCGCTTTACCGAAACACTCTGGTCGTCGATCACCGGCATCTACCAGGCTATCATTCAGCATCCATTCAACGAGGAACTGGCGCAGGGAACGCTGTCGCACGAGAAATTCGCCTTTTACATGCAGCAAGACGCCCTGTACCTGGCAGATTTTGCGCGCGCGTTGGCGACAATGGCCGGGCGCGCCCCCGATGAGGAGGCGATCATCCAGTTTGCGCGCTTCGCCGAGGGAGTGGCGGTCGTCGAGCGCGCGCTGCATTTCACCTACTTCCGCGAGTTTGGCATCGATGCACCGACGCGCCAGCAGTCACCCTCGTGTTTCGCTTACACCAACTTTCTGCTGGCAACTACTGCCGGTCGCAGTTACGAAGAGGGCATGGCCGCGCTGCTCCCCTGTTTCTGGATCTACCGCGAGGTTGGAAGCGACATTTACCGCCGCGCAGCGCCAAATAACCCATACCAGAAGTGGATCGACACCTACGCCGGGCAGGAATTCGCCGAATGGGTCAATCGCGCGATTGACCTGACCGACGCCATCGCTGACCAGGCATCTGAACCGCAGAAAGCCCGTATGCGCGACGCTTTTGTGCACTCTTCACGGTTGGAGTGGATGTTTTGGGATAGCGCCTACCGTCTTGAACAGTGGATGCCGTGATGACACACCAGTTGCTGGCGCTGGACTTTTCGGGCATGTTGAGCCTGGAGGCGGTGCGCTTCGGTATGCCGGATCGCCTGGAGCGGACGCTACGTCACAGCGGGCTATGGGACCTGGGTGTGGATGTCGAACGCTACTGGAACGACATCGTGAAGCCGACGTGGGAAACCGGCAGCACAACACCCACCCCATATGCGCTCCTTATCGCCCGGCGTCTGTCGTGTGACGACGCGCTTCAGCGTGCTGAACGGTTCGTGCAGGCATACCTTCAGGCATCGGTCATCGACCCGGCGTGGCGCCCGCTCTTCGACGCCATGCAATCGGCGGAGCATATGACGCCTCTGGTCGCCACCGATCACTACGCTGAAGCCACCGACCATATTGCGCGACAGATCGCCGCGATGGGATGGCACGCAGCGGCATTGCGCACCGATGACACCGGCAAAACGTCACCGCAGATTATCTCGACGCCGAATGGCGATCGTCCGCCATCACGCGCCGTCCTGATCGCCAATTCAGCCGACCTTGGCGTGCGCAAAGACAGCGCGCTCTTCTGGCGGCGTGTGCAGGAAGGACTCGGCGAACAACCAACCGAGATTCTAATCGTCGATGACTTTGGCGCCAATGAAAACCTGCTCGACTTCTACGCCGATCCGGTCAAGGTCAATCGCCGACAGGCGCAGACCATCGATGCCATGCGCAGCGTCTTCGGCGCGCCGGTGCAGACATTCCCTTTCATCCTCGACCGAACTCTTCCTGACCGGGAGGCGCTGTATGCCGCCTATCGCGCGAAGGTGGAGGCAACGGTCAGGGAGATGGTGACGGTTCTTCACGGCAGGTGAGGTCGCGCAAAGGGGTGGCGATTATCTCTACTCCGCCGATGACCTGCCGCCGTCGAGTAGAGCATTCGTACCCTGCTCGGCGCCAGCGCGCAGACGTTTTATACCAATGACGATTGACGATGCCGCATGCGTGTCATTCCGAGCCCTTCGCTTCGCTCAGGGTAAACGCAGCGAGGAATCGGCGCGGGTCGCGCACGACCCCTCGCGCTGCTCGGGGTGACCATGCCGGATGGTCACAGGTCATTGGTATTACTCGCTGTCCCACGTTCAACATGCACCGCTTTCCTTCACGCAACCCCTGACTTCACCCCTCGCGCTTCTCCACCAATGCGAGATACATCTCGCGCGACGCGATGGTCGGGTTCCTCGCCTCGCGCCTCTCGCCCCCTCCTCGGACCGTCACAGCAGATTTGGTGAACCACAGAGACACAGAGAACACAGCGGGACCCACGTTCGTATGGTTCAAGCGGCCCGCTTGACCCTACTTATACCAATGACGATTGACGATGCCGCATGCGTGTCATTCCGAGCCCTTCGCTTCGCTCAGGGTAAACGCAGCGAGGAATCGAAGCGGGTCGCGCACGACCCCTCGCGCTGCTCGGGGTGACCATGCCGGATGGTCACAGGTCATTGGTAAAATGCGTCAAACCGAACGACGAAACGCGCCTCGTCGTCAGGTGACCATGCCGGATGGTCACCGATCATTGGTAAAATGTGTTCCACGAAGGACACAAAGGTCCACCAGACGCCGGCAATCTGCCCCCCT
Organism: Roseiflexus castenholzii DSM 13941; assembly: GCF_000017805.1. GTDB lineage: Bacteria > Chloroflexota > Chloroflexia > Chloroflexales > Roseiflexaceae > Roseiflexus > Roseiflexus castenholzii. The sequence continues at coordinate 1,824,690 of NC_009767.1, read as the reverse complement.
GCCCCCGCTGCCCTTTAGGGGCGGACTGAACCCCCGCGCGCACCCCGGCACACCCACCGGGGGACCGCCGCGCGCAGCGCCAGTTTCCCCACTCCCGCGCACGGGAGCGGGGCGGGGGTGAGGGTACAACGGCGCATCCCAACGCCATGCCTGCCCGCTATGCTCGTGCGTGCGGTCCACCCTCGAACCGCTGGAAGCAGGAGTTACGCTCGGCGGTCTGCCGTTCATGCTCATTCCAGGCGGCGGGATCGCCACGCCGCTCACACTATCATACCGATGTGGAAGTGGGTCTTATCCTTTTTCCGGTGACGCCTTAAGACATAACGGTACGCAGATGCGCGGGTAGCCTCACAGGACGCTCCGACAGAGACACCGGCGCTATCTCCCTCTGCGTTCAACCTTCGGCGTCTTTCCCGTACCCCACCTTCACCGTTCCACGTCCTCCCGATAGGGAATTGCCCCCGGACCCACCCCCTCAACGCTACGCGCGGCGATACAGGCGGCAAAACGCGCCGCTTCGAGCGGGTCGCCGGTTTCGTCGAGGCGCACGAGGAGCGCAGCGGCAAACACATCGCCGGCGCCGGTTGGATCGCGTTCGATGGCGGGGCAGGCGTCGATATAGTGTGGCTCCCCGTAGATGAACAGCGTTGCCCCCGCAGCGCCGCGAGTGAGCGCCACAATCGGACAGTAGCGCGCATATGCGTGAGCGAGCGCTTCATCGAAGCGCACATCTTCGATACTCAACACCAGCGCATCGATCCGCGCCAGCACATGCGGCGGCGGATCCCAGGGTTGATAGGTGATTGGTGCGGGAAACGGCGCATTCCAGGCACGCATCATGCCCTGTGGCGTCATACCGAGGAGGGCGTCAGGGAAGGCATTCACCAGGTGTTCGGGCGTTTCCGCCAGGATTGGCGCCAGATGCACAATACGCGCCGACCGCCACGCAGCAGGAACATTATCGAGCGTAAGAACCCCCGAATCGGCATGCAAAAGTTGCACCCGTCCTTGAGGCGTATAACGATTCTCGAAGATCGGCGCGTCCATTGTTGCAGCGAACGCAACCGCAATATCGGCAGACCAGTCTGGCGGGATGGCGGCGCGCGCCGACACGACCCCCACGCGGCGACCCAGCCGGCGAGCCGTCAGCGCAGCGTAGAGCGCCGTTCCTCCTGGCGCATATGAGCCATCGAACAGCACATCACGGGTCATATGACCGATCAGAAGATAGTCGGGTATGGTCATGGAAATTAAAAAGGGCAGAGCGACAGCCAGCGTGTCGCCGATTGTCGCTCTGCTCTGCTACCGTCGTGCCGCCGTCATGATCGTTTTGCCGGATAAATCACAACTTTCCGGTTCTCACCCTCACCGCTGCTCTCGGTATACACCGTCGGATCGGAGCGCAACGCCAGATGCACAATGCGTCGTTCATAGGCGCCCATTGGCTCGAGCATCAACGGACGTCCACTCTGACGCACCCGTTCCGCCATACGACGCGCCAACCCTTCGAGCGACTCCTGGCGGCGCTGGCGATAATTCCCGACATCGACGACGATTTGGGGCCATTTTTGCACCCGGCGACTGACCAAAAGATTGACCATGAACTGGAGCGAGCGCAGGGTTTCGCCGCGTCGTCCAATCAGCAGGCTCATCGCCTCTTCATCGGCGCCCTCGATATGCAGCGTTATCGTCTCTTCAGGTTCGCCGCGCTGATCAGGGACCGCACTGACCACCGCAGTAACATAGGCATGGATATCCATGCGTTCGAGGATATCCTCCAGAATCTGGCGTGCAACCTGTTCGACGGGACCGGTCGCCGTTGCACGTGACGGCGCTGACGGCTCTTCCGTCTCATCATCTACAACGGTGACGCGCACAAGCGCCTCATCGCCATTCGTACCCGGTTCGAGCACCTCAATCGCCACTTCATCGCGATCTTTTCCCAGTTGTGCAAGGGCAAGACGAACTGCTTCCGCTACTGTGCGTGCACTGATCTCAATACTTTTCATGAAGCCCCCGCTTGGAATATGCGATCCGCGCGACGATGCGCCCTGGAGAAGAGCAAAAGCCAGCGGCTCCACGTCTCTTCTACCTGCGCGCCCGCCTGCGCCGCGGATTCATCTGTGACGACACACGCCGCGCTTCCGCGCGCGCCGCTTCCGTCGGCGCGGCGCTTTCGACGGGTGCGGCGCTGCCGGACGATAACGACTGCGGCTCAGCCGGCTCACTGCGCGCCTCGGTCAGTGGCCGGAGCACGTCCCAAAAATCAACCTTGCGCGATGATTCCTCTGAAGCAGCAGGACTCCCGCCGCCGACAGCCGATGCCGCCGACTGCGCCGGCGGCGTGATCGGTGGAAGGAGACCGCCATCGGTCGGCAGAAACTTGAGATAATTCGCCAGCGAACCCCAGCCAGAGATCACATACTGCTGAATGATCGACAGAATGCTGCCGACCACCCAGTAGAGCACCGCGCCACTTGGGAAGATAAACCCGATATATCCAAACACAATCGGCAGAATCAGCATCGACTGCATCATCGCCTTCTGCTGCGGGTCCTGGATGCGTGGCGTCGCCATCAGTTGCACAATCAGCTGAAAGATCACCGAGAGGATAGGCAGAATGTAGTACGGGTCGGTTTTTCCCAGGTCCGGCAGCCAGAGGAAACTGCCCGCGAGTTGCGGCTGCCCAAGCGTGGCAGTCGTTGCAGTGCTGAAGGCGATCCCCTGCTCATTGAGGACGCGCAGCATCGCACTGCCAGCGTGTTCGGCGGGCGACACGCGCGTCAGATTGATCACCGCCTGATAGACACCGAGAAAGATCGGCAATTGCAGGAGCATCGGCAGACACCCGCCCACTGGATTGACCTTATACTCGCGGTAGAGCCGCATCGTCTCTTCCTGGAGTTTCTGCGGATCCTTACCGTATTTGCGCTGCAATTCCTTCATGTGCGGTTGCAACTCCTGCATCTTGCGCGACGACTGAAGCGACTTAATCGTCAGCGGCAGAATGAGCAGGCGTGCAACAATCGTAAACAGAATAATCGCCAGACCGGCGCTGCCCGTCCACGCATAGAACGTCAGCAGCACCTGCTGGAGGAACTCTACAAAAGCGAGCCAGACGGGCATAACAGTATGTCCTTAATTACACACGACCCATACCGTGTGTATTCTAGCGCATTTTTGGTCGTCTGTCAGGTGCGGATTATGTGAGATGATTGCCAGCGCATAAGCGCAACCACTGGAGCACGCCTTATGGTCGTGCTATTGGAAATGCTTCTCACCATACTTGGAGAAGTAATAGAACACCGACCGTTCTGCTATGTCCTTCATGATATCAGCCATCTCTTCAACCGACCATGGCTCCTGTCGAAAATAGAAACTGCCACGCTTGAACTTTCCATCCCCTTCGTCGTGCAGGTAAGTCTTGTTCAGCTCACCGAACATGGCCATGGTAGCGACTCGATCCAGGATCGAAGACTTGTCCTCAAAGTCACACCCGTAGCCAAAGCAAACGAAAGGAAAGATGCTCTCGCGCATCAGCGCCGTGCGAAGACCGATAAGATTCTTGCCAAGACGCTCAATAGCATTCCCTCTTGCCTGTCTTGGGCGTCCCTCAGCAACACGCAGGTCATTTGTTCCCTGGTTCTTCACCTCGGCAATAAGAATGGGATAAGTCAGAGTATCATCACGCTGCCCATGGATACAAAGTATCCCTCCGTCTGGACGAATAGAGCTGCTTTCAAAGTGATAATGAAATTTAACATCAGGATAGGTTTGGCGAAGCTCTGCTACAATGTCTCTCAGGCGCCATTCCGGTTTGTGGATCAGAGATATTTTCTTTGAAAACTTTTGATCAATATAATCAATGACCTGCTGTAAAGCCTTGATGATGTCTAATTGCTGTTTTTTAGATGTTACATTAATAATTGTCCCAGTTCTTTGTTTATGAAGCTGATTTTTTTCGAGCCATATACTTTACCTGCGCTCAACAAGAAACATATATTCAGTGACGTAGATTGATCTGTTGTTGAAATTTCGACTGCCTCGAAACGCATTATAGGGCAATTCAATAACATCGACCTTGCCGATCTTTTCAAGCAAAATGCGCATCGTTTCTGGTTGAATGAAACCCTCATTGTTGAATGAGATCAGAATAAAGGAAGCGTCGATATGCTCCAGTAGATCTTTTAGAAGCGGTAAAGCTTTGTTTTTGACATTATATCCAGATCTTCGCCAATCTTGGGGTATTCCTGAAATGCGACTGATATTCGCCGGACGCTGATAATGTACAATAAGGTTGAGCATAAAGTAGTTGGATCCATACGGGTGTTGGTTGTAAGGCGGATCGATATACACTAAATCCAGACCTTCAAGCCTTCGTGCCAGGATGTTGGCATCTTCTTGAAAGACTTCATAATCACATTCAAACAGACTAAGAACAGGGGATTCGAGCATTATACGACCCAGTATTCTCGTAAGAGCATCTGACCCGCTTCCTCCAAAATGTTCCACACCAGTGTGTCGATTCTTATAAAAACCCTTGAATACACCGGCGGTATTTGCATGAACAGAGGCTTCACTCAACAGCGGCCCGAGGAGAAGATCCTTCATCTCATTTGGACACTCTTCTATCAGACGGCGATAGTTATCTATCCTTCTGGCATTCTCGCGCGTATAGAAGACTCTGTCCTCTTTCGTAATGTTCTTTTCATCTTTGGGCGCATACATTTCCTCTATAAAGCCCTTCGGAAGAGACTCAGCAACGACTCTGGCGTTCAAATCGGCAACTATCTCGGAAAGCAATACAAAATCCACTGTGCTTCGGTTACGCAGATAGCATCGAGAAGTCACTGCTGCGTAGTCTTCAATATCATTGCTAATAAGCAACGAAGCATGGGCTTTCATATAACGCGAAACAACACCAGAGCCGCTAAAAAGATCGGCCACGCGCAATCGATTCTTGCCGAGCCGTCGTTTGACACGCTCCAGAGCAATGCCGATACACCCCAGGAGAGCGCGTTTGTTGCCGATATAGGTAATGAGTTGCCTTGAGAGATACTCCGGGTTCTCAACAACCGGATCATCTTTCTCCCAGAGCGACAATTGCCAGTTATCTCCGATGATAAGCGATTGATTGTCCCCCACAGCATTCTCCGGTTACTGATACACACTGTCAGTCTTTGTCTGGCGTCTCGCTCACCGCCCCCTGCACCACACCGGCGCGTTGAAGCAGGCGCTGCACCAGCGCCTGAAGTTGCGGGAAGGCAATCTCTGCCAGCGCCGGCGAGCGCGCAATGAACACCATATCCCAGCCAGGCGCAATCTGCGGATACAAAAGGCGCACCGCCTCACGCACCCGGCGCCGAATGCGGTTACGGACCACCGCACCGCCCAACCGTTTGGCGACGATGAAGCCACACCGTGAAATACGGCGTCGGTTCGGGGCAGCGTTGAGCATCAACATACCCGCATCCCAGGTTCGACCATCGCGGCGGACCCGTTGATACTGTTCAGGCGTGCGAAGGCGGTAAGCGCGTTTCATCGCAGGCTGTGGGCGAAGCATTTGGAGAGTTGGGGGTATCCCGGCGCCCACAGATCGGCAGGACTACCGATGCCCGCGACGGATCTGACGCCGCTCGTCACTGACGGTCAGACGGTAGCGCCCCTGCAATCGGCGGCGGCGCAACACTGCGCGACCATCTTTCGTTGCCATACGCGCCAGAAACCCGTGCTTACGGCGGCGCGGAATGCGTTTCGGTTGCCATGTTCGCTTGGGCATCGGTACTGACCTCGCAACATCTCCAAACCGGACCGCGTAGAGCGTCCAGCACACCTATCGTTCCTTTTAGAGCGAGCGCCACGACAGGAAATGCGGCGCAACACCCAACCGGCGCGGCAATGCCGCGCCGGTTCTGGCAATTATACTCGTGCTGAAAGCGATATGTCAAGAATCTCAATCGTCGTCGAGTTGTTGGAGCGTGCGACGAATAGCGTCGCGCTGGCGGCGGAGACTCCGGTCTTCCACATCATCGTCATCGTCCTGGCGGCGGCGACGCTCACTGCGGCGCGGTCCGCCGAACTTCGACATCAAATCGTCGAGGGTGGCATTCCCACCAAAATCATCCTCCTCCGGGGAGTAGGCATCGCTGACACGCTCACGCCGCGGCGGGCGCTCTTCACGCGGCGGGCGCCCTTCGCTGCGCACTGCGCGCTCCATGCGCGGTCGCTCTTCCCGCGGTCGTTCCTCACGCGGTCGTTCCTCACGCGGCGGCGGCTCGCGCGGCGTATCCTCCAGCCGCAGGCTCAGGCTGATCCGTTTGCTCTGCGGATCGACATCGAGCACCCGCACCTGCACCTTATCGCCAACCTTGACCGCATCTTCGACGCGCGCCACACGCGCGTTCGACAACTCAGAAATATGCACCAGCCCGTCGCGCCCGACGCCAATATCGACGAACGCGCCAAACGGCGCCAGACCGCTGATCGTGCCTTCGAGAATCTGCCCCTTCTCCAGTTGCTGCAACTTTTGACCACGCTGCGCCCGGCGCAGACTCAGGCTGATGCGAGCGCCCTCGGCATCGACTTCCAGCACCTTGAAGGTATAGGTCTGACCAACCTGCACGACATCCTCAGCCTTTTCGACGCGCCCTTCCGCCAGTTCCGACACATGCACCAGCCCATCCTTGCCGACGCCAATATCGACGAACACGCCAAACGGCGCCAGCCCGGTCACCGTCCCCTCGACATTATCGCCGACGCGCAGCGCAGCAAGTTTATCGTAATCCACCTCGGGCTTCTTTTTGCCGCGACCACTGCGCGGTTCCGCGCCCCGCTCCTTCATGCGCATCGTCAGGCTGATCCGGCGACCATCGGGTTCGACGCTCTTTACCCGCACCTTCACCGTATCGCCAATCTTGACCAGATCACTCGGCGATTCGATACGGGTGTCGCTCATCTCCGAAATATGCACCAGACCGTCGCGCCCGACGCCAATATCAACGAAGATGCCGTAGAGCGCAATCGAGGTGACCCGTCCTTCCAGTTCCATACCGGGCGCCAGGTCCTTCACCCGTCGCGGGCGTCCGGTTGGCGCTTCAGCCGGCGCCTGATAACTTGCGGCTTCGGCAGTACCGGCAGGCGCCGCCGCTTCCGGCGCGACTTCGGCGCTCCCGGTCGGCGGCGTTTCAGCAGCAGGAACCGGCGCTTCCGAGGCGCTTTCCGCCACCGCAGCCGGCGACTCATCGGCGGCGCGGACGGATTCGCGGCTATCGCCGCCATCAGACGACACCGCCACGTCGCTCACATCCGCTGCCGCCCCGGCGCCATCCGGCGTTTCCCCAACAGGGGGAGACTCTATCGACTGCTGCTGAGTTTCCGCGTCCGCCACCGCAACGCCTGCCGCAGTCGGCGCCGAATCGCCCAGCAGTTCATTCCGCTCTTCGACGGGACGCTCCTGATCGGTCATGACCAACCGTCCTCCTGGTTTAGTTACCTGTCCTTTTGTCTATCACAACCCCACACTAGCGTGTGCGGTCACGTAACTCTGCGCGCACCAGATCGGCAAGGCCACGCTCCTGAACATCTTCGAGCCGGTAGTAGCTCCCCTTCAGGTGATGCGCCAGTTGCCGCGCCAGCCCGCGCTCGAAGATCGGATGTTCGGTATCAATCACCACTGCCGGTATCGATTGCGCCGCGATAAAATCGGCCAGCGCATAACTTTCGGCCTGCGGCGGCAGATCGCTCATCGACACATTCGCCTGCCCATCGGTGAGCAACACCAGCAACGGCATCACCTCCGGGTCCTGACGACGCGCGCGTTCCAGCACTTCATACCCCAGCAACAGCCCACGCGAGAGCGGCGTCTTGCCACCGGTCGGCATCTGCTGCAACTGACGCTGCGCCAGATCGACGCTATTGGTCAACGGCAACAGCAGCGTCGCATAATCGCGTTGAAACGAGACCAGCCCCACCCGGTCACGGCGCTGATATGCATCGCGCAAGAGCGACAACACGGCCGCTTTGGTGGCGCGCATTCGCTCCTCAGCCGCCATGCTCCAACTGGCATCGACCACGAAGCAGACCGCATTGCGCGTCTTGCGCACCCGCACCTTCTGACGCAGATCACTCCGGCGCACAATCACCCGCTGTCGCGCAGCGCTCTCGCCACGTTCTGCGCGGCGTCGGCGCTGATAGGGCGCCGCCTGACGCAGAGTCGCGTCCAGCGCCAGATCGGTGATCCGCTCCGCCGGGCGGCTTGTGATATAACGCCCTTGTTTGCGCGTTGTCCGGGTACGACTGCGCCTGCCCGGCGCCCGACGCTGCAACCGGTCGCGCGCGCCTTCGATCTTCTGCGGGCGGAAAGCCGGATCGCTCACAAAAGTTTTACCGCCTTGCGTTGTATCCCCGTCGCCAGAGGACGCCTCCGACTCGGTTGCCGCATGGGCTGGCGGCGGCGGCGCATCGCCATCGTCACTGCTGCGCCGGTCGCCATCCGGCTGCCCGGCGGTCATGCCGTCAACTTTTTTTTTACATACTCGGCGGACGGCGGCGCTTCATCGCCGATCTCGCCTTTCACGCGATCCAGAATCTGCCCGACGCGCGCTTCATCGAGTTTGACCTCCGTAAACGGCTGGCGCCGCATCCGGTGGGGCAGCGCCAGTTCCGCCGCCAGGCGAATATCTTCCACCGTCAGGCGCGCGCGCCCCGACCAGGCGGCGTGGGTGCGCGCCGTTTCGAGAATAGCGAGATCGGCGCGATGCCCATCGACCCCCAATTCGAGCGCCAGCCCCGCCACCGCCGCCATATCGCCGCGCGAAATCGTTACCGCCGGCAGCAGCGCGCGCGCCGCAATAATGCGTTGCGCCAACGCCTCTTCTTCCTGACGCCACCGCACAACGAACGCATCCGGGTCGCTCTCGTATGCCAGGCGCCGCTCGATCACCTCAACCCGACCGACAATATCGGTCAACCCGCTGATCTCGACCACCAGACCGAAGCGATCCAGCAGTTGTGGGCGCAATTCACCCTCTTCCGGGTTCATCGTGCCGACCAGAATAAACCGCGCCGGATGCGACACGCTGATCCCTTCACGCTCGACCGTATTGACCCCCATCGCCGCCGCATCGAGCAGCACATCGACCAGGTGATCATCGAGCAGATTGACCTCGTCCACATACAGTAACCCGCGGTTTGCCTGCGCCAACAACCCCGGCTCAAACCGGCGCTGTCCCTCCGTCAGGGCGTGTTCGAGGTCGAGCGAACCGACGACCCGGTCCTCCGATGCGGCAACCGGCAGTTCCACCAGGCGAGTCGGTCGTTCTTCGACCGGCAACTCCTCACCGCGCCGCAACCGCGCCACACACATCTCACACATCATCGCCGGGCGGTCCGGCGGGCAGCTGTAGGGGCAATCGGCGACGACCGTAATATGCGGCAGGAGGCGGGCAAGCCCGCGCACTGCGGTTGATTTGGCGGTGCCCTTCTCGCCACGGATCAACACGCCGCCGATTCGTGGATTGATCGCATTCAGGATCAGGGCGCGCTTGAGGCGTTCCTGCCCGACCAGCGCGCTAAACGGGTAGATTGGGCGTTCTGATGGCATTCGCGCTATAATGTTCACGCAATACAACGCGCGTTCGGCCGTCAACAGACCGAAGCGCTGCGGTTGGCTCTTGTCTTGACGAACTATCGCACGACCAGCGGTAATACTGAACTGTTCGTGTACCGGACGCGGTCATTGTCGCACAAAGGGCGGCAAAAGTCAAACGCTTCAAACCACGTGAATCGCCGCTTGTGATTGTGGTATAATAGACATCTAGCGCAGCATCGGCGCAAACGTCGGGCTGCGCCTTGTCTGTTTCAATGTCAATGAAGTCAGGGTGGCGGCACGATGGATGGAAGGAACATCACCTACGGGGAAACGGCCATGGACAAATTGGCGCAGCAGGTGCGCGCCATGGGTCAGCCGCAAGACATCCAGAGCCTGACGGAGCGTTATCTGGAAATTTTGCGCGAGTTGGTGCTCGCAGGAGAACAGCAGGCATGACAGCAGGCACAATTGAGCGTCCGACGTTCACCGGCACCGAAGCGCAGCAGGCGCTGGCGGAAGAAATCTATCAATTGATGGCCGCGCAGGGACGCCTCTTTGCCTTCGATGCGCCCATCCGTCAGACGCTGCAAAACCTGGCAGACTTTTACGCCCGGCAGCGCCAGATGGATCCCGCTGAGGCGGCGCGATTGATCGACGAAGCGCTGCGCGCCAATGATCATATCTTTATGCGCCAGGAGACCAACGGCGACGTTGTGTTCATCACCTCGCGCCGCGGTCGGTATATTCCCCCACAGGTCGATACCGTTCACACCTTCAAGCAGCGGCTGTACGAACCGGAAAATCCGCTTCCCGTCGATGACATCAGTGTGGTGGTGACCACCACGCGCCCGGCGCTGACCACGGTCGAACCGGTGTTTATCTCGGAATACTGGCAGCAGCAGGCCGGGCTGATTCCGGTTGTCGTCGAATCAACCGTCGAAACGCCGGTTGAACCGGTTGCGGCAGCGCCGGAAGTGGTGGAACCGGTCAGCCACAGCGTGCTTCTCGAAGAGGAACGCCAGGAGGAACGCCAGATCGCTTCGCCTGCCGAGCCAACACCGCTGAATACGGTGATCGTGCTGCCCAACGGTCTACAGATCGACCTGCGCCGTCCGGTCGATGAATTGATGGCGCAACACGGTCATGCCCTCATGTCGCACCTGCGCGCGGCTATCGAAAACGATCCGCTCCGCCGCCTGGTGCTCTTCGGCAATCAGGCGTTCCCCGAAGCGGCGCTCGTGAGTTTTGGCAAGAACGATCTGCGACGCATTAGCGATTACATCAAGGAAGTCGGCGAACCATTGCTCGATACGCAGATCATCGCCGACATCTTCTATCACAATCCGCGCCAGAGCGATTATGAGGTCTTTCGCTTCGCCCTCAACTATCGCCTGAGCCGCGAAAAGGACTTCGAGTTCGTCGGCATTGAGGGAGCACGCCTCTGGTCGGTGCGCAACCTGCCCGCCATCGGCACTAAGCGGGTCAAGGCGAGTGAAATGGGGCAGATTGCCGGGTATATTGAGGAGGGTTTCGATGATAGCCTGGCGGAGCAGAGCGCCGAATCCATTCGCACCAGCGGGCAGGTCAGCCATATTCTGACGTTCTTTGAGTGGGAGTATGGCATCTTGCCGCTGACGCGCGCACTGGCGGCGCTCCTGCCGCAGCCGCTGCTCGCCGATCAACGCAGCGCGGTGCTGCGCTTCGAATTGCCGCAACACTATGTGAGCACGCTCGTGGAACTGCGCTATCCCACCGGCAATCGCGGCGGGTGGTTGCAGGGTCTCGATACGTTGTTCCACGATTACCTGGTTCCCGGCGCCCTGATTACGCTCATGCGCACCGATGATCCCCGCACCTTCGCCATTACCTATGAGGAACAGGAAGAGACGCAGGATCGTCTGCTGGTGCTCGATGAAACCAAGAAGACGCCCAAATTCACATTTGCCAACATGTCCTACGCCTGTGTCGTCGATACTGATATGCTGGTGAATCAGCAGCAGTACGGGCGCTTGCGCAACCTCAAGGCGTTCCCGATGAATGAGCGACGGAAAGCCGACCTGATGCTCGAACACGTCTTCGAGATTATCGGCGCACCGGTTGGGACGCGCGCGGAACCAAAGTATGCCGCTGCGTTCGAGACGCTGTTCGTCGCTCTGAATGTGTTGCGTCCCGCATCGCGCGAGTATCTGACCCATCTGCTCACCGAGGGCGACGATTTCACTCCCGATGAGAGCCGTCCGGGATGGTGGTTCTATACGCCGCCACCGTCGCTCGAACAGGAAGAAGACGAGGATCAGGACGACGAGGATTTCGACGACGAGGAGTGACCAACACCAACTATGGACCTTGCCGCTCATCTGCGGACCCTTGCAGCGCGCGAGCATTTGTCGATGCGTGAACTGCGCTCCCTCTCCGGACTCGACCCGCACGACCACGCAACGGTCTGGACGGAGTGGCAGCGCATTCCCGTCGGGCGACGCATCGAAATCGCCCACGCGATGGTCGAACTCGCTGAGGACAATATCGACCTCGATTTCACGGTGATGTTCCAGTGGTTGCTCGACGATGCCGATGCGACGGTTCGCGCCAGCGCCATCGAAGGGTTGTGGGAGTGCGACGGTCTGCCGGTTCTGCGGCGAATGCTGGCGCTCCTCCACGACCCTGCCGGGCAGGTGCGCGCCGCAGCGGCTATGGCGCTCGGGCGCTTCGCCTACATGGCGGAAATCGAAGAGATCGATGCGGTGTATGGTCAGCAGGTGCACGATGCGTTGCTGGCGCTGATCCGCGATCCGGCGCAACCGACCGAGGTGCGTCGCCGCGCTATCGAGAGCGCTGGCTATTTCGCCGCCAGCGATGCAGTGCAACAGCAGATCGAACTGGCATATGCCAGTTCTGATCAATTGATGCGCGAAAGCGCTCTTACAGCAATGGGGCGTTCGATGCTGCCACGCTGGCTCCCGATTGTCAGCCGCGAACTCGAAAGCCCTTCCCCGGCGTTGCGCTACGAAGCCGCGCGCGCCGCCGGCGAAATGGCAGACCTGGCGCGTTCACTGGTGGCGCGTGTCGTTCGTCTCTGCAACGATGCCGACACTGAGGTGGCGCTGGCGGCGATCTGGGCGCTCGGTCAGATCGGCGGCGAAACGGCGCGCCGCACCCTGCAACGCATCAGCGGTAGCGACGATGAAGCGCGCAGCCAGGCAGCCGCCGAAGCGCTCGATGAATTGACGCTCGAAGAAGGTTTCTCCGGCGGCGACTGGCGCAATAACTAGGATACGTCGGCGGACGTTTCCACCGGGTTTTCGCCAGCGCTTGAGGCCGTTCTCCGGCGGCATCCGCCAGAGGCGAACGTGCGCTCTGGCGTACTGTTGTCAAGCTCGCCTGCGTGGGTTTCAACGAGCAATACCGGGTTCTTTTCAAACCATTGTTGTCTCAATGACTGCGCATTAGAGCCTATTCGGAAACGATCATTGGGCAGGTGAAGTCAAAAATCGCCGCCGTTTGTTGAAACGTCCACTTTCACGGAAACGATTGTTAGGGAGGCGAAGGCTTTGCCTTCGCTTCCCCGGTCGCACTTCAGATTCGTGTCAGCATAGCAAACGCAAGGACGCGAAGACGCAAAGACAGAAGACACGATGGTGAAACGTTGCGTCTTCGCGTCGGAGATGACTGCTCACGTGATCGGTCTCGATGTCAATCTGGCGCGCTATGATCGCGTGTATCTCTCGCCGCACCTCGACGATGCTGCGTTGTCGTGCGGCGGGGCAATCGCTGCGGCGCCCCAACAGGCGCTGGTGATCACGCTCTGCACTGCGCCTCCGCCACCCGGCGTGATCTTCAACGCGGTGGCGGTCGAGTTTCACGCCGAATGGGGACTCGCACCGGACGAGGTGCTGCGCGCGCGACTCGCCGAAGATGCCGCCGCCATGGCAATCCTGGGTGTCGATTATGTCTATGCCGGCTGGCTCGACGCTATCTATCGCGTTCCAGAGGCGTATCATAGTCGCGCCACACTCTACCGCCCTCCGGTTCCCGACGATCCATTGCTGCCACAGGTGCGCGACCTGCTCACCATGCTGGTCGAACGCGCGCCACAGGCGACGATCTACGCGCCACTCGGCATTGGTCATCACGTCGATCACCTGGCAGTCTTCCAGGCGGCGCTTGCCTGCCCGCCCGATCGTATTGCGTTCTATGACGACATTAACTACGCGCTGATCGCCGGCGCCGTTGAGCAACGCCTGGCTGAGGTTGCGACGCCTCTTGCCGCTGAACTCATCCTGTTCGATCCATCGGCGCTACGGGCGAAAATCGCGGCAATCGCCGCGTATCGCAGCCAGATGGCGGCGCTCTTCGGCGGCGCAACGGCGATGGAAACGGCAATTACGGCATATCATGCGGCGCTGGCGCAGGATCGCAACGGGTATGCCGAACGGATATGGCGAAACACGTGATTGAGCAGCATCCAGAACACGCAATTGCGGTCGCCGCGGCGAGCGTGGTCATACCTGATCGGGCATCCTGGGATGCGTTCGTTCTGGCGCATCCCGACGGTCATCTGCTGCAATCGTCGGGGTGGGGCGCGCTGAAAGCGCGTTTCGGCTGGAAACCGCACCTGCGCGCGGTCGTTGCCGACGGCATCATTCGGGCAGGCGCACTGGCGCTGGAAAAGCAGCGGTTTGGACTGAGCGCCCTGTACCTTCCGCGCGGGCCGCTCTTCAGCGGCGACAGGCGCCTTGATGCGTTGTTGCTCGATGATCTGGCGCGCCTGGGGCGCCGTCGCCGCGCTGTGTTCGTGCGCGTCGAACCCAATCTGACCGAGGATGATGCGCGCGCTGCTGCACTGCACGCCATGCTGATCGACCGCGCTATGCACCCAATGGCGCCCATTCAGCCACGCAGCACCATCCATCTCGATCTGACGCCGGAACCTGAACGTCTGTTGGCGGGCATGAGCAAAGGGCACCGCGCCGACATCAAACGCGCCGCGCGGGAAGGGGTGGCGGTGCGGGAAGGAGACCCTTCCGCCGATCTCGACGCCTTCTACGCCATTGTGCGGGAAACCGGCGCGCGCGCCCGATTCGCCATTCACGCGCGCGCGTACTACGCAAGCGTCCTGGAACTCTTTGGCGACGCGGTGCGCCTGTGGCTGGCAGAACGCGACGGCGCGCCGATTGCAACGGCGATGACGGCAACGTGGGGAACAACGGCAATCTATCTGTACAGCGGTTCGACGACCAAAGGGTTACAGTGCGGCGCCCAGCATGCCATTCAGTGGCGCGCAATCCAGTGGGCGCGCGCGCGCGGCGCTGCCCGTTACGATTTCTGGGGTATTCCCGACGCGCTCGGGCAGGCAGCCGCAGCCGCCGATCCCGCCGCGCGCGCGCGCCTCGAAGCAGAGGCGGAGCACGACCCGCTCTACGGCGTCTATCGCTTCAAAAAAGGATTTGGCGGCGTGACGATCCGCTACCTTCCGGCATATGATTGTGTGCGCATTCCATTGTTGTACACACTCTGGCAACGACGCATGCACGCATAGAGGAACAGGGATGGACCCAGAGGAGAACCTGACGCTCGATGAAGCGCGGCGCCTGATTGCCTATCTTCAAGCCGAACTCGAACGCCAACGCGCGCTGAATGCTGAAATGCGCCGCGCCGTGGCCGACATGGCGCGCGCGTTCCAGGAGTCGCTGGCGCTGTCGCACCAGGCGGCGCAAGAGGGCGATCTGGAGCGGGTGCGGCAGATTGTGATCGAAAATCGGCGCGTCTGGCAAGATTGGTTGCGGCAGATCGTCGAGGCGGCAGAGAGGAAGCCATGATCCGGGCGGTGGTGTTCGATATGGGCGGAACACTGCTCCGGTATCCGCGCCCCGGCAACGGAACCTGGCGTGAGTCCGAGGAGCGCGGCATCCGCAGGCTGTATCACTACCTGGTGACACAGGGGCATCCGATTGCCGCTGAAGAAGAAACGTTCGTCGCGCGCATGTTCGAGCGGTTGGCGCAGGGATGGGAACAGGCAACCGGCGGGCGCATTAATCTGCGCGCTATGGACTGGATCGCCGCAGGCGCCGCCGACCATGATCTAACGCTCTCCGATGGCGCGCTCATGGAAGCGGTTCACCACTATGCCCGCCCGCTGCGCGATGGAGTGACTGCTATGCCAGGAGCGGCAGCGACTCTGGCGGCGCTGCGCGCGCGCGGCGTGCGCATCGGTCTGATCTCCAATACCATCTGGCCCGGCGATCTGCACCGTGAAGACTTGATCGCACTGAGGTTGTGGCAGTATATCGAATATGCCGTTTTCTCCGGTGATTTCGGCATCTGGAAGCCCCATCCCCAGGTCTTCCTGCACGTGCTCGACCATCTTGGCGTCAACCCCGCAGATGCCGTCTTCGTCGGCGACAATCCAAAGGAAGATGTGCGCGGCGCGCAGCAGGCTGGCATGCGCGCCCTTTGGGTGCGTAGCCTGGAGTTTCCCCTACTGCCCAACATCCTTCCCGATGCTGTCGTCGAAAACCCCGGCGAGATTGTGCCGCTCCTGGATGCCGCCGGCGAACTGCCGCCTCTGCAACAGGCGCAGTGACCGAACTCCTCTACCCCCTTCCACATCGCGCGCACGCCTGCATTGTCTGCTCCGAGTATCAGAATGCCTGAACTCCCTCTCGCTATCGGCGCTTTAAGGGCGGACCGAACCCCCGCGCGAACATCGGCACGCTCACCGTGGGACGGTCGCGTGCGCGGCGCCGGTCTCCCCGCTCCCGCGCGCGCGAGAGGGGCAGGGGGTGAGGGGATCGCTTCGCCGCATGCGGCGGTGGCGCGGTGAGGGGATCGCTTCGCCGCATGCGGCGGTGGCGCGGTGAGGGGATTGCTTCGCCGCCTGCGGCGGTCTTGTAATGCCCGCGAACACCCGCAGGGGAGGCGGGATTGCTTCGACCGGCTGCGCCGGTCTCGCAATGACAGAGTGCTTCGACCGGCTGCGCCGGTCTCGCAATAACAGAGTGCTTCGACCGGCTGCGGCGGTGGCGCGGTGAGGGGATGGCTTCGCCGCCTGCGGTGGTGGCGCGGTGAGGGGATGGCTTCGCCGCCTGCGGTGGTGGCGCGGTGAGGGGATGGCTTCGCTGCCTGCGGCGGCTCGCAATGACTCGTTGGGGTGAGGATACAACGGCGCATCCCAACGCCATGCCTGCCCGCTCTGCGCATGCGCGCGGTCCGCCCTTGAACGCACGCAGGAGCGGGGCAGATGGGAGAAGACAAACAAGGCGTCGGGATGCAGCAAACATTTCCGAACCAGAACACAGAATCGCCTGCGCGTTCATCGCGCCGCGCTGTAAGCCCCCCGTACCATTGCCTGCCATCACCTGGAACCATCGTGTGACGTGGTTGGTCTTCACAACTCTGCCGCAGCGGGCTATACTGCGGCGCAGAACCGGAAGCGGCGCAATGGGAAAGACGAGCCGCGATATGCAGACGGCGTTCGGGCGCGAAGCTGCGGCTTCGCCAGCGCGAACGCCGTTGCGTTGTGCGCGACCGGCGCATACGGCGTCTGGTTGCAGAATGGAAACTGTTGTGCGCTATGATGCAACCATATCATGGAGCAGTTTGATTCTTGGAGGTGTCGCATCATGCCCGCATTACCGGTTCGCATCGTCGTCATCCTGGTTCTCGCCGCCTTTCTGAGCCTCTCGCTCGACGCCGCAGCGCGCGTCCGTCCCACGCCCGCCGCGCCGCTGGCGTTTCCGACTTCGACGTTGGCGTTCCCGACTCCGTCTGATGATTCGGTCGCCGTTCCATTGGCGTTTCCGACTCCGCCAGCGACGCCGCCCGCCGCGCCGCTTGCGTTCCCAACTCCGCCGGTGACGCCGCCCGCCGCGCCGTCGGCGTTTCCGACCTCGCCGGCGGACCCGGTCGCCGCGCCGCAGAGCGCGCCGCTCACCGTCTATCTGCCGCTCATCGCGCGCCCGGAGCCGTATCCCCCGGCGCGCCGCGACATCGAACTTGAGTTTATTCGCCTGATCAACCTGGAGCGCGCCGCCCTCGGTCGCCGCGCCCTGCGCGAAGAGCCGCGCCTGACCCAAGCCGCGCGCCGCCTGGCCTACGACCTCGCCGCGCGCGGCACAGGCGGTCACATCGGCTCGGACGGCTCAACGCCCGCCTCGCGCGCGCGCGACGCCGGCTATCCCTGGTGGACGGGCGAAGTTGGGCTGGGCGCCGCCGTCGACGCCGCCGATGCGGTGAAGATTTACCGCAGCAGCCCGCCGCACTGGGACATCCTCATGAACCGTGACAGCACCGTCATCGGCGTCGGCGTCGCGCCGGTGCTCGTCGGTCCGTTCGCCGGCTGCTGCGTCGCCATCCCGGCGATGCTCGGCGTCGATCCGCCGCCGTCGGAAGGCGAGGTGGTCGCGGCGCTCCTGGCGCGCATCAACGCGCTGCGCGCCGAGCGCGATCACAACGCGCCGCCGTTGACCCTCAACGCCGCGCTCAACGCCGTCGCCCGCCGCGTCGCCGACGACCTGACCGCCCGAAACGTCTGCGGGACCCTTCCATCGCACGGTCCGCTCACCCTCGACGACTGGGCGCGCGACGCCGGGTATGGAGGCAGCGTCACCACGCGGCACAACGTCACCTGTCCCTATGACCCGGTGCAGCTCCCCTGCGGACTCGATGCGTCCTTCGGCGGCGCGTCCGCCGATGAGGTCGCGCGGCGTATCATGGAGTACGGCGCAGCGGGGGAGCCCTGCTCCGGGAACTTCAGTCATAACCGGCTCGCCGACTCGACGCAAACTGACGTCGGCGTCGTCTTTTACCGCTGGGGCGCGGTCGTCGTCACCGGTCGCCGTCCCTGATCGTTATTCGGCGGGGGTGCGCCGTGCGGCGCGCCCCCCTCGTACAAACGGAGGATGCATGGTTCGTCTCATCCTGCAACGCAATCGCCTGACCTTGCTGACCTTCGTGGTCATCCCCGCCGCCATCGCGGCGATAGCGGCGGCGTGGCTGCTTCGTCCGCAGGCGACGAGCGGGTCGCCCCTCGGCGACCCGAACGCGCCGGTCGTCGCCGCGACGCCCGCCCCGTTCGTCGGCGGACAGCCGCCGATCGCGCGCCCCGCCGCCGTGCCGGTCGAAGCGTATCGCGCCGATGGCGCCCCCCCGCCGGACGCTCCCGCCAACTTCATCGAGGCGCGCATGCCCGATGCGCGCTATCACGACGCGGCGTTCGCCGCCGTGCAGTGCGCCGTCGGACGCCCCTTGACGCGCGACCCGGCGCTCGACGCCCTCGCCGTCGAAGCCTGGCGCGCCGCCGTGCGCAGCGGCAATCAAGGGAACTATGCATTGTTGGAAAAGAACAACCTTCGCTTCATCCAAATGGTGCCTGTCGAGCGCCCCACGCAGTCGTCGTCCGACGCATGCCTTTTCGGTGGAGAGGACATGCGCGCCCAATTCGGCGATCTTCAGGATATCACGTCGGTCGGCGTCGCCGTCTTTCCTTACGAAGGCGACTATCCGTTTATGACCTTGGTCGTCGTCGGACGTTGATTGCGCTCGTTGAGCGCACCCAAGGAGCGCGCTATGCCATCATCACATACGCCTTCACCCGAGCACAAGCGCCGCCGTGCGCATCTCATCGCGCTGCTGCTCGTTCCGCTGATCCTTGCGCCGTTGATCGTCATGCCGCAAGGAACCGAAGCGCAAACATGGGATCCGCCTTGGCCAGTTGAATCTGGATGGAGTACGCGATCACCGCAACAACAAGGATGGACCAAAGCCGACTCGATCGGCGGCGGATGCAGGCAAAACGGCAGACGAACGGATTGCTCGTCATATATCGCTGGCAGTCCAGAAGATTTGTATGAGTTGGTTTCCAGGAGGCAGCCGCGCGGTGCGTGTGAATCGCTCGGATGCGGACCGGCGGAACCGGGTGACGCACCGGTCGTGGTCTCGCGCGATCAATGCACCGTTGACGGCGTCTTCCTGCGATGGCCGCGCGGAATATGGCATTATGGCGCCCGTTTTGCTTCAAGGGACGAGTCGAGGACTGTGACGCTGTACCGTGAGGACGGAACTCCATATCGGGTGCTCCAGTCTCGCACGATCTGGCGGGGTCCGATGGGTGAGCACCGCGCCTTCTGGCATAACGACTCCTGTGAGCCTCCTGCCGGCTGGTCGCCGCAAACGCCGACGTTGCCGGGCGGCGGGGTTCCGACATCCCCGCCGGGAACAGGAACGGGGACGACGCCGACGCCGCCGCCGCCGACGGAGACGCCGCCGCCGGAGACGCCGACGGAGACGCCGGGGCAGTGCATTCCGAATCCGCAGCACGCGCCGCCGATCATGTTGTTTGAGGACAACCGACGGTACACGGAACCTCCGCCCGCTCCGGAATACCAAAAGTTGCCGAACGCCTGGGTCGGCGCCGGTAATCTCGCGGCGTACTATGACCCCACGCCGAATGACGAGTATATGCCGTTCGACAGCTATCGGAGGCACACGCCGGAAGATTCAAGTCCCACGCACCCTGTGACCGGAATTTACAAATGGGGAGAACCATGGAACGGCGTCCTTCGCCAGGAAAGGGCCTACGGGAACCAAGGGCAATATCTGGGGTATGTCTCCAACATCTACACCCAAGTCATCCGACAGATGCCGGACGCGAGTCTCTGGCAGCGCGTGAGGGCGGGACATCGCGTGATGGTGCGGTTCGACCCCCTGGACACGGCTTTTTCCCCGCCAGGAAAGCTGATTGGATCGAACGCATACTCCGACAACCCGCTCACCCGGAAACGCAGGCTCATCTATGCCCTGCAAGACTTGGGTCCCAACATGCGTCCAGAAGGCGGCGACGACGTCCTGCTCGCCTGGCTGGTGCTGGATGATGCGCCAGATCCGTTTGTGGCGCAATGGCCGCCACAGCGGATGCGCACCCAGACGAGGTGGTTTGGCTATGCCGGGTATTATCCGAACACCCGCAGCCCCGTTCCGTCGGACGTGCTCGGCGTCAACGCCGGGTTCCTGGACGACGATCGTGAATGGAATCTTCAGGCGTATCGCAAGCAAGACGCCCAGCACTATATCAACGTCTTGGCCGGCAGAGTGTTCACCTATGCGGGGAGGGACAGCGTGCGGCCGGCTCCTTGGCCGTATCTTGGGGCGCAGGGCGGGTCGACGTATGAAAATCACTCCGCGCTCTGGCTCTGGCCGCCGCCGTACGAGGGGCTGTCGGACATTAATTTCTACTTTGTGCCGCAGCCCAATCGCGTCTATCGCGCGTTCGCCGTGTCCGTCGCGCCCATCTGCGACGAAGAGTACTACACAGGGTCGATGCTGGTCTTCACGACCGGAGGCGACGCCGACATCGCGCTGAGCAAGAGCGCGCCAGAAGAGGCGGTGCGCGAGCAGGGCATGGGGTATGCGCTGACCGCGCGCAATATCGGCTCGGAGGCGGCGCAGAACGTCGTGATCGAAGACGCGCTGCCGGAAGGAGTGACGTTCGTGTCGGCGGACCCGCCGCCGAGCGAGGTCAGCGGACGAACGCTGCGTTGGAATCTCGGCGCTGTTCCCGCCGGGGAAGCGCGCGACATTCAGATTAATGTCAACATTAACGCAGATGCGCCGGACACGCTGACCAACGTGGCGACGGCGACGGCGACGAATGACGTCAATGCCGCCAACAACCGCGCAGAAGCGACGACCCGGCTGGTGCGCACGAACGTCGGGGTGCGGATCACGGCGACGCGCCTGGCGCGTCCGGGCGACTCGCTGAGCGTCACGATCGACTACTTCAACGACTCGGACCGCGAGGCGCGCAACGTCACGCTGACGTACCGCCCGCCGTGGGGCGCGCATCTGGTCTCGCTCTCACGCGCCGAGTCGTCGCGCGCCGGCGACGGGACGCTCATGTGGACGTTCGAGACGCTGTCGGCGGGCGCGTCGGGGCGGATAACCGCGCAATTGCGCGCGTTCCGCGAGGATGAGGCGGCGGCGCTGCCGGCGATGCTGCTGCACCGCGCGGTCATTTCCACGAGCCAGGACGCCAATCCGCTCGACAACCAGGCGGAAGCGGCGACGGCGCTGCTGGTGATGCCGCGACCAGGCGGGGAGCATCGGCTGCGCATTCACTCCGAGTTCGACCGGCGCCAAGGAGTGTACCGCACGGAGACGGCGAACTTCACGTGGCCGAGCGGCGAAACGCTCTTCTTTACGCCAGAGATTCTGCTGCGCGAGCCGCCGCTGCCGGCGCCGCCGGTGTACTACGCGCGGCAGCGGATTGTGGCGTGGAGTTTCACCGGGTCGGGCGGACTGAACCTGACGAGCGGAAGCGGGTGTCGGGCGCGCGAGCAGCCGCAAGCGGCGGAGACGGAGCATGCCGACCTGAGCCGCATGCGCGGGTGCGTCTATCGCTACTATAGCGAGACGCCGGGTGCGACGACGATGCGCGGACAGGGACGCCTGTACTGGTCGGCGTTCGCGCCGTCGAGTCTGGCGGAGGCGACCTACGGCCTCTGGCCGCTGCCGGACGGCGGGGTGACCGACCTGCGCATTCAGTATGCGGTGTTGGTGGAGTTGGTGGAGACGGGGGCGTATGACCTGGACGGCGACGGGCGCGGCGACAGCGTGCTCGACCGGGCGACGTTCGTGCAGGACGCGACCTATCGGGTGACGCTGGTCGTGCCGCGTGATGTGCGGTGAGACGACAAAAGAGCGCTGAGCACGCCGTGTGATACGGGGTAAGACCGGAGAGTGGAAGGCATGAACGTTGCAGGTGGAAAGGGCGCGACTTCCCGGCACAACGCCACAACCGATACCAAACGGTCACAGGAAGTCAGGAAGGGCAGGAACGCCCACAGCGCCATCGCCGGTCACAACAGGTCCAGACAGCGAAGGGACATCGGCACACAAGAAGCGTCCCTCCGGGAGGATGATATGGTCAAACACGCATACATCGTCGCCCACAGGCATGTGCGCGAACCCCGCCGGGGACAGGCGCTCATCGAGATGGCGCTCGTGCTCACCGTGCTGCTAGTCATCATTTTCGGCGGAGTTGCGGCACTTCAGGCGATTGGCGCGCACTATACCGTGAACCAGGCAGTGCGAGTGGCAGCACATCAGGCAGCGCTGCGTGGCTCGACCGGCGGATTGGCGTATGACCGCGATTATCCATTGGCGACTGCGCCGGGACCGGTGGCGGACGCAGCGCGCATAGCCTTTGCCGGGAGCGTGTTCGTCGAGCCGCAGCACGCAACAATCAGGGCGCATTGTTCAACACATCCGTGCCGCCGCTATAGCGACATTACTGTCACAATCCGCTATCAGGCGGACGTCTGGACGCCAATTCCCGGATTGACCGATATTCGGGTCCATCGTAGCGCCACGCGCGCAGCGGAACAGGACACGCAAGACTGATGGCATCAGGGGGAAGTCATGGAACAACAGTGCAACAGACCGCAAAACAGGCTTCTATCTCGTCGCGCAGAACGAGGGCAATCGCTGGTGTTCATCGCGCTGGTGCTGGCGTTCCTCACACCATTCGTCTTCACCGTGATCGAGTTTAGCGAGCGGCAGCTTGAGGTGGCGCATATGGAAGATGCCCTCCAACAGGCGACGCGCTCGGCGGTGCAGTTGTTCGATTATGAATGCCTGGCGCGCAACAGTCAGCGTATCGATGAGGAACGCGCTGTGCAAACAGCAAAACGCGCATTCGTGAACAATATCGGCACAGTGCTGGGGCTTGCCGAGGACTCGGAGACGCTCGCGCAGCGAGTGACCTGGCGCGTCCTGCCGCAGGGCGGTTCGTGCCGGTTCAGCAATGAGCAAACCATAACATTCGATCAGCCGGCAGTGTGCGCCGAAGTGCGCCCAACGATGACCGGTTTCGGTCTGCTGGGATATGTGCCATACCAACCGCTCATTACAGCCGCAGCCACTCTTGATCGCCTGGATCGATAGGTCATCATCGTGTCAGTTCAGAAACGGAGAAACGCATGTCTTCAAGTCTCTCAACGCCATTGAGCAGCGCCCTCACCCCGAAAAAGTCGCACGTCCTTCCGGCGCTGCTGTTCATCATCGGAATTGCGGCATCGCTGGCCGCAGCCGCCTATGGTTACATCGAAAGCCGCCGCACCGAGCGTGTGATCATTGCTGCTCGTGACGTTCCCTACGGACAGCAGATCACCATCGACGATCTCGCAATCATCGAATTGCCGTTGCACCGTCCGATACAGGTGGCGGGCATCACCGATCCAAATATCGTGATCGGGCAATATGCGACACGCCAGATCGGAACGAACGACCTGCTCAACCCTGGCATGCTATCGCCAGACCCGCCAGATGAGCCAGTGTATCCAAACGGGCGCAAACTCGAGCGCAATATGGTGCCGGCGCCTTTCGCACTGACCGGCGTGGGACCGATCACCGACCGCGACCGATTGAATATCGGGTTTATCGCCGATGATCCCTCGCTATGCGACCGGGCGCGCGCCGACGCCCCGCAGGGAACAGTGCTCGAAATCCCATCAACCGCGCTGGTGGCGCCGGAGGGAATGCGGGCATATGCCTGCCGCTGGATGTCTGGCATCCCTGTGCTCTACATTGAAGGAGAGATTGCGTATCTGGAGATGACCCCCGCGCAAGCGCATGCGTTGCGGGCGCTTCAGGCGGCGCAAGTGGCGCTATGGGCGGAACGTTATGGCGCCACCAGCGATCCGTTGCAGTATCTGGACCGCCTCGACGCGGCGCAGGTCATTCTGCCCGATCTGACGCGCCCGGTGACCGAAACGCTGCGTATTGAGCCACAGATCGTCTCTGGCGCGAACGCGCCTGCGCCCGGCGTAACCACCCCTCTTCCCGGCGCGCCGATTTCATCCCGCTCCGACGAATAATCTGCGATCCAGCCATCACTGGCAGATACCGTCGCTGTAAAGGAGACCTTCCTATGGACGGGCTTTTTGTCGCCAAAAACGGACAAGAAAACGAGATGTTGTCTCTCGAAGAACATCGAAAGGGCGTTTCCGACGCTCCTGCCACTCCTGAAGAACGCCTCGCCGAACTGCGCTTCTGCCAGCAGACCGGTCGGTTGCGCGACTGGCAGCGACCCATCGCCGAAACAATGCGCCGCGCCGGTCTTGGCAACGGGTACGCCATTGCAGAATGGTCGGCGATTGCCTGGTACGGTCCGCTCGACTCCTGGCTGCACCCCGGATCGCGCGTGTCCGACATGTTTATCGACGGACCGGATCACGCGATGGTGGTCGTTGAGGACGGGAACCGTACCGACACTGGCATCCGCGTCTGCGACGAGTGGTTGCGCTGGACGCAGCGCCAATTGGCGCTGCGGGCTGGATTTGTCACCGCCGATCATCCTGATGATTGGCGCAGTGACGATGGACGAGTCGTTCACGCGCTCTACGGCACAGCCGACCAGCGGCTGCGTTTTGCCATCACCCGCCCACCATACACCCCGGACGGCGCTACAGTCGCTGTGCGCGTCCTCCCTGCGCGTTGGCAAACCATCGATGATCTCGTGCAACAAGAGACGGGCGTCCTTCCCCGTGAAGCCGCCGAACTGTTGCTCGAAGCCATTCGGCGCGGCGTCACGCTTCTGATCGCTGGCGGCGCGGGCAGCGGTAAGACAACCCTCACGGCAGCGCTGCTTCAGGCAATTGCTGCTGAGAAGCGCATCATCATCATCGAAGACGCTCGTGAACTGCCGCTGCCGCCCTATGGAATGGCGGTGGAAGTTCTGCGCAGCCGGAGCAGTTTTGCCGGTTGTGTGCGACTGACGCTGCGCCAGCGCCCCGATCTGATCGTCCTTGGGGAAGTCCGCGGTCCCGAAGCCCTGGCGATGCTCGAAGCCGCTGCGACCGGGCATCCCGGCATCTGCACGATCCACGCGCCAGATGCGCTCACTGCACTGCGCAACCTGGAGCGGTTCGCCACACTCGACGGACTGGCATCACCGGGGATCGTGCGCGGACTGATGACGAGTGGCGCCGCACCGTTGATTGCGCTCCACATCGGAACCTATGGCGGGCGCCGGCGTGTCGGGCAGATCATCGAGGTGATCGTCACCAGTGGCAGTCAGGCAGGCGAAACTCTGCCGCACAACACCCTGTTCGCCTTCAATCCTGCCACAAACCGGCTCGAACGGAAATACCCCGTCCAGGGCGCGTGGGGCAAGGGTCGGCTGTAGAACCCGATTTTCCAACACAAGGAGCATCCCATGGCAACTGAACTGTTATTGGTCACAAACACGCCGGGGTTGGTCGAGGCGCTTGGCGGCTATAACGGTCTTCTTCCCTTCCCTGCGCCGAACCTGGCGCGTGTGCGCAGTCTGGTCGCCGGTGATCAACCCCCGCCAGTGGTATACCTGGAAGACACACGCGGCACGATTGCCGATCTGTGGGAAACCATTCACGTTGCTCAGGCGCGCGGCGTGCGGGTGCTGATCGGGCTTCAGAGCATTGGCGTGGTGCATGCGGGCGACTTTACCGATGCGGGATTAGCGATCACCACAGCGCGCGACGCTGACGCATTGGCTGCCTGGATCGCGCAGCAACTCGGCGTTGCCCGGCGTCTTGCCGCGCGTCAGGTTACGATTGCGGTCGCCGGCGCCAAAGGCGGCATCGGGAAGAGTCTGGTGGTTGCGTCGCTCGCAGAAGGGATGCGCCGCCGCGGTCTGCGGGTGCTCGTTGTTGACGGCGACCTGTCGAACTCCGGGCTGGTGCCGGAGTTCCGCATCCCGGCAGGATTCGGCTCGTTCCTGACACTGCGCCAGGAAGGTCGCGGACACTCGCAGTTTACGCCGGCCAATGTCGCGCGCCTGATCTGGCGACACGCTCCCAGCGGCATCGACTTTCTCCTCGGTGCCGATGAGGCTGCGCTTGCTGCCGATTTTACGCTGCCAGACTGGCGCGCGCTGATGCAGGCAGTCGGCAGCCTGAGTGAGGTGCTGGAGCGGGATTACGATGTGGTACTGATCGATACCGGTCCTGACATGAAGAAGCGCCCATATGCGCTCGAAGCAGCACGCAATGGCGGGTGGGTCGTGCTGCCGGCGCCGCCGGGACGCAAAGAGCGCGCGGGAGTCGGGATCGCTCTGCAACAGTTTGCGGCGCATCAACCCGACCTGACCGACCGCTGCCTGCTCATTTTGATGGAGCCTGAGCGTGGTGTGACCATTGGTTTGCGCCAGGTTGCACCATTGTTCAACGAGCACTGGCCCAAAGCCCGCATTATCGGCACACTGCCGCGCGATCCGCACCTGGTGAGCCTGGCGAACGAAGAGGCGGATCGGTACGTCTCGCCGCTGGATGTCGGGAAGTTTCGCCCCTTTTCGCTCGCAGTTCACGCCATTGTTGACGAGATGTGCCGCGTAATCGGGCTGCCGCTGCCACAGCCAAAGCCGACCGTCAGCCTGTTCCGGCGCTGGTTTCCGGGGAAGCCGGCGCTTCAGGTTGAAGGCGGTTTTTGAAGGTTGTCTGCGCAGGCGCAGGGTGAGAGGGGGCGCACGGATCGCCACGGATCACGACGGAGGCGCACGGATAGCGGGATGGGGCGCCCGGATCGCCACGGATCACGACGGAGGCGCGCACATAGGACACGCCGTAGTTCCCGGTTCCGCGCAGGCGCAGGGTGAGAGGGGGCGCACGGATCGCCACGGATCACGACGGAGGCGCGCGGATAGTGGGAAGGGGCGCCCGGATCGCCACGGATCACGACGGAGGCGCGCGGATAGTGGGAAGGGGCGCGCGGATCGCCACGGATCACGACGGAGGCGCGCGGATGGATCTCGTAGTCGTTCTCAGTTCTCGGCTCTCAGTTCTCGGTTCTCAGTTCTCGGCAAGGACACACTATGAATCATCAACCAGTACACAACCCGTCCGCTCCGCCGCTTGCCATTGAAGAAGACGGCGGGCTGGCGACGCTTCTCGGCGGACCAACCGACACCCTGGCGCGCGAAGCAGCGCTGCGTGAAGCCGCCGTATTGCAGGCGGCGCGCGATGAACTTCAGCAAGCATTCAGCACCGACAGACGGCGACACCTGCTGAACCCATTCGCTCCAGCCGCCGAGCGCAACGCCGAAGTCGTCCTGGTGCTACGCCAGGCAATCGGGCAGCACCGCGCGCGCGGCGGACCGCTGGCGCGCGTGCCGACCGATGACGAAACCCTGCTGAACCTCTTTGCCGCGACCATTGGTTGGGGACCGGCGCAACGGTACCTGGACGATCCGCGTGTCAATGAGGTCAAAATCATCGGGCGTCGCATTCGTGTTCAAGAGAGCGGCAAACCCTTCGTGACCGTTGCAGAGCAGTTTGCTGCCGCAGCCGAAGTGCGCGACCGGGCGATGCTGCTGGCATCCCTGATGGGAGTGCATCTCGACGCACAGAATCCGCAGGAAACCCTGCCAGCCGATCATGGGACGCGCATTCATGCGACCATTCCGCCGCGCATCCCGACCGAAGATGGCGCACTCATCTGCATCCGGCGCGGGCGACGCATCGCGTGGGACCTGCATGATGTCGTGCAGCGCGGCACATTCGACCAGCAGATGTTTGACCTGCTTCTGTTGCTGGCGCGGGCGCGTTGTTCGTTCCTGATCGCGGGACGCACCGGCAGCGGCAAAACGGCGCTCCTCGAAGCGCTCGCCAACTCATGGCCCGGCGATCCGCACATTCTGACAATTGAAGACCACATGCAGGAGATTCACATCCGGCGCACCGATCTCTGGACGCGCGAACAGGTCAATACCCAGCGCGACCCCGACGCCTTCGGGCGCGTCGCCAGAGAAGCGCTGCGCCAGACGCCCGACCTCCTCTGCCCCGGCGAGATCCGCGGCAATGAAGCCGGCGCGGTGCTGGCGCTCGTCCTCTCCGACCATCCGGTGATCACCACGCTGCACGCGCGCTCATGCAGTGAGGCAATTGAACGCTTTGCCAGTTTCGCCGCTATGCCTGGCGCGTATATGTACGAAGATCGCCGCACCGACGCCCTGCGAGATGCAGCCAGTGGCTTCGATGTCGTGATTAAAGTCGATAACTGGGAAGAACTCGGTCTGCGCCTGATCACCGACGTGGCACTGCTGAACGGCGTCGTGGTGGAAGATGGCGTCATTCGTCCTGCCCTGACTCCACTGGCAAAGGTCGATATTCGCCCAGACGGGCGAATAGTCTGGCATTGCCGGGCGACGGTTGGGCATAATGGGTTACTGGAGTGGACCGGAAGTGATCAGACGCCCGCATCACTGCGCGAAAAACTGATACGAGCGCGCGCTCTGGCGCAGGTGCGGCAGAACGCCACCACCCTCGACGCCGTTGCCGACGCTATCACGCGCGCGCGGACGCACACCCTGGCAGGCGCGCCAGAGCGAGCGCTGGCAGCGCTGCGCAGCGCCTGGACGCAACGCCGCGACCCGCGGCTGATCGGCGCAGCGCAGGACATATTGAGTCAGACATCAGCCGCCTTTGCCGGTGTGATCGAGCAGGCAAACGCCGAAGGGGCTGCGTTGCAACGCCTGATCAACGCCAACCGCTGGCGTGATGCGCGCCTGGCGCTCGACGCAATCATGACCGATCTTGCCATCACGGCGCACGCCGCGCCGCCAGGCGGTTGGGAAGCGGTGGAGATGCGCATTCGCCAGGGTATTGCCGCCGAAACCGATGCCGAAGAAGCGCGGATCGAAGCCGAACGAGCGTTCGAGCAAGGGCATGCCCGGCTTGCTGTCGATATCCTTGCGCGCTTCACCCCATCCGATTTGCCGATAACGATTGCGCTACCCCTCATCCGCGTGCGCGAACGCGCGATGGAATACCTGGTGAACGCCGGGCAGGGTTCCGAGGACGCACTTGCCACCGTGCGCGCCCAGCGCCAGGCGCTGGAGGCCAGCAACGGATCAGGCGCACAACCGCACTGAAAGGATGTCATTATGAACCCGGATGCGATGATCACACCAAACGTGACATACCCCGAAACAGCGTGGCTGGCGGATCTACCGCCGCTGGCGGCGACGATTGCAGCGATCCTGGCATTGACCCTTCTGATGCACAGCCGATTGGGCGCGGCACTCGATGCGTATCTGGCGCAGCGGTTCACCCGTCCCGGAGCCGATCTCCTCGACCCCGCACTGCGCTGGCGTCCCCCGGTGATGAGCGCGTCGCGGCTGCTCGCCATCTGCGTTATTGCCGCACTTGCGATCCTGATTGTCGTGAGCCGGATAGGACCGCTGCTGGTCGCCATTGTGCTGATGGGACCGGTGACCGCACTGATCATCTGGGCGCTTCTCTGGTTTGAAGAGCAGCGGTACGCCACCCGTATCGACGCGACTCTGCCGGCGACGGTCGGACGCCTGGAGGCGCAGTTGCGCGCGGGAAGCGGTCTGCAACCGGCTATCGAGAAGGTTATCGCCGACATGCCCGCCTCGCCGCTCAAAGCCGAATGGTCATGGTTCCTGGAGCGGCTGGGACAACCCCTCGCAGCCGGAGCGCTTGCCACTGCAACGATGGTGTGCGCTGCGCTACGCGCTCAGACGCCGTCGCGCCGCCATGCTACGTTTCTGAGCCATCTGGAGATCGCCATCGATCAACCGCACGCTGCGCTGGTGCAGCGGGTTCGCGCAGCATACGAGGCAATGCAGGCATCCGACCGCCGTGCCAGCATGCTGGCAACTGAACTTGCTCAAATGCGCAATACCGGAATCGCCCTGTTCCTGATCAATGTTGGTATCACGCTTTACCTCTTCATCGTTCAGCACGAGCGGTTTCTGACAGCATACCGGAGCAACATTGGCGTTGGAGTCGGAGCGGTGCTGGCGCTGGTCGTCGGCGCACCACTGATCGGCGGCTATCTGCTCGGACGGGCTGAAGACATTGCGTATTGATACGAGAATCGAGGCATCCAAATGATCGACATCTTCATTGTACCGGGCGTCTGGACTGTGTTCGCCAGCCTCGCCGGCGTCCTGATCGCGGTTATCGGGGTAGCGCAGCTCGAACAGGCGCGCACGCTGGCAAACGGGTTGCGCACCCTTCCGTCCCGCTGGGGCATGACGGGTCGGTTTGTGCTGGGACACCTGGCAGCGCTGCCACTCGCGTCGGCGCTGATCCTGCTCCTTGTTTCTACGGGAATTGAGGGTATGCCGCGCCTGCTCCTGGCAACCGTTGCACTCGCCATCTATCTGTATATCGGCGTCATCATTCCACGCAAACCGGTGACAGCCAGGCAGCAGGAGCAGAAACGACTGCGGCGATTGACCCCATCGTTTGTCGCGTATGTGCGCGTTGCACTTGCCGGGTATGATCCACCGCCGATGTTACTTGAGCGCTATGTGATGCGACCTGATGACCATTACGCGCCGATGCAGCGTGCTGTGGCTGATGCGTTGCGCCTGATGCGCGATCACGGCGTATTGCCGTTCGATGCGTTGCGTCGTGTGGCGCGCGACCGCGGGTGCGCCGAGTTGATCGACGTTGCCGAGGCGCTGACGCAGTCTGAGGCGGAAGGTTCCGATCCGCAAACCGCATTGCTGGCGCAGGAAACGACGCTCAATCAGGTGCTCCACGATGAGTTCCGCCAGATGATCGAGCGGCGCAAACTCTACCTGCTCGCACTTGCAGCCCTGGCAGTCGTCAGTGTGCTGGTGCAGATCATCTTCGTGATTGTGATGGGCAGCAACGTCATGGGACGGTTCTAGACCGTGGAGTTGAACAGTGAGACCGTCTCGTCGCAACCGTTCGCGTCGCCGACGTATACCCCCGCAGAATGGCATGCAGCGCCAGCGCGCGTCCTCTCTTCCGACAGTGAGTGATCGGGTGTTGCGCTGGTTGCTCAACCATCCATCGCTGGATCGGTTGCTGACCATCGCACTGCGCTATCCGCGGGCGCTTGTGATTGCTGCTATCGTCATCGGCGCGACGCTGACCGTCTGGCACATGAGCGCGCTTCTGCATGCGCCTGAAGCCATGCCAAATCTGACGCGCACCACCGATGTGCATGCGCTTCCGTCACCAACGATCGCAACAACACCTGCCAGCGATGTAGTGCCGTTCCTGGCGGCGTACAACCGGGCAAGCGCACTGGCGGCGGCGCAGGGTCAGGCGACGCTGCTCGCACCCTACCTCGCGCCCGACGGTTCTGCCTGGCAATCGGTGGTCGCGGAGTATGCGCGACGCGCCAATGCGGGTGAGCGCCGTGACGCCACCCTGGTGCGCTGGGGCATATTGCAGAGCGACATGTCCTCGCATGGCGGCTGGATCGAAACCCAGGAACAGTGGGATGTGATCGTCACCGTCGGCGGGCGCATTGTCAGCAGCCGACGCGGCGTGTTGACCCACAACCGGTACTGGTTGCGCCGGGACGCCGACGGCTGGCGGATCGTCGATGCGACGACCCTTGAGGTGATCCGATAGATACGGCAACGTCTGTTTCACCTATGTCGGGAGCATGGCATATGACATTCCGCTTACACATCCCAAACAGGCATGCTCTTCCCGCAGGCGTATGGAACAGTAGAGCGCGCGTGGTTCCACAATCAAGGCGCACACTGCCAGAAGGCTCCTGCCCGCCTCCCGCCTCACGTGGTCCTGGCTTAGCGCCCGATTGCTCGCATTGCAGGCTATCCACGATCAACGAGTCGGAGGCACGCCCAAAGAATATCGCCGTATTGTGCTGCGCATCCGGTCGATGGCGCTTGCGCGCGGCGCTGTCCGCTGCTCTCGTGATCTCTTCACGGAATGCGGGCGCGCCGCGTTCCCTCCCATCAGCACGGAACCGGCGTCTAACGTCGTTGCCGATCCCGCCTGTAGACGCGCCGCCGGCGCACTCACAGACGCGCACTTTTCCTGGGGTCTCGCAGGCAGGCGCGCTGCCGTCCTGCACATTTCGGGCGCTGATCTGCGCAACGTTTCTGGCGCTGCTGATCGTTCTGCCAATGCCAGCGTTCGCCGATGCACCCGGCACACGCGGTGATCCGTCGCAGCCGCAGGGTTCGATGCAGCCAACAGGCGCAGCGCCCGCCGATAGCGCATTGTGGCAGGGCGTCCAACCCCTGGCGCCATCGGGCATGTCCCTGGATACGCCTGTGTCGGGCGTGGCGCTCAACTCCGACCCCGCGAGCGATTGGTGGTCGCGGAACCTCAACCCCGGCGCCTGGGTGCTCGACGCCGGAATGGGAGTTGTTGCGGGGGTAATCGCCACCTTTGGCGAAACAGCGCAGCGCACCGCAGCCGTGCTCCTCAATGTGCGAACATCCGATCAATCCTGGACGATCATTCCATCGAGCTGTAGCGACAATGCGGCGACCAACTTCGTTTTTTGCACTCCATCCGCTCTCACCTACGAACATCCAGCGATGACGGCGATCTGGCGCATTATGCGCGCTGTGGCGCAACTGCTCGTCACGCTCCTCTTCGTTGTGCGGATGAGCCGTCTGGCGGCGGAAGGTCAACAGAGCCTGGCCGCAGAGGGGAAAGGGCTGCTGCTGACCTTCATCGGCGTCTCGTTGTTCATCAACTCCACACAGGCGACTCTAGGGCTCATCATTGACCTCTTCAACGCCATCAGCGACGCGCTGCTCACACACGCCTCATTCGAGATGCCGACGCCGATCGGTCACGAACTCAACATCGGCGCGCTATCGATGTATGCCGTGTTCTGGCTCGCAATGGTCTGGTTGATCATCAAAAGCGCCTTTCGTGTGGTGCATGTGATGGTGCTGGTCGGTCTTGCGCCGATGGCAGGCGCGCTGCTGATGGACCGTTCAACATCGCCGCGCTTCTACGGCTGGCTCAACCGTCTCTTTGATCTCCTGATCGAACAGGTCGCACTGGCAGCAACGATGATCGTCGCAGTGGCGCTCGTGTCGCCACTACGGGGTGGTGCAATCGAGTCGTTTACCGGCTATGTGCTTGGTCTGCTCACTCTGCTGGTAGTGGTGATCGGCGCAGAGAGGCTGACCGGCATGGCGCAGTCGGTGACGCGACATGTGCCGCTGGAGTCACAGGCGGAACGATTGCTCTGGCGCAGTGGGAAGGACCTGGCAAAGCCACGCGTCGAAAGTCTCAAGAAAGGCGCCGGAAATGTTGCGAAGGCGTCGTTTTCCCTTATCGGCGATGCTCTGGCGCGACGCGACCGCCGATTTCATCAGTCGGCGCGCGAGGTGGTCAAACCCGGCACGGATGCTGCCGGCGGACGTTCCGCCACTGCGCCTCGAACTATCGATGGGCGTGTGCCATTTCAGATGCCCGTCGCCGACAGTCGAACCCGGCGCAAGTATGACCAACTGAGAGCGCACGTGATCGCCGGCGACCGACCCGACCGGGCACGGCGCAAGATGGCAGCGATCCACGCGCGCGGCATGCGCGCACAGGCTGAAGAGATCAGGAAGCAGAACGGTCTCTTCACGCCTCGCGAGCAACGCCTGGCGCGGCGGCAGGCAGCCGCCGATCTGGAGCGACGCGCCGACCAACAAGCGGCGTTTGCGAAAGGGCAACTGCGCGCGCGCCCCTCGCCATGGAACGCCGAACAGCGCCAGCGTCGCCGTGCAGTTGCGCGCACTGCTCTGCTCGAAGCTCAGGCGGAGCACCGGATCGAGCGTGAAGATGCACTCGCTTCCATCAAGCGCGACGAGCACGAACTGCGCAGCGCTGCGCCCGAACAGCGCGCCGTGATCATGGCGCGCATCCAGGAACGGCAGACGCGCGTGGCGGAACTGACCCCTGCGGCAGGCATGACGGTCGCCGCAGCAACGCGCGCGCGCGCGGCGGCGCTTATGCGGCAACGCCTGGAGGCGGAAGGGCTTGCCACGCCGCCGCGCGCGCACCGACCTTGGGAAATGGCAAAGCAATCCTCGTCCCCATATTCCTCCGTTGTCGTTGCGGAACGCCGCACTTCTGGAATGGGTGATCACTCCGCGCCGGCATCCCTGCATTCGCCGATCCTGCCGGCGCACCGCTCCGATGAACAGGAGCGCCGCCGATGAGCGCGAATGAACAGCAGTCCGCTGTTGCACCAGAGGCGCGCGACATTGCCCGGAGCGCTGCACAACTGGCGGCGCGCCATACCGCAAAGCGCGCCCTCGCAACTGGTGGATCGGCGGCGTTGAAGGTCGGCGCTGTGGCAGGCGGCAAGGTCGTGCTCATCGTGGCGCTGTGTGTTGCCGCCATCGTGCTGATCTGCGGACTGGCGCTGATAATTGCAGGCGCACTTGGCACGATCTTTCAGCACACGGCGCTCCCCTGGCCCGTGGCGCCGGACGTGCAACCCGACGGAACCTACCGCGCAGGCGGATGGGCGATTTCCAGTCGCTTCGGCTGGCGCACACACCCGATCACCGGTCAACCTGAGTTCCATAACGGCATCGACATCGTCAGTCCAA
This sequence comes from Roseiflexus castenholzii DSM 13941, assembly GCF_000017805.1. Classification (GTDB taxonomy): domain Bacteria; phylum Chloroflexota; class Chloroflexia; order Chloroflexales; family Roseiflexaceae; genus Roseiflexus; species Roseiflexus castenholzii. The sequence continues at coordinate 1,789,744 of NC_009767.1, read as the reverse complement.
CCGGCGCATGCCCCTTCGCACATCGCTGCCTGCTTCCCGCCATGATCGATGGCGTGGTCACCTATGTTGGATGGGACGAAAACCACGGACGCCATCCAGATCAGGAAGGCGGCGGGCAGATTGTCGTGGTCGAGAGCAATCGTGGCGCGTACCAGACGATCTATGCTCATCTGGAACCGTACCGCCTGCACGTGCAACTCCAAGGGCGGATCGTCGATGAGTATGGACGCTACGACGAGTATGCCGACTATCAGCCGATCGGCGCCGGTGAACTCGTTCCTGACGTTTCTGACGGGGCGATTGCCATCTCGTGTCGGGGTGATATGCCGATGTTCACGCCGACTCGCAGCGGCGCAACCATCACCTTCCTCTACGACCGGCCTGCCGACTGTCAGACCAGTGTGATGTGGGGAGAACGCGGCGATGGCTGGCGCGGCTGGATCGCCGACGATCCGCCGACCAATGCGCAGGGACAGGCAACCCTGCGCTGGCAGACGCCACTCAACGGCACACGCAGTGAACGCCGCGCCGGGGATGTGGCGCTGCGCTTCCGCGCCTCCCTCGTGCCACCGCCGCCGCCAACTCCGACCCCGACGCCACCGATTACGCCGACGCCTGGAGTGAATGCGTATCAGACCGAGACGGTGATGCTAGCGATGCAGACAGACGATCAGGAAATCGATCAATCTCCCGCCTGTCATCCGACGGTTGATGGCACGCGTTGCGTGTGGCAGTTGGCGGATATTCCGGTCGCTTCGCAGCAGAATATCGTCCTGCGCGGCGCGTATGGCACAGGGAGCCTTGCGCCACGCGCCGTATCGGTCGCTCTCACGAGCGTTTCGCCTTCTCCAAGCCCAACATCGCCGCAGAACGCCATATCGTTTCTGGACGCCAGCATGAGCACGGTGGGGTCCTATCGAGTGCCGGTTGGCGGACGTCGCCGGATTGCGTTTGCCGGCACGAGCAGCGACTGGCCCCTGACCGTCGAGATCGATGCTGGCGAACATTTGATGGTACTGGGGGTGACCGGCGTTTCCGGCGGCGTGCAGTGCTCATCAACCGAGAGCAGCGTTCAGTGTCGCGCCGACGGACCGCACGTGCTCTGGGTCGAGTTCGTCGTCGAGGTGCGCGCCAACGCGCCAATGAATAGCATTCAGACCCTGAACGGGACCCTCCGATCGCCGGTGCGACAGACCGGCGCAACGCTCAATCTGCTCATCGATCCATATGCGGTGACTCCCGGACCCTGGCCCCCACCGACGCCGCTACCGACGGCGACGCCAGCGGCGTACCCTTTCCCGGCGACCGCCACAACGCCCCCTTTTCCACCGGAAATCACGCTCCCGGAAGTGACGCCAATAGCCGGACCCTCGCCAGAACCTGGACAGGGACCAGGGCAATCGCCACTGGCATGCCGACCGCAAGCGCTCGTGCCGTTGCCGGGAGTTGTCAATGCCGCAGGAACTACCACGAATATGGCGCTGGCAGAGGACGCGGCGCACAGTTTCGCCGCCGTGCGCGCCGAGATCATCGCAACCGCCGGTCAGGACCCGCTGGCGCGCCTGGCGGACGCGCTACGTGCACCGGAGTTTCGCTCGAACAAACCAGGGGTTGCACTGATGTCGTGGCATATGACGGGGCGGGCGATAGATCTGGACACCGGTTTCCCCTGGCGGCGGGTGCGTGAAGGGCGACTGTGGCGACTGTATATCAACCTGACTGATGTGACCGCTATCTTCGAGCGTCATGGCTGGAACCGCATTCCAGACCGCGCCGATTCACAGGAGTGGTGGCACTATGAATATCACCCGAATGGCATCAGTTGGGCGAGCGCCATGCGCGAAATCTGGACCCTCGCGCGGTTGCAGATGGCATTCCCGCAGATCAATTGGCTCAGTGTCGGTTGCCGGTCAACGCTGCCAGACGGCGCGATGCCATTGCCAGACGACATGCACGAACGTTGCCTGGCGGGCGCCCCCGCGTTTGCGCGCGCCGTCGAAGCCTTGCCCGGCTGTGGTCCGCCGGTGCGCCCTGGGGACCGCGTGTATCAACTGGAGTCGCCGTTGGGATTCGTCGGGCTGACCGGGCAAACGACCGGACCGCACCTGCACCTGGGGATACGGCAGCGCGGATATGCGGGAGATCTTCCGATGATCAACATTTGCACACCGGAGTGGTTGCAGGGTGTGCAACCATTGCCCGACGCCGACTGCTGGACAGATATGGTCGATCCGCTGGCATTCCTGCCGCTGGCGCCACCGAACAACAGCGCCGGATTGCCGGAAGGCGCTCCGTATCAGTTGCCGCCGCCAGATTACCCCGGATCGCTCTACCGCGAACCGCGTCCCGGTGAACCGCCGGTCGGTCAGTACTGGTCGCCCGACGCGGACGGCGGAAGGTATGGCGGCGGCAAATCAGGACGATCCACATCACGGTAATCGTTCCTGAACGAACCGTCCCTGTCATCTCTCTACAATCTGAAAGGATGTGACACTATGGAATCCATCATCGCTCTGATCAGTATGGCGGCATCACACCTCCCCGCCGATCTCCTGCACCTCTTCGCCGACCCTCCGAAGTTCGACGGATTGTTCAAGGCGCTATTCGACTGGCTGAAAAACATCATCACCGTCGCCGGAGGCTTCTTTCTGCTGATTGATATGGCAAAACACATCTTCTCATCACCACGTGATCTACGCAGCGCGGGCATCGATCTGGCCGTCTTCGTCATTCTGCTGGTAGTCGCCAATCAATCGTCGAGCATTGTGGCATGGGCGATGGGACTGACCGGCTAGCCCGGAGAGGAGGAGGGGCATGAGCGACTATCTGAGCGCCGTTGTGCCGCGTCGGTTGCGGTTGCGCGCATCGGTGCAGATTGCCGGGATGCGGCTGCCAGCACGCTCATTTCTGATGATTGTCGGCGTGATGGCGCTCGGAGGCATTGCCATTTCACTCGGCGCCGACATCGAACGCACCATCTGGATCAGCGGCGGGGCGATTTTCGTTGGACTGGCGCTACTGGAAGGGCGCATCTGGGGACGCTCGTCACGCGATGCCGCCCGCATCGTGTGGCGGCACCTCAATCGACCGAAGCAAATCCGCGCCAACCAGCCGCAGGTCGTCCTTCTACCCGAAGCATCGGCGCTGCCAGCATTGATGCCGCAACGTCCGCGCTGGCAGCGCCAGGAGAGTTCTGATGAATGACAACGAACTGCGCGCCGCCATCCCGCGACGCATTGTGCGCGGCGCCATCCTGCGCTCCGATGGGCGCGCCGTCGGGCTGGTCGGCGGTGGCGCGCCTGCGTGGGATCTGCGCTCGCGCGAGAGCCGGGCGCGGCTGGCGGAGACGTACCATCGCATGCTGCTGGCGCAGGATGCGCCGGTGGATGTGTATATCATCGATGGACCGCCAGACCTGGACCGCGAAATGACCGAACTGTACCGGCGCAGCAGTCAATCGGACGACCCGACCTTAACTGCCGTGCTGGACGAAATTGCGGAGTATCTGGAAGCGTGCGCCAACGCGACGGTCAGCCGCCACAAACAGGTCATCTGGGCAATCGCCGGTCGTGAACCGTCGGCGCTGCCGGTCAGTGCCAGAAACTGGCTATCAGGATCGATCCGCAGCATCCATCGAGCGCTTCCGGCGCTGCACGATGCGCCACTGGCGGAAGCGGTCGAACGGGCGCGGCGTCTTGCAGATGCGCTGACATCGCTTGGGGGAACGCCTCTGCCGCGCCTGCTTGAAGCCGAGGAGATCACGCGAATGTGGTTTCGTCTGATCGATCCGGTGCGCGCGTCACGCTATCCATTGCAGGGCGCACTCCTCGAACGGCTTCGCGTGGTTGTGAGCGTTGGTCAAGGAAAGTGAGGCGTTATGGCACTCCGAGATGCGCTTGCCCGACCGATCATCGAGCCGGTACGCCGCCGCACCGCCAACGCAGCGTTTCTTTCCGGCACCACAACGCTGACCACGCTGCTCGCGCCCGACGGCATTGATCGGCGCTGGAGCCATATGATCCAGGTGGGCGATTCCTTTATCACCACACTGGAAGTGCGCGCATTCCCGCCGGTGCTCACACTGGCGTGGCTCGACGATCCCACATTGGGGCTGGACAGTTCCGGCATTACGGTTCATCAGCGCCTCGTGCCGGTTCCCGATGCGCTTGCGCGCCGCTGGCTGGCGCGCAGCGAAGACGCGGCGCTTGGCACACTGGCCGGCGACGCACAGGCAGGCACGCATTTCGACGCTGAAGCGCAGCAGGGTATCGAAGCAGCAGCGGCGCTGCGCCACGATCTCACGGCAGGAACAGACCGCCTGTTCCAGGTAGCGATCACCATCACCATAGCAGCGGCAACCCCCGATGAACTTGCAGCCCGTATTGATCGGGTGCGGCTCGCTGCGGCACAGCAGGGAATCCTGCTCGGCAGCATGCAGTTTCAACAGTGGGAAGGGTATCTCGATGCGTTGCCGCTGGGACGCTCGCCGTCTGGATTGGTGCACGACGCCAGCGGGCGCGCCGCTGCGATGGGCATACCCACAGCGTCGCCAGGATTGACGCGACGCGGCGGATTGCCGATAGTCTGGGGAGAACATCCGCGCAGCGGCGCGCCCGTCGTCTATGACCGCTGGCAGGCGACGAACCCGCACATGCTCATTGTCGCCGAGTCGGGAAGCGGAAAAACATACACTATGGGCGGGTTGCTGGCGCAGGAACTGGCGCTCGGCGAGGATGCGCTGCTCATTCTCGATCCAAAGCGTCAGGAGTACCGTCCGTTGACGACTGCGCTCGGCGGCGCCTACATTTCGCTGTCGAGTCGCGCCGGCTACCACATTAATCCGCTGGAACTGCCGCCACTCGCGCCCGAACGCGCGCGCGCCGTCGCGGCGCTGGAAGAAGATCTGCTGGCGCAGCGGATCAGTGTGATCAAAGCGTTGATCATCCGCGAATTGAAGGCGCAGGGCACGCACATCGACGCCACCGGCGCAGCCGCGATTCAGGACGCCATTGCCGCAGCCTATGCCGAACGCGGCATCAGCAGCGATCCGCGCACATTCGGGCAGCCAATGCCCACCTTCAGCGATGTGCAGCAGCATCTGACGGCGATCACACCCGACCTGGCGCGCGCTATGACACTGTTCACACGCGGCATCATCGGCGACCTTTTCAACCATCCATCGAACGTACCGACCGACAACCCGTTGCTGGCGATTGACCTCTGGACCTTGCTCCAGAGCAATGATGAAACCCTTGCCCGATTGTTGCCGGTGATCGTGATGGACTTTTTCGTGACCACGGCGATCAACCGTCCAACCGGGCGACGCAGCCATCTGGTGCTCGACGAAGCGCATGCGCTGCTACACTCAGACGTGGGCGCGCGCACGTTGCAGATGATTTTCCGCATCGGACGTAGCCTTCAGTTCAAAGCGACCGTCATCACTCAGAGCCTCGACGACCTGGATGAAAGCGAACAAACGCGCGTGTTGCTGGAAAATGCGCGCACCAAACTCATCCTGGGACTGAACCAGGACTCCGATGCGGTCAACCGGGCAGCCGCCATTCTGCGCCTGAATGAAGAGGAAGCGGCGTATCTGGCGACGTGCCGGATCGAGCGTGGCATCGGCGCAACGGCATTGCTGCTGGCTGATGGCGAACGCACACCGTTGTTCATTCCAAGATGGCCCGACACAATCCATCGGATTGTGACTGGCGCAGGGAGCGACTGATGATTGTGGCAGGGTATCGTATCAATCTGGACGCGCTGCTGGCGCGCGTCGTCTATCGCTGGCACTGGACCATTGTGTTTACTGCGCTCGCCATCGGGATTCTGATCGGTATTGCGAGCGGCATTGTGCCACCGTTCTGGCGCGGGCGCGCCGAATTGCGGGTGCAGGCTGCGCCAGAAGCGCGCATCACAGTCGATGGACGACCCTGGAATGGCGACATCTACGCCGGTACGCACACTGTTGCAGCGACTCTGCCGGACGGACGGCGATCGTGGGTGCATCTGACACTCCAATCAGGGGAGACCGTTTCGCTCGATCTCCCGCGTGGTCTGCCGGCGCCACAGGTGCGCCGGATGCCGTCTGCCGCGCCGGGCATGCAGATCGCATCTGTCTGGCGCGCCGGCGATTCGTGGCGCGTACAGAGCATCGCGCCCTCTCTGCCGAAAGCGGAAGTGAAAGAATCCGAATGGGACGCGCCGGTAACACAGACCGTCGCCGTTGGGGTGTCTGGGGTCGAACGATTGACCACGATCGACGCCTACCGCGGACGCGCCGATGTTCTGACAGTCCGTGGCACGCGCTACGAGGCGGTGTATGAACCGGCTCAACCGGGCAATCACGTGGACAACCGGGTTGTTGTGCGCGGCTGGGAACAGATAACCGCGACCGTCGTTGGGAATGTGTCGCTGGTGCGATTTGCGCCCGACGGGCGGGCGTTGTTGCTGGCGGAACGCACCATAGCAGGAGAACAGATCCGGTATATGACGCCGGATGCGCCGCCGGTCACGGTCGTTGCGCTTCCCGGCGAGATCATGGGAGTCGCGTGGCATCCTTCGGGTGAGGTGGTCTTGATCGCCAGTCGTGACGGTGATCAACGTGCGCTCACCCTGGCGCGCCTGCGTCCGACGCCGGTCGCAGCGGTTGTCGCCGAACCTGCCACCGACGGGCTGCCACCGTATGCCTGGGGCGACGATGAGGTGATATGGATCGCACCCGATGACGAAGGATTCCCACAGTTATGGAGCGCCACACTCGACACACTGCTGCCTGAATATCAGATGCGCCTCGATGCGCGGGCAATGACGCGACTGGCGAACGGTACGCTGCGTATTGTCATGCTCCAGAGTAGCACAGTCGTCATTGGACGTCTGGATGGCGGGCGGTTCATTGGCGAAGCGACGCTTGCCGGAGTGCCGGCGAACGCAGATCTGATCGGCGAGTGGTACGACGATGAACTGCTGCTGCGGAGCGGGAACGATGCCTGGCTGATCACGATCATGGAAGGAGAGACGTATGAGCGCACCGCGGATTGAAGCGTTGCTGGTCAGTCTGGTTGTGCTGGTTGCCGCCGGGGTCGCGCTGGCGGCTGCGTATGCCCCTCCCATTCCCCGACAGTCGCCGGTGGAACTGCGTCAGGAGTCGTCGCACAAGAATGAGTCGCCGGCTGATCCGCCTGCCCGGATGCATAACGCTGATCGTCAGGCGGCATTCGACATAGTGCTGTTAGTTGATCGGGTTGCGCAATCGATTGACCGGACGGCAGTGGATGAACGGATCGCTCTGCTCGTGATCGGTGGCGTGGCATCGCTGATACTGGCGATAGTCGTTGTGCGGCGGCAGCGACAGGTGGCTACCAGGCAACGATCTGTTCGCATGCGGGAAGAGGCAGAAGCGCCCCCCTGCGAGCACCCTGAAGAGCAACGATTCGTCTCTACCGGGAAATGGGGCGTGATCGTTTGGCAATGGAGCGTCAGCGCCTGGAGATGCACACAGACCTGGATCAGCGCCGCTCATTGCATACCGATGTTGCCGGGTGAGATTCGTGCTCTGCAATATGCGAGAGGTGTTCTCTCACAATGGAGATATGAACAACACTCCTCGCATCTGCCAGACTTCGCACCCGTGAGCGCGGAAGAAGGTCGGTCCGTGGATCAGACAGCGGACGCGCATCGTTCGATGGCAATGTTGCAGTGCTCCGGGTCACAATCCCCTCCCGACACCCATCTCTCCGACGGGCGGGACGCCCCCCCTCCCGACACCCATCTCTCCGACGGGCGGGACGCCCCCCCTCCCGACACCCATCTCTCCGACGGGCGGGACGCCCCCCCTCCCGACACCCATCTCTCCGACGGGCGGGACGCCCGCGCCCCCGGCAACGCCGTTCTTCCTGGCGAGCGAGACACCCGCGCCCCCGGCAGCGCCGTTCTTCCTGGCGGACAGGACACCCGCGCCCCCGGCAACGCCGTTCTTCCCGCCGGACGGGACACCCGCGCCCCCGGCAACGCCGTTCTTCCCGCCGGACAGGACACCCGCGCGCCCGGCAACGCCGTTCTTCCCGCCGGACGGGACACCCGCGCCCCCGGCAACGCCGTTCTTCCTGGCGGACAGGACACCCGCGCCCCCGGCAACGCCGTTCTTCCTGGCGGACAGGACACCCGCGCCCCCGGCAACGCCGTTCTTCCCGCCGGACGGGACACCCGCGCCCCCGGCAACGCCGTTCTTCCCGCCGGACAGGACACCCGCGCCCCCGGCAACGCCGTTCTTCCCGCCGGACAGGACACCCGCGCCCCCGGCAACGCCGCTTCTGCCGCTCTGACCACCGACGGCGCTGCCGCAGCGGTCGCCGCCGTGCTGGATATGTATGAGCGACAGAGACTGACACAGAGCAAGGTCGTGTTCGCCGAAGCGAACGTCGAGCGCCAGGGAGTGCGGGTACGTCTGACTGTCGCCGCTCACCCCGACGAATCCCGCACGTTGGCGGCATTGCCTGACCAAGCGCCGACGAGTATGCCCGGAGCAAGGGCGCAGTGGCAGCATACCTCCTCTGCGCAACCGGTGCTGAACGTCGCGCTGCGTGGCGCTCTTCCTGCAATGTGCGGCAGCCCGATGCTTCTCCCGGTTGCGCGCCATCAACCGATTGCGCGCCTACCTGCCATCAACCGTGGCACGCTGGCGGTATCGTTCCTGCCGCTGCGCACCTGGCGGCATGTTGGCTTCTACGGCGGCAAAGCCGTTGAGAGCGCCAGTTCTGCCCTGGTCGATCTATTATATATCGAAGCCCCGGAGACGCTTGCGGTGACCATTATCGACGATGGGCAGATCAGTTCGCTCTGTGCAGGAATGCCGCACCTGGTTTCACCGCCTGGCGCAGCGGTGGATTCGCTCATGACGCTTGGGCGCGCCACGCGTTTCTTTTTGCACTCCGATTCAGCAGCGCGCCAATTGTTGATCGTTCTGGTCGAACCGGACACGACGATGCTCAGGATCTACGGCGATCTTGTCGCTCGCCTGTTGCGACACACCTACGCACCGGTGTATACGCTACTGGTGCAGACACGCCAACCTGATGCCCTGTGGCGATTGCCCCTGCCAGCGGTCATGACGGGCGATAGAATAGGGCGATCAGGCAATGAAGCCGATCAACCGCCACCCGGAAGAGTGCGCATCGTTGCTGCTCATATGCGCATCGAACGACAATCCTCTATCTATGATGCAACACGACTGGCGGCACTCGCGGCTGTGTTGCGCAGTTGCACCGGAGCGCCGTTGCCACCCACTGTGTGGGACGCCGTAGCCTCTTGACAACGTGACAAAGATAGTGCTACACTTCACATACTTCGTATAATCATAACCTATGCGCTGTATTGGAATATATCATATCAGCGCGCAGCACCAGGATAAGCGGATCAACTGCGGAGGTCTTACGTGGATCGGATGGAAGGACCCCCTGATGTCGTGGTTCGACGACTGCCATTGTATGCGCGCAGTCTTCGCTATCTCCTCCAGGAAGGCGTTGAGTCTGTCTCATCACAGGAACTCGGTGACCGCATCAATGTCACTGCCGCACAGATCCGCAAAGATCTCTCCTATTTCGGCGAGTTTGGGAAACAAGGCATTGGCTACGATGTTCGCAGACTGCTCCAGCAGATCGAAGATATTCTTGGGCTGACGCAGGAATGGCCCGTGGCGCTGATCGGCATCGGGCACCTCGGCGAAGCCATCGCCCGATATGAGGGGTTCCGTCAACAGGGCATCCGCATTGCCGGGCTGTTCGATAGCAACCCGACCAAGATCGGCAAAGCCATTAATGGCATGACGGTTCAGAGTTTCGATGATGCGGAACGGGTGATCAGGGAACAGGGCATCCGGTTGGCGATTATTGCGGTTCCGGCGCGCAACGCCCAGGAAGTGGCAGATCGCCTGGTAATGGCCGGTGTGCGCGCTATTCTGAGTTACGCTCCGACGGTGCTTCAGGTTCCCGAAGGCGTCTGGGTGCGCTATATCGATCCGGTTGCCATCCTCCATAGCATGACCTACTATCTCGCGCGCGACATTGCCGGTGTGCGTCATAATAACCCCGAAACGTAAGCGGAATATGTCAATGGAGCGTTCCTGGTGAGTGGTTCATCCGCACTAGATGGTGCGCCGATTCTGTCTGCCGAACTCCATTACTTTCGCGCGCCGCCTGAAAACTGGTTGTTGTTGCTAGTGCGTCTGCGACAAATGAGCGCCAATAGACGTATGTGCCCTGGTGCTGGCATGAACCGCAACCCGGCGTGTTCGACTTTACCGGCGCGATCGATCCGCAGCGCAATTTGCTGCGCTTTGTGCGTCTGTGTGACTCGCTCGGTCTGCGCCTGATCCTGAAACCGGGTCCGTTCGTCGATGCAGAATTGCTCGGCGGCGGCATTCCGCTCTGGTTGTTGCAGAATTATCCCGAAATCCACGCGCGCCGCGCCGACGGAGACCTCTGGCGACAATCCGACAGCAATGCACCGCGCGCATGGTATCTGCATCCGGTCTATCTCGCGGCTGCGCGGCGCTGGATCGATGTGTTCTCAACCGCGATGCTGCCCTTTCAGCATCCGTCGGGTCCAATCATTGCCCTTCAGGCCGACAATGAAATCCCCGGTGATGGCATGCTTCCGGCTGATGTCGGGCTTGATCCGCGTCTAATTATAACGTCCACGTCGTCGAATATCTGTGGCGCAAGTTCGCCGGGGAGGGAGCGCCTGCGCCGCCGCGCGCGTTGACCCCGCCATCGACCGTTGCCGACCTCGAACGGTATTTGATGCTCGAAACGTTCACCGACCAATGGTATGCTCAGGCGCTGGTAGCAGTCGTTGACATGCTGCGCGCGGCGGGATGGCAGGCGCCAATCTTTCACGATCTGCTGGCAGCGCCATGGCATCGCTGCGGTACTATCGTCGATCTGTCGGCGATGGCGCGCGCCGCAGGCTGGCTGGGGTTCAATGTCTATGCGGAAGATGTTGCAGCGCCGTTCGTTGGCGGTGAAGGATATTCCCTTTCCTTCGAGGAATATGTCCATTATGGATTCTGGCGTCCGCGCCTGATGGCGGCGCTGAGCCGTGATTATCCGGTGTTGGTCGCCGAAATCAGCGCTGCGCAGGATTTTTATCTTGCGACTCCGTTGATGGGCGGGGCGCAGGCGATCAATGTGTACGTCGCTGCGCAGGCGCACCCCGATAATCCAATGATTGGCGCGTTGCCGCGCTGGGCAATGGAAGCGCCGCTGCAACCGAACAGTAGCGTGCGCCGGCGGTTCTGGCATGCCAAGACACTCTTCACGCTTCTTAGTGCTGCGGGACCGGATTTTACCGCTGCCGCATGCCCTGCAAGCGTCGCTATCGGCTATTCTCATCTTCCCGAACGAGTAGCGCAGCATACCAGCGAGACGCTGCACGCCATCACCGCCGGGTGCGCTACCGGTCGACGCGCTCAGGCGCTCGCTCAACGCCTCGTGCGCGCCGGTATCGCCTTCCATGTTGTTGATGTGGATATTGCAACTCAGGAAGACCTGACAGCCTATCCGCTGCTCCTCGTCCCTTCGGCGGCGCTGATGGCGCGCGCAACGCAACACAAACTGGCAGGCTGTTCCAACCTGGCGCTGATGGGGCATGTGCTGCCAACATTCGATGAACATCTGGCGCCCTGCGATCTGCTGCATTTCATTCACGCGCCCACTTTGGGCGACCATGCGCAACCTGCTGACATGGAAGAGTCGCCCGCACTGCTCCTGTTGCCGGATGATGTGGAGATTGAGCGCATCGTGCAACTGATCGAGCGACGCGGCGGATATGCGCGGCATGGCTGGGCGGATGCGCGCGATGTTGATGTCACGGTGCGCCATGGCCATCGCCTGACCATTGTGTGCGTTGCGAACCGTCGCCCGGAGCCTTATCGCGGCGCCCTGACGCATCGTTGCGCCGATGGCTCGCTGCAACATCTCCATATTGGCATTGGCGGTTTGCGGATCGGGCTGATCATCATCAGCAACGATGAGGTCATCGGTTGTGCGATGGGTGGCGACGCTGCGGAAGGCGCCTGGTTCGTGCGCGGCATGCATTCGAGTATGATGTTCAGCGGAAGTGAAGGCGTTGTTGCTCCGTGCGGCAACGGGCTGCGCCTGTCGGCGGCGCAGAGTGGTCGCTTCCAGTTGCGACGACCGGAAGGCTGGAATGGATTGCGACCCTGCCGTTTGCTGCTGAGCGGCGATGTCTTGCCCGTTTCTGTTCACATTGAAGGAGCGCATCTCACCCTGCCGTATGTGAGTGAAGATGAGCGCGGCGTAACGGACAGTTATCTCCTGTTGCCTGAGGGTCCGGCGACCGAGCCGATTCGCGTCGATCTGTATGCACTGCTCCGCGCGCGGGCGCAGATGCTGCGCACTGCCATCGATCCTCCGCCGGACGATGGGACCGATCCGGCGCCCTCTCTCACTGACGCTTTCCGGCTCTTTGCGTCAATCGCGGATGCGTTGGAGGCGCTGGCGGATCACCCCTTCACCCTCGATACATACGCCACCGCATGGCAACGCGCGACAGTTGCGTGCGAACCGGCGGTCGCTGCGCTGGCGCGGGAACTCGCGCGCGCGCGCAGCAACCGGTTCACCGGCGCTCTGAGCGAGGCGCAGGACGCAGCGCCCGAGGCGCGCCTGTGCGCGGCGCCGGAACGTGTGGCGCGCGCCAGCCTGCGCTATGAGCGGGAGTAGACGCTCTTGACGGTTAATCCCGAACGTGGTGCAAACGGGTTGCTCCACATCATCATTGCGCGCATGCCGGCATATGTTAGAATGTCTCCACGTTTCCGAGTTTCCATTCGGTGAGCATCGATCATGACCGGCCTGACCTTCTACGAATTCTTCGCCGGCGGCGGCCTGGCACGGATTGGACTGGGACCACAGTGGACCTGCCTGTTCGCCAATGACATCGACCCCAAAAAAGCGGACGTGTACCGGCGTAACTTCTCCGGCGCGCCAGAGCTGGTTGTTGCGGATATCCATCGTGTGACGACGGATATGCTTCCGGGTCGCGCGCTATTGGCATGGGCGTCGTTCCCCTGTCAGGATCTGTCGCTCGCGGGGAAAGGCGGCGGGTTGCGCGCCGAACGCAGCGGCACATTCTGGTCATTCTGGAATCTCGTGACCACGCTCGACCGGGAAGGGAGACCGGCGCCGATCATTGCCATTGAAAATGTTGTCGGTTTGCTTACCTCAAATCGAGGACGCGATTTTCAGGAACTGGTCTCGGTTATTGTTGCACAAGGATACCGCCTGGGCGCCATGGTCATTGACGCCGTGCATTTCGTTCCTCAATCGCGACCACGGCTCTTCATCGTTGCAGTCAAGGACGACGTGACGATACCAGAGATGGTGATCACGCCCACGCCGCACGCAACGTGGCATCCGGCAGCGGTCGTTCGCGCCTTCCGTCATCTCGCGCCATTGGCGCAAGATGCATGGGTCTGGTGGAGTCTCCCCTTGCCACAACGAACGCCACGCCGTATTCACGATGTGATCGATCCTGAGCCAACCGGCGTTTCCTGGCATCGCCCCGAAGAAACACAACGCCTCCTGTCACTGATGTCTCCGCTCAATCTCGCCAAGGTGCGTCACGCGCAGTTGACCGGTCGTCTCCACATCGGCGCCATCTACAAGCGCACGCGCCTTCAGAACGGAGCCAAGCGCCAGCGCGCAGAAGTGCGGTTCGATGGCATCAGCGGTTGTCTGCGGACACCGGCTGGAGGTTCGAGCCGACAGACGATTCTGGTCGTCGAAGGGGATGTCATCCGCTCACGGCTGCTTTCGGTACGCGAAGCGGCGCGCTTAATGGGCTTGCCCGACCGATACTGGTTGCCTGGACGCTACAATGACGGGTATTATGTCATGGGCGACGCGGTCGTCGTGCCCGTCGTTTCGTGGCTGGAGGAGCATATCCTTCGTCCGATTGCAACATCTATCGTGCAGAATGAGGAGTCCCTGGCGTATGTCAGCCCGTGAGCCGGTCATTCTCTGTGAGTTATCCGAAGAGACAGAGAGGCTCATCAACGATTACGCCGAAGCGCTGAAAGCGCATGCGCCTCGGATTGGAGACCATGGAATGAATAATGATGAATTCTGGCAATCCGGTCCCTTTCGAGCAGCAATTGAACGTCTGCGCGGTACACAGGCGGCCACGACATCCGAAAAGCGCGAGTTTATTGAGAAAGTTCTTGATTTTTTGAAGCAACAAGGCAAGATAACGGACTGGAAATTCAGCGGTTCAGGCGAGCGACACGACTACGAAGTTCGCGTTGGCGATCGCATCTGTGTCATTGAGGCAAAGGGTTGCCTCGATGGAAACAATACAAATACTTTTCAGCGTCCTGCAAATGCAGACGAGTTCATCATCTGGTCGCTTTGTCAGAATCCTGGTTCAGATCCCCGACATAACGCCTGGTCAGGCATACACACGCGGCTGAGCGCCGAAATGATTTCCAGGAAGGAGCGAGTAGACGGCTTGATTATCTGGGATATGCTTTGCGGCACAAAAGGACGTATCTGTCCTAATCTGACCGCAGCACCTGGACGTGCCGCTCAAATAGACGCCACTCAGGTTCCTCCTCCGTGTTTGTATCTTTTCCCCCGAACCGTGCCCGACGCACGGAACAATCCTGCACCGCAGTGCTGGAAGATCAATGAGGTTGAGTTTCTGAAAATACTCTATGACGCATTTCAGTGTGATGCTCAGGATGTCGTCGAGATCGGCATTAACGTGCAAATGTCAGGTCCTGATGTTGCACGAAAAACCATCTGGAAGCGGGGTGACAACGTAGTCGCCGAGTCGCAATGGACAAAAATCAAGCGAGCGCAATAAGCCATGCCGGATGTCTTTCAACCAGAAGAGCGCAGTCGCATTATGGCGAAGGTTCGCGGCGAAAACACCTCGCCGGAACGCCTGGTGCGCTCGCTGGCACATCGAATGGGGTATCGGTTTCGCCTTCATTGCAAGGATTTACCCGGCAAGCCTGATATTGTTTTGCCGCGCCATAAGAAGGTCATCTTTGTGCACGGCTGCTTCTGGCATCAGCATGAAGGGTGTCCCCACGCCGCGCGACCGACGAGTAATATCGAGTACTGGAACCGGAAACTTGATCGCAATATGGTCCGTGACCGCGAAAACCTGCACAAACTCGCATATCTTGGCTGGAATGTGCTGATCGTTTGGGAATGCGAAACGCGCGACCGCGACAAACTGCTCGAAAAACTGAAAGGGTTCCTCTTGTCCTGATGCCTCCCTCTTTCTACCCGATTCCCGCCATTGTCGAGATGCCGCTGCGCGAAATCACCGAGCAGCGGCGCGTGGCGCAGGTGGCGAGCGGTCCGGCGCTCGCCGCAGCAGTGCGCGCAGGCTTGCGTCTGCCCGCTGCGTGGAACGCCGAACCGCGCGAAGCAAGCGAGCCGCACTTCGAGAACCTGGCGCGCACCGTTCCCGCCGACGCTGAGGTGGTCTATGGCATTGGCGGCGGTCTCGCGGCGGACGCTGCGAAATACGTCGCCTGGCGGCACGGGTTGCCGCTGGCGCTGATCCCAACCGCCCTCTCGGTCGATGCGCACATGACGTGGGTCAGCGGCGTCCGCCGCGATGGGTGCGTGACGTACCTCGCCACCGGTCCGGCTACGGTCGTCTATGCCGATATTCCGTTTCTGGCGGCGGCGCCGCCGCACCTGCGCGCGGCCGGCGTCTGCGACCTTCTCTCAATTGCAACGGCGCTTCACGACTGGCGCTATGCCGAAGAATGCGGTATGAACCCGCCGGAACAACGCTACACGCCGTGGGTTGCCGCTGCTGCACGGGCGATCCTCGATGGCACGCTCGACATTGCGGACGCCGCAGGGCGCGGCGATCCGGCGGGCGTGCGCGAATTGCTGCGGTTGCTGGCGCTCGAAGTGCAACTCTGCAATGTGATCGGGCATAGCCGACCGGAAGAAGGGTCGGAACACTACCTGGCATATGCGCTGGAGGCACATCCGTCGCTTGGTAGCGGCCACGCCCACGGCGATCTGGTGGGTCCGGCGATCCTGCACACGGCTGCCTGGCAGTGCCAGGACATCGCGCCGCTGGAACGGGCGCTGGCGCACGCTGGCGTGCCGCTCGACCGCGTGCCGGAAATGGTGATGCAGGAGGTGATCTGCGAACTTCCTGCGTATGTCCGGCGCCATCGCCTGGCTTTCAGCACCGCGCACAACCTGTAATCGCTCCGTCGCATGGTGGTAGAATGGCAGTGCATCGATGCAATAGCACCATGTGAGGCAACCTGTGAATATCGTTGTCATTGGCGGCGGCAGCACCTATACCCCCGAACTCATCAACGGTCTGATCACCCGGAGTGCAACCCTGCACGTGCGCACGGTCTGGCTTGTCGATCCCGACGAGGAGCGCCTGCACATCGTTGGTTCATTTGTGCAGCGCATGGTTCGTCACGCCGGCGCAGGATTTCAAGTGGAGTTGACCACGGAACGACGCCGGGCGCTCGAAGGCGCCGATTATGTCATCACGCAGTTTCGCGTCGGCGGGCAGCAGGCGCGTCATAACGACGAACTGCTCGGACGGCGGCATCACCTCGTCGGGCAGGAGACGACCGGCGTTGGCGGGTTTGCCAAGGCGTTGCGCACTATTCCCATTGTGCTCGATGTTGCGCGTGATATGCGTGCGAACGCACCGCAGGCGATTCTGCTCAATTTCACCAATCCGGCTGGCATCGTCACCGAGGCGGTAGCGCGTCACGGCGGCGTGCCGGTCATTGGGCTGTGCAACAATGCGATCAATGCGCAGCGCGGCATTGCGCGCATGTGCGATGTGCCGCCGGAACAGGTGTTCATCGAGCAGGTTGGACTGAACCACCTGAACTGGATCCGGCGGGTGACGATCAATGGCGAGGACGCGACCAACGCCGTGATCGCGGCGTATGTCGAGCGTCTGCGCCACGATGACGATCCGCTCCGTTTTCCACCCCGGCTCATTCACATACTGCGCGCCATTCCGTCGTCATATCTGCGCTATTTCTATCTTACGCCGCAGATCATTGCGCGGCAGAACAGCGGCGAGCCGACCCGCGCCGAAGTGGTGATGGAAGTCGAGCGCCGACTGCTTGCGCGCTACGCCGACCCGACGCTGCGTGAGATGCCGCCGGAACTGATGGAACGCGGCGGCGCGTACTACTCGACGGCGGCTGCGGCGCTGATCGAATCGCTCTATACCGACGACAACGCCATTCACGTGGTGAATACGCGCAACAATGGCGCTATCCCCAACCTCGCCGACGATGTGGTCGTTGAAATGCCATGTGCGGTTGGGAAATGCGGCGCCACGCCCATTCCCGTTGCTCCGCTCGAGCCAGCCTTCCACGGGCTGACCTGCCAGGTGAAAGCCTATGAACTGCTCACCGTGCAGGCAGCCGTCGAGGGGAACGAAGAAGCAGCGATGCTGGCGTTACTTGCCAACCCGCTCGGTCCCGACGCGGCACACGTTGAAGCCGTTTGGGAGGACATCAAACGAACGAATCGCGGTCTGCTTCCCACTTTCGAGAGGTAACGCATGAGCCAGTCTTCGTTGCTTGCCGGCGCCGCAACTCGTTGTATCACCCCGAACCCTGACGAACGTCCGGTGTTTCTGGCTGGATTTCAGAACAATCGCCGCGCCACGGCAATCGATACCGATCTGTACGTGCGGGCGCTTGCGCTGCGGCTTGACGAGCGCGTCGCCGTAATCGCCGCGTGTGACCTGATCGGTCTGGATCGCGGTGATGTGCTGGATGTGCGCGCTGCGCTCGATACGCGCGGCATCGATTCGTCGGGGCTGGTTGTCGCCTGCACGCATACTCACAGTGGACCGGATACGCTGGGGCTGTGGGGACCGGATCGGAGCGTCAGTGGCGTGGATCCGCTCTATCTGGCGTCGGTGAAGCAGGCGATTGTCGATGCGGTCATCGAAGCGCTGACCTTCTGCTGCCCAGCGCGCCTGCGCTGCGGGATGACGCAACTGCCCGGGTACATTGCCAACTTCCGCGATCCCGGCATCGTCGATGATGAGGTGGCGGTGTTGCAGTTTGTGAAACTCGATGGCGAGGTGATTGCAACGCTGCTCAACCTGGCGTGCCATCCTGAAGTGCTCGACGGTGACAGCACCCTGATTTCGGCGGACTACGCCGGATATGCGTGCCGGGAAGTGGAAACGCGAGTCGGTGGTGTAGCGTTGCACGTATCCGGCGCACTTGGGGGCATGTTGTCCCCTGACACCAACGACCGCACCCCGGCATGGGCGGAACATATGGGGCGCGCCTACGCTGAGACAGCGCTGACGGCGCTCGCGGCACAGCCTACCGTCGAAGTCGAGCGACTCGACGTGCGGCGCGCCGAGTTCGACCTGCCGCTCGCCAATCCATTGCTGCTTATGGCGCAACAGATGGGAGTGCTACGAGCGCGCCAGCCAGTCAACGGCGCCATCATCACCTGCTGCACCTCTATCGATCTCGGTCCGGCGCAGATCATCACCATTCCCGGTGAACTGCTGCCACGGTTGGGGTTTGAACTCAAAGCGATGCTGCCCGGTCCGTACCGGATGCTCATTGGTCTGGCGGACGACGAGATTGGCTACATTCTGCCTGACGATGAATTCATTCCTCCTGCTGATTACATGAACCCTGGGAAGCAGTACGAGGAGAGCATGTCGATCGGTCCAACCACCGGCTCACGACTGCTGACAGTGGCGCGGGGATTGATCGGAGATCGTTGACGATAGAGGCGCGCCGATCAGTGGCACAGACGGATCGGGCGCGGGTCGAGGCACGGCGCCTTTCGCCCGCACGGGTGGAGCAGATCGCCCGCACAGGCAGCGCGCCACGTCTGGACGGTTGTCGTTTCCACAGGCAACATTGAACGTTCAACGTTCAACGTTCACCACCACCACTCGATCCCACCCGGCCAGATCGCGCAACATATGCACTGCCGCAGCCGGGAATGCCTGGCGCGCCAGCGCCGTCACCGCCTCCGCCTGGGTTGCGCCGATCTCCAGCATCAACGCACCACCGGGGCGCAGCGCCTGTGGCGCCGTTGCCAGCAGGCGACGATAGACGGCAAGACCGTCGCTGCCGCCGTCGAGCGCCAGATGCGGTTCGTGCAACCGCACGCCAGCGTCAATCTCGTTGAGGATCGTGTATGGAGGATTGCTGACTGCCAGATCGACCGCTTGTGGCAGTGGCGCCAGCAGATCGCCGCAGAGCAGCGTGATACGTTCAGCAACGCCGTGCAATTCGGCGTTTTGCCGCGCGACTGCCAGCGCATCGGGAGACAGGTCGGTAGCGTAGACCACGGCATTGGGCAGGTGTCGCGCCAGCACAATGGCGATGCACCCGCTGCCGGTTCCAATATCGGCGATCAGCAGCGTATCGTGCGGAGAATAATGCTGCCGCGCCCATTCGAGCGCGGCATCGACCAGCGCTTCGGTTTCGGGGCGCGGCACGAGCACGCGCCGATCAACAACGAACTCCAGCCCATAGAACTCTTTGCGCCCGGTCAGATAGGCGACCGGTTCACGCGCCGCGCGGCGCTCTACCAGCGCGCGAAACGTCTGAAGGGCATCATCGGGAATAGTTTCCTGAAGCCGCGCAAGAACACGAGCGCGTGACCAGCCGAGCGTATGCGCCAGAAGGATTTCGGCATCCAGACGCGGCGTGCTGCTTACTTCCCGCAGCGCCTCGACCGCCGAAGCAAGCGCCTGAGCCAGGGTTGCCTGCGCATTGGGAGGCGTCACCCGCTATGCCTCACAGGTCAATGCCCGTTCGAGCGCAGCAGCCATGCGACCGATCAGCGCAAACGTCGCCGGATATTCGACACGCTCGCGCTCCGGCATTCCCGGCGCCCAGCGATATCGGGCAAGCGTGGCGGACGGTTGATCGGCGCAGTGCAGGACGACCTCCCAATAGGTCACCTCAGACTCGTCGCGGTGCGGCGGCGACGAGCGCAGTTGCGCAATCCTTTCACTTGCTTCGAGTTCCCAAACAGCCAACGGCTCTTCAAGGAAACCCAATGCCCGGATCGTTGCCGCCGCGTGGTCACTCAACCAGGCGCGCACGTCAGGAACCATCGGCGCAGCGTGGCATGTCACCGCGAGTTCGCGCAGCGTCGCACTGAAACGATCCAGATCGGCGAGATCGACACGCGCATCGGCGGCATCGGCAGGCACTGCAACCACCTTTGCGCCATCATCGCTCCAGGAAAGGGCGCTCACCACCTGCGGACCTTCACTCGCCAGGCGTTTCAATGTATCGACCGTCTGTTTCCCGAGCATGGTCTTTCCTCCCCAGCAGACCTAATCCATCTTCCGTTCCGAGAAATCACGTCCGTCGAATGAGATCAATCGCCGCTTTTCGTCCACGACTGTTTCGAGATGCACCGGGCGCGTCCAGATGCGCTGAATATTGCGCAACGTATCGCGCGCATAGTCCATCTTCAGTTCGACCCCCTCATAACGATGGCGCAGATAGAGTTCGCCGCGATTGTTGTAATTGCCATCTTCGACATAAATGAACGGTTGACCGAAATTGGTCAGGCGGAACAGGAGTTTCTCCTTAATCTCCTTGAACTCGCGCGACGCAATCTCATACATGTCTGTATCACGATTATACCGGAATGTAAAGAGCTTCTGCTCCATCACAAACTCCGGCGTCAGGAACTCGTCGATGAAGGTGACATCGTTGTAGAGACGGCGTATCTCGAACAACTTCTGACGCCCTAGCCCCAGTTGCTTATCCCAACTGAGTTTGGCAGCCAGGTCTTCACACTCCTCGTACTCCTTACCAAAGCGCCCGGTATTCCAGCGAAACTCGATATTGCGCAACAGTTCGAGTCCGAGTTTATACGGATTGAGGCGACCGGGATGGACCGCCACCACCCCGGAGTGATGGTCGGCAAAGTCGATCAACTCATCATCGCGCAACGCCTTTTTCGTCATAATCTCCGAGTGCCAGTAGCTATTGTGGTTGATGAACCCCTGCGCGGCGTAGCGGTGCGTTGCATGCACCGAGATATCGTACACATGAGCGCGTCCCCGCTCAATTGCCACAATCTCGTCCGACCACTCCTCACGCTGAAACCGGCGCCGATCCTCGATAGAGTGCGCCAGCGCCGCCTGCTTGCGCGCCAGACCGAAGCCGATCTCGGCGAAGAAGACAGCAGCCGAACGACCGGTGGCGCGAATGTGCCATGTACCATCCGTATTGGCGCAGCGGCTGGCGAGAATGCCAAAGTTGAGCAGCAGCACCTGAACGGTTCTGCCCATCTCCTCGCTGGCGGTGGAGAGAACAACGCCAGCATCGCCTGCACAGCCATCGCAGTCGTACAGCGCACGCAGGAACGCCGCAACGACCGGCTTCGGCGAGCGCAGAATGACGTCGGGCACACGCTTTTCGCGCGCTGCAACGCCGGTTTTGAGACCAAGGTGGACCAGGAAATCCTGAGCGTCGCGCGAATAGAAAGAGACGCGCCAGCGGTTTCCATCCCTGCGCCAGCGCGCTTCGATGCCGAACAGTGAACGGACCAGATCGGCGAAGGCGCGCGCCTGATCCTCATCGGCGGTCATCAATTCGATGGCGTGCCTGACCGCGCTGATATGCCCACCGCCGCACAGATACCCCAGGAACGCCGCCAGGCGCTCATCTACAACCTCCGGCACACGAATGGGGACCCGTCGCCGGATGATCGGGCCGTGGTCAGCGATGGCGGCATCGTATGCTGCGACGAGCGACGCCGGCGTTGTTGCGTGAACGCCACGCACGCTGCGCTGGTAGCGGATGACGGTCTCGACCTCGACCTCTGCCGCATCAGCGATCTGCGCGAGGGTCGCATGGCGCACCGGCGACCAATCCAGGGCGACATACTGTTGCGCCCACAAGTTCTGACCGCCGCCAATCCTGACCCTTTCGCCAACCTGGAGTTCATCGAGGCGGCGCCAGCCGCCGTCGGGCAGCATGACGCGATGGTTGACCGAGCCTTCGAGTTCCAAGCCGCGCCGCGTGCGCACCCGGATCGTCTCATAGTTCTCGAACGCCGCCCAATCATAGACGGCTTGCGGCGTTTCGCCGTCGCTCACCCGCACCGCCTGTCGCTGAGCGACGATATCGCCGATGCGGAGCACGCCCTGATCGGTGAACACCAGCGTATCGTATCGGCAGCAGGCCCACCCTTCATTGAGGATCTTCGTCATTCCCTGAGGCGCGAAATAGTACGCCTCATCGCGCACAATTTCGAGGATCGAATGCTGCCAGCGTTCCAGCGGTGCGTAATTCATGAGAAAGAGGAGCACATCCTTCTGCGGATTCTCCGGGAACTTCTTCTGACGAGCGCGTTCGCGTTCGAGCCGTTTTCGCTGCTGCTCAATAAACTCCGGCGGATTGATATAGTCGCGCATGTAGCTGCGTTCGACCGGCAACCCCTCGACCACCGGCAGATCCTCCTCTGCCAGAACCGAATGATGGGTCTGTGCTTCGGGGCGCTTGATGTACGGCGCGTGATAGTCGATCAGGTTTTCGAGCGAGAGACAGATATCGATGAACTCCTCGACCGTCTCATAGCCATAGCGGTCGATCATTCGCTGCACACGAGCAGCGTGATTCGCCATTTCATCGAGCATTTTGCGGTTCGTATGCGCGAACCACATATTATTCTTGAAGAAATCGACGTGCGCCGCCACATGCGCCATCACCATCTTCTGCGTCACCATCTCGTTGCCTTCGAGCAGGTACGCATACGACGGATTGGTATTGATGACCATCTCATAGATCGTCGAGCCAAGCCAGATATGGCCCTTCATGAGTTGGTCATACTCCATACCGAAGCGCCAGTGGGGATAGCGGATCGGAAATCCGCCCAGCGCTGCCGTCTCGTAGAGGGTGCGATAATCGAGAACTTCATAAATAATAGGGAAGAAATCAAGCCCATACTCCTTTGCATAGGTCTCAATCTCCTCCCATGCTGCCTGCAACTCTGGGGGAAGACGGGTACTTTTCATATGTGACACCACTTATGCGCTACCGACCCTTGCCAAGAAAATCCTTGATCGCATCGTAGATATCGTCGCGATCGGCAATCTCCGAGATCACCAGCGCCTCATGCTTGCCCAGGTGCTCTTCGAGGTCGTGCGCAAAGCGCCCCGAGCCGTAGAGCGAACGCACCTGACCATAGCAGAACTGATTGACCTTGGGAAGAAGTTGGGTGCGCAGCAATTCGATGCACTCGCGCGTATCGCCGCCACCCCAGTTGTCGCCATCGGAGAAGTGGAACGGATAGATATTCCACTCATCAGCCGGGTAGCGCTCATCGATCAGTTTATTGCACAATTTGTACGCCGAACTGATCTTGGTGCCGCCGCCTTCGCGGATGTGGTAGAACGTCTCCTGATCGACCTCTTTTGCAGCAGCATCGTGAACGATATAGCGAATATCGATCGCCTTGTACTGCGAGCGCAGCCAGGTTTCAATCCAGAATGCCGTGATGCGCACCAACTCCTTTTGCTCAGCGCCCATCGAGCCGCTCACGTCCATCATGTAGATAATGACCGCGTTCGACTCTGGCTGAAGCGTTTCCTTCCAGGAGCGATAGCGCATATCCTGGCGGATCGGCACGACGATCGGATCGGCGAGGTTGTACTCACCCGACGAAATCTGGCGTTTGAGCGCTTCGCGATAGGTGCGTTTGAAATGCCGCAGCGAGTCGGGACCAACACGGCGAATGCCGGAATACCGATCCTTCTGCGAGACAATATTCTTTTTGCCCTTGGGCTGGATGTTGGGCAATTGCAGTTCTTCGCCAAGGATTTGCGCCAATTCTTCGATGGTAACATCGACCTCGATCACGTGCTGCCCTGGTTCCGAGCCAGCCTCGCCCTGCCCCGACTGGCCATCACCCTGCCCAATTGGGTCGCCAACGTTGCCATCGCCCTGCCCAACCCCGCCACTCTGGCGTGTGCCATAGCGGAACTGCGGCAGATCGATCTGCGGCAGCGGGATCGACACATATTTGCGCCCCTGGCGTCCAATCATTTCGCCCTGCGACATGTACTTGCGCAGGTCTTTTTTGATCTTGCCGCGTACAATCTGGCGGAACCGGTTCAAATCACGCTCAGCGCGGTGAATCGACATAGTGATGTCCTTTGGGGGTAGAGGTTGCGAGAACTGAGAACTGAGAACTAAGAACTGAGAACTGAGAACCTGGTTTCCTGGTCTCTACTCCTCTCTCGCCGCTTGCCCCTGAACTTTTACCTTTTGCCTTTCGGCGCTTGCCGGGGTAGGCGAAGGCACCGCCTTCACCCGCCCAGGCTGGCGCTTAGTGCTTCATATCGCCGCGCGCAAAGATGCTGGCTACATAGTTGAGCACGTCGGTTGCGCTCTGTTCGTTGTACCCAAAATCGCGGATCAGGCGCGCCTTGACCACATCGATCTTCTCCTGGGTATCCTTATCGATAACCCGCGAGACCAGCGACGTAAGCTTGATCGAGTCCTTCTGATCCTCGAACAATTTGAGTTCGAGCGCCTTGTGCAACCGTTCATTCGTCTTATAGTCGAACGTTTTGCCCTCAATCGCCAGCGCGCCGATATAGTTCATAATCTCGCGACGGAAGTCGTCCTTGCGGCTTTCGGGAATATCGATCTTCTCCTCAATCGAGCGCATCAACCGCTCGTCCGGCTCCTCGAACTGACCGGTGAACTTGTTGCGCACGCGCTCGCGCTGCGTATAGGCTTTGATGTTGTCGATATAGTTGGCGCAGAGGCGCTTGATCGCTTCCTCATCGGCGCTGATGGCGCGCTGTACTTCGTTCTTCACGATTTCGGTATACTCCTCTTTCACCACCGAGAGCAGGTCGCGATAGCGTTTGCGATCCTCCTCGGAGGTGATCAGCGCATGGTTCTTCAGCCCATTCTCGAGTTCATTCAGGACCATGAACGGGTTGATATACCCATCCGCCTGATAATTGACCAGCGCATTCGAGATTTTATCCTGGATATAGCGCGGGCTGATCCCCTGCATGCCCTCGTTGGGCGCTTCCTTGCGCAATTCTTTGATATTGTCCTCGGTAAAGCCGGGCAACGTGCGCCCATTGTAGAGCTTGAGCTTCTGCAACAGGGTCAGATTTGGCTTCTTCGGCTCATCGAGGCGCGTCAGCACCGCCCACATTGCCGCGACCTCGAGCGTATGCGGCGCAATATGCACCTTGACCCGCTTCTTGTTGAAGTCGCGCTCGTAGATCTTGATCTCATCGCGCAGGCGGGTGATATACGGAATATCAATGCGCACCGTGCGGTCCTTGAGCGCCTCCATGAACTCATTGTTTTCGAGACGGCGATACTCCGGCGAGTTCGTGTGCCCGATGATCACCTCATCGATGTCGGTCTGCGCAAATTTCTTCGACTTGATCTTGTGCTCCTGCGACGCCCCCAGCAGGTCGTAGAGGAAGGCGACATCCAGTTTAAGCATCTCGATGAATTCGATAATGCCGCGGTTCGCAATATTGAACTCGCCATCGAAGTTGAACGCGCGCGGGTCGGAGTCCGACCCGTAGATCGCAATCTTGCGATAGTTGATATCGCCCGTCAGTTCGGTCGAGTCCTGGTTCTTTTCATCCTTTGGTTGGAACGTCCCGATACCGATCCGATCCTGCTCGCTAAACACCAGGCGTCGCACCCGCACATGGCGAATGACCTTACTCCAGTCGCCCTGGTAGCGCAGCATGAGATCACGGAAATTGAAGCGGCACGACGGGCAGAGATCGCCGACGATGCGAATGGCGTACTCACCGTTGTAGCCGTCGGTCAACTCCTCGATGAAGCGCTCGCGCGTCTCAGCCGGAATGAGGCGCAGCGGCTCTTCGTGCATCGGGCATTTCTCCCACTCCGACTCCGGCGCCTGTCGCCAGTCCCAGTTCTCGGAGTCGATGATGCCCATATACCAGTCGAACGTATAGAGCGCGCCGGCCTCGGTCTTCGAATACTGCTCAAGCCCGCGCTTCAACCGCCGGACAATCGTCGACTTGGAGGAGCCGACCGGACCGTGGAGCAGGAGCACACGCTTCTCGGTGCCATATCCCTGCGCTGCGGCTTTGAAGAAGTTGACCAGGCGCATCAGGGGAATCTCGAGACCGAAGATGGCATCATCGGCATCGAACGAAGGATCGCTGAAGAAGTGATAGCGGATCAACTTCTTCTTCGCATCGATGAACTCCTCATGCCCATACGACATGATCATGTCGTAAATGCGCTGGAATGCATTGCGCGTCACCTTCGGATTGCGGGCGACAATGTCAAGATAATCGCCGAAGGTGCCGGTCCAGTTCAGTTCGCGGAATGTTTTGAGATCCTGGAGCTCGACCACCCGCTGCAGCAACGAAACGCCGCTCTGGATTGTCATGAATCGTCCTCCTGATGTGTTGCCGCCATTCGCGTCTGCGAATACCTGCGGCACAATGGACCGAATACGACAGCCTGAACTGCCGCCGCCGGTCGGATATCTGTGGTCCTGATAACGTGCATTGACTCCAACTGTAGATGGTGCGCTGCCCCAACGAAGAGATGCGGTCCACCGCAGATCTATACACCCGCTGGTTGCTGCACCGATACAGCCAGACATCTCAGGGGGCGGGTAGGAGGCCTGGTATTCCAGGTGTTGATCATTATAGCAATCCGCGTATCGAGCGTCAAGGGAATATTACAGGAGAATCGGGAGATTGCAAAACAAATTTTCGCCAGCACGCTACGGCGCATCGTGCGTAAACGGGAACACGCGCACAATGTCACCGATCCCCGCACCTAGCGTTTGCGCGGCATTGCCGTTGCGCACAGCGATCTCCAGGTGGTCGCTGCTGCCGATCAGCGCGACGAGCGCGCCAATCGGGACGTCGGAATACGTTCGGTACAATCCTTCGATGCGCTGTCCGATCAACTGGGCAGCCATGCGCTCGCCGATCCCGGCTTCCTTCAAGTGCTTCAGGGTGATATTGGTAATGCAATTGCCGAAATGGTCGATATGGATGATTCGTCCAACCAGTTCGCCCTGCCGCCCACGCGACGGTTGCTCCAGCATGGCTTCGACGATCTCTTCACACTGCTCGCCGAACTCCGCTGGCGGAACGCCAAGGGTGAGATGCGCCGCCACCGGCGCAAACACATCGCGCCCGTGGAAGGTGCTACTGACATGCGGCAACCAGTAGCGCGACTCGGTCAGGTTGTAGACTGCGCACTTTTCTGTGCCCCACCGTGCCATCGCTTCGCGCCAGACATACGTCAGCACGCCGTTGTCCGGCGCGACATACGCGGCAACCGGAGTCGTCAGGATGATCCGGCGCCGTTTGCTCCCCACCCCCGGATCGACGACTACGACATGCACCGTCCCCGGCGGGAAGAACGCGCCAAAGGTCTGGACGATGTACGCTGCCTGGTGGATGTCCTGTGGCGCGATCTGATGGGTAATGTCCACAATCGTCGCTTGGGGCGCAATTCCGAGAATAACCCCTTTCATAATGCCAACGTAACTATCCGCCAACCCAAAATCGGTTGTCAGTGTGATGATCCCTGATGGTTGCATACGCCACCTCATCAAGAGCGTTCCACCTCCGCTTGCAATCGACTGATCTCCGCTTCGGCGTCCGACAGTTCGCGCTGTGTTGTCAGCAGATGGTCGTGCTGGGTGTAGACAAAGCGGGTGTAGGGGTCGATGGCATCACGAATGCGGGTGATCATGCGGTCAAGTTCAGCGTTGAACTGGCGTTCCATCGTTGCGGTGAGTGTCTCGCGCAGATCGGCGACGCGCTGGTGAAACTGGCGTTTGATCTGGCGGCGCTTATTTGGAATAATGTACAATCCGCCAAGCGCCAGCACACCGGCGACCAGCACGCCGGTCACGTCGAGCAATGCGCCGTGCAGCAACAGCACCAGGAGTGCGCCGATCCCAACGGCGCCGGCGCCAACCAGCGTCGAACTGGCGATTGCTGCACGCACCTCATCGGTCAGCGCCTGCGCCTCCGCTTCGCGGTCGTAGGTGGCGACGATCTTTTCCGCCTCGCGCGCGACCGACTCGATCAAGGCATTCCGATTGTATTCAAAGGTCCCACCGATCTCGCCGATCAGTCCGCTGCGGTGTTGCACCGCTCGCTCGCGGCGCAGATAATCCATGACCCCCTGCCAGATGCGCAGGTTCTTTTCCACCATCCAGTCGATCAGCGCCTGAAGGCGCGCTTCGATCTGCTGCGGTACATCGGCGACGATGTCACGCGCAAACGCTTCGCTGATCTCCTGCTGATGTCGCGCCAGATGAAACAGATTACTGACACGAATGGTCTCATCGAAGAACTGCATGCCGCGCAGTTCGAACTCGTTGAGGATATTGGCGATTTCGGCGCGGTGACGCTGAAAATCGTCGGCAAGATCGCTGCGGAACTGCTCGAGTTGTCGTTCGATATTCTCGATGGCGGCAACATCATCGCGCAGCGCCGCCAGACGATCCTCAACGGCGATCAGGTAGCGTTCCGCTAACCGACGCGCCACCCCGAGGGGTGAGAGCAATTTCAGGCGCACACGCTGCTCTTCGTCCAGGGTGTCGCTGATGTACTGCTCGATTGCCGGAAAGCGACTGGCATCCCACAGCGCCTGATCATCATCGTCGCGCGCCTGGCGTGCCAGCCGCGACGAGACGGCGAAAATCTCGGGGCGCACACCAAACAGGTCTTCGGCATGCCTGCCGACGAATGCGACGACCTCCGCCAGACCGGCGTCGTCGAGCAGGTCGGCTTTGTTGACGATGATGACGACTTTTTTGCCCCAATCGCGGATGAGTTCGAGAAAGGAGCGTTCACTGGCGGAAAACGGCTGGCTGGCGGACGTTACGAACAGCACGAGATCGGCGCGGGGGATAAAGTCGCGCGTCAACTCTTCGTGGCGCTGAATGATCGCATTCGTGCCAGGCGTGTCTACAATCGCCATGCGGCGCAGCACCTCAGCCGGAAATCGATATTCGACCAGAAATGCGCCGCCGACCATCTCGCCCGGCATATCACCATAGCGCAGGACCGTGATCCGGTCGGTGGTCGGGGTCACACCCTCGGCAACGACCGGCGCTCCTATCAGTGCATTGATGAAACTCGATTTGCCCGAATTGTACTCACCGGCGACGACAAGCAGGAAGAGTTCGTCGAGATGTGCGATGGCATCATCGAGAATCCGGACATCGGCAGGCGCCACATCGACGCCGAACCGCCTCAACGCAGCGCGCAACGCCTCGAGCGCCGCGCGAATCGCTTCGAGCAGCGCCTCCTGGCGCTCGGTCAGCAGCTTTCGACCGGTCAGGAATGGCGTCATAGGGGCGATCTCACTCCTCAATCCGGCATCGGATAATCATCGAGATACCGCTTAAGCAGCACCACCAGGCGACTCAGGTCATCGATCCGCGCGCGCATGTGCCCGATGATCTCAGTGCGCTCGCCATCATCGAGCGTTTCGTCCGTCAGGCGACTCACCTGATCGCCAAGTGCGCTGACCGGAGCATACAGTTCGTGCAACAGCAACGACAACGTTTGCGGCGCGGTCAACTCCGCCCAGGGATGCGAGTCGGGCGCCTGATGATGTTCAGCCATCGGTAGACCCCCTACGAGGTGCGCCATCGTTGCCGGTGCGCGGTTGGCAGAACCGGTCGAACCACTCGAGAATGCGACGCATATGGTCGGCTCGATGGTCCGGCTCGCCGGTGCGGGTCAATTCGTGCCCTTCACGCGGGTAGCGCACAAATTCAACGACCTGTTTCCGCCGGCGCAGGAAGGCGAACAGTTGCTCCGCTTCGCTGATCGGCACGCGATAGTCACGTTCGGCGTGCAGAATGAGCAGCGGCGTGGTGATACGATGCGCATATGCCAGCGGCGAATGCCGCCAGAGCACATCGTGGTTTTCCCATGGAAATCCTTCAAAGACCAGTTCGACCAGTTCGTGCGCATCACTGGTGCTGTGCTGCGTCAGCAGATTGTAGACGCCGCGCGCCGCAGCGGCGCAGGCAAACCGATCACTGTGCGCGATCAGCCACACGGTCATATACCCGCCATACGAACCGCCGGTGACCGCTATGCGATGCGGATCGACATACCCGCGCGCGATCAGCGTATCGATCCCGGCGTGAATGTCGGGCGCATCGGCGAATCCCCAATTCGCCTGCGTCGCCAGGCGCCAGGCATCGCCGTATCCATCGGAGCCACGCGGATTGCAGAAGAAGACCACATACCCACGCGCAGCGACGGTCTGTAACTCGTGCCACATGCTGCGCACCCCTGGTCCCCACATCAGGTGCGGACCGCCGTGGATGTAGACCGCGAGAGGATAGCCGCCAGGTTGCGCTGGGTCAAAATCAGGCGGATGGAGTATCCATCCTTGCACCTTGCACCCATCAGGCGCAGTGTAGACCAGTTCCTCGAATGGCACGATGATCCGTTCTTCCAGCAGCGGTGCGTTGAACGCAGTCAACCGGCGCTCAACGCCGTGCTTGTTGCGAGCGTACAACTCGCAGGGATTGGCGGCATCCCCCGCCACAAACGCAATGGTTCCATCCCTTCCAGTATCAAACTCGGCGATAAACCGGTCATCGGGCATCTGCGCGAGCCGTTCGCACCCGCCACCATCGAGCGCGACGCGCCACAGCGGCTGCGCGCCGCGCCATCCGGCCAGGCACAGCAAGCCATCGCTCCCCGGCAGCCAGTCGTAGGCGGCGATGTTGAGGTCGGCAGCGGCGGTCAGATTGCGCGGCTCGCCGCCGGCCGCGTCCATCACCACCAGCGATGTCGCCGAGGCGAACGGCTGGTTCTCCGCCATGCGCAGGCATGCAATCCAGCGTCCATCCGGCGACGGTAAGGGCGCAAAATGGGTGAAACCAGGTGCAGTCAGACGCTGCGGATCAGCCCGTCCCTCCGGCAGAACAGGAACGCGCAACACATCGAAGAAGAAGAACTGTGAGTCTGCTTCCGGGTCGCGGGTAGCAGTCGTCAGCACCGACTGACCATCCGGCATCCACACCGGCGCGCCAAAATCGAGGTCGGCATCGGTGATGCGGCGCGGCTGCGGCGCCGGCGCGTCATCATCATCGGGAACCTCGATGATATACATCTGCGTGGAGCGGTCGTCGAAAAACTCGACGCCAGCGCGATAGGGGAGACGCCGCACCACGCGCGGATCAAAGCGACGCTGCTCTTCGTGCTTACGGCGCTCAACGAGTTGTTTGTGCATGAACTCATCGGCAGGTTCCGGCTCAGGCTCACTCGCGTCCTCACTTGCGCGCTCGGCGGCGTTCAGGCGCGAGAGGAACGCAATACGACGCCCATCGGGACTCCACGCCGGATCGCTGACCCCCTGCGGCAACGAGGTCAGGCGGCGTGCCTCGCCGCCATCGCGCCGTAGCACGTACAACTGCGGGCGATCATCACCGCGCACGCTGACGAACGCCAGCCAACGGCCATCGGGACTCCAGCGCGGCGCGGAGTCGTTCGTCCCGGAGGTCAAACGGCGCGGCGGACCGCCATCGGTTGGCGCGATCCAGATCGCACGACGGTTGGCATTTGCCGAACGGTCAATCGTGACACGCACGAAAGCAATCTCGCGACCGTCCGGGCTGACCTGCGGCTCTTCCAGCCAGCCAA
Organism: Roseiflexus castenholzii DSM 13941; assembly: GCF_000017805.1. Classification (GTDB taxonomy): domain Bacteria; phylum Chloroflexota; class Chloroflexia; order Chloroflexales; family Roseiflexaceae; genus Roseiflexus; species Roseiflexus castenholzii. Next base: position 1,758,022 of record NC_009767.1, on the reverse strand, counting down.
GGCGATAAAGGTCTTCGACCGTAAAAGAAGATTTCTTTTGCACAGACGAATCCTGTACCGGTGCAATTGTTCGCGTCATCCCACCGATCACATCTCACGCACAGACAGGTCAGCGATCCTGCCACGCCGGAATATCGAACGGCGTAGAGGAGCGACGCAACTCACGGAATGTCTGGCGATCCACCGCACTTTCTCCCAGAAAGTAAAGCACGCCTGCCGGCACGTCATACCGGTAGCGCTGACGCATCCAGCGCCCTTCCGATCCCTGACGCAGCACATCGATCAGCCAGGCGGCGGCGTGCGCATCGTAGCGCTCGGCAAGAATCCAGACAAACTCATCGCGGCGAAACGTGCGCGCCATGCGCTGCCGTGCATCGTTCAAACTTTCCTCCGGTGTCGGCGGCTCAATACTCGACGGCAGGCCATTGCGCGGAGCGAGCAGAGCGGACATAGCCTTCCTCCCACACGGTCGTTGTGTTGGCGACACCATTATACCATCGTTGGGGCGGGCCTGAGACCCGCGCCGACGGGATGAGGCGGGGTGAGGGAGGGGCGGGTCTGAGACCCGCGCCGACGGGATGGGGCGGGGTGAGGGAGGGGCGGGTCTGAGACCCGCGCCGACGGGATGGGGCGGGGTGAGGGAGGGGCGGGTCTGAGACCCGCGCCGACGGGATGGGGCGGGGTGAGGGAGGGGCGGGTAGCCGCCGGGGGCATGGCAGGGGGCATCCGTCCAGACGTACATTGACGCATCCGACGCTCCCGTGCTACAATGGTGATGTGCCGGCGTAGCTCAGCTGGCAGAGCAACTGTCTTGTAAACAGTAGGTCGCGGGTTCGAATCCCGCCGCCGGCTCCACCGGAGCGGAACCCCTGAGATACGCAGGGGTTTTCTGTTTTATCGCCAAAAGCGCGCCAGCAGGTTGGCGATCACCGTCAATACCAGGCTGAGAAGCAGCATCGTTCCGATCGGGATGAAGATGCGCACATTCTCGCGCTCGATCAGAATATCGCCCGGCAATCGCCCCAGCCATGGCACTTTTCCGGCTAATAACAGCACGGCGCCGATCACGATCAACACCACGCCCATACCGATCAGAAGGCGTCCGATGTCGCCCATAACGAAGCCTCCGTATGCAAAACGTTGTTTCTGCACATGATACGAGAGGCAGCGGGAGTTTGTTGTGGAAGCGGCGCACTGTGTTGCGGCATTCCCCGTTCGCGCCAGGTCAATCTTTCAGGAGTGCATCCGGATAGTGATCGAACGCGCCGGTGCGCAGAACCGTCCGAACGAGTCGCTCCAATCAATCGAACAGGAGAATCCCCACCGGCACGCGCCGTTTTACCAGCGCATCACCGACGACCAACCCGGTTCCGTCATCATCCGGGAGGCTCTCCCGCGCGCCGGGCAACGATACAACGGTCTTCTTCAATTGGCGCGTTCCGTTTCTCGACATACGCAAGTCATCATTGAAATCAAAGACTGCGGGCGCGCCAATGGCGCGCCCCGACCGTCAACCCACGCGCTGCCCGCACGCCTCGGGTGGGTGCGCCTCATTGATGATGCCCCACCCGTTGCTCAAGGGCGTAGGCAATCCCCTGTTGCAGCGTTGGCTTGGCGACCATCTCACGCATTTCAGCGCCAATGTGGACGAGGGTCTGCGCGATCTCCGGGCTGATGCCGGTCAGCACCACGCGCGCGCCGAGCATACGCGCCGCCTGTGCTGCACGGATGAGCGCTCCGGCAACCTGTGTATCCACAACTTTGACGCCGGTGATGTCGAGGATAGCAATATCGGCGCTGTGATCGGCGATTCCCTGGAGCAGCGCCTCCATGATCTGTTGTGCGCGCATTGTGTCAATCGTGCCAATGATCGGCATCGCCACCACCCCATCGGCAATCGGCATGAGTGGCGTGCTCAGTTCGCGCAACGCCGCCTGCTGCGCCTGAATGATCTGCTCTTGCATCGCCTGCCGCTCACGCTCGGCGCGTCGCTGCTTCGTCATATCGCGCGATAACACAAGAATATCGTCGTTGCTGAACACCATACGCGCTTCAAAGTCGCGGACCTGATCGTTGATCAGAATCTGATACTGATAGGTTTGCATCTCGTGCGTGCGCTTGAGCGCCTCCATGTGCGTCAGCACCTGTTCCGCCAGATGCGGCGGCAGAACGTCTGCGACGTTCCGGTTGAGAAACGCTTCGGGCGGAAGAATGAGGTCGCCGCTGCTATCCGTTTTGTAGTCCAGAAAGACGCCATCGGCGCTGAGCAGGAACATGAGATCGGGGATAGCATTGAGCAACGCGCGATTACGCTGTTCACTGGCGCGCAGGCTTTCTTCCGCCTGGAGTTGTTCGGTGATGTCGCGATTGATCGACGCATAGCCGATCAGGTTGCGATGCCCGTCGTACAACGCCAATGCCGACGCTTGCACGGTGACAATCGAACCGTTGCTGTGCAGATAGCGGATCATCTCACGCGGCGCGCCGCCCTGCGTTACCTGTTGGGCAATAGCGCTCAACTTCTCCAGATCATCAGGATGGGTGATCATAGGAACGGTCATCCCAACCAGGCTGGAATATCCAAGCATTGCAGCGAGCGCAGGGTTGGCGTAGGTCAGCGTCAGATTCGTGTCGGCAATGGCAATCCCATCGGGCGCGTTCTCCACCAGCAACTTGAAGGTGCGCAGTTCATCTTCCTGCCGCTTTAGTGCGGTAACGTCTTCGTACATGCCCAGGACGCCGACAATCTCACCATCCCGACGCAGAGGAACCTTATTGGTGCGCAGCCAGATCGTCGAACCATCGCTGCGGGTCAGCATTTCTTCAATGTTCAGTTTCGGACCATGCTCGATCACATCGCGGTCGTCCGCCTGATACGCCGCTGCATGATCCTTCCATGGCATATCGAAATCAGTCTTGCCGATAATGTCATCGACTGAGGTCAACCCGGCATCGCTCAGGAGGCGCTGGTTTCCCCCCAGGAAACGCAACTCTCGATCCTTCCAGAAGATCGCCTGCGGCAGGTTGTCGATCACCAGTTGCAGCATCGTGCGGCTTTCGCGCAGTTCGCTGCGCAGTTGATGAAGCGCACCAATATCGTGGGCAATCGAGGTGGCGCGCTGCACCTGCCCCTGATCATCGTAGTGCAGCGTGATCGACCACAGCAGATGCGAGAACGAACCGTTGCGATGGATCACACGGTTTTCGATCACCCCGCCGCGTTCGTGGCGTTGCACCCATTCAACGAATACGCGCTGGGTCTCTTCAAGATCATCTGGATGCACAAACTCAAGCGATGATCGGCCAATGCACTCCTCCGGCGCATAGCCAAAGACAGACCGCGCAGCCGGGTTCACGTAGGTAAAGATACCGTTTGCGTCCACTTCGGTAATGAGCAGATCGGTGTCTTCGATGATCGCGCGGAAGCGCGCCAGTTCGCGCTCCAACTGTGCAACCCGCTCATACACATGCTCGTGTTCAGCCTTCATCGTCGAGTCGGATGGAGTGTTTGTGCTCATAACGGCGCTCCTGATGCGATAGTGATTCCGTGAAGAACGTTGATGCAAGCGTGGCAACTATTAGAGGAGCAGCACGGTCGGGGTGCGAACCTGTGGCAGCCAGTAGCCAGGAGCTACAGCGATCCGCCTGCCCGGAAGACAGGCAGATCCGCTATGAGTATAGCAGAGGAGGGTGCTACAGGCAACTCCATCTACATTGGCGAAGAGTGGTCGCGCCGGGCAAGCCACCAGAGGATGCTTCCGCCAACGACCAGCACAGCGAGACCGCCTGCTGCGCCGAGCGCCAGGTAGATGAACAGCGACGCCTGTGCCCCAAATCCCGGCGAGGCAGTCGCCGGATCGGGCTGTGCGCTCAGACGTTCATCGAGCAGGGCGCGCCAGGTGCCGAAACTCTGCGCGCCGGTCAACACATCGCCGCGCTCTGGACCGCCGGGCCAGCGCAGAATATAGGCAGGCGTTCCACGCAACCCGCGATTGCGCGCTTCTTCGATGTCAGCGGCAATTGCCTGCTCCGTCGTCGGATCACGCACGCATTCCTGGAGCGCGCCGGAGTCCAGCCCAAGTTCATCGCCATACCGCCTGAACACACGCTCCGACGCAGATGGGTCACCACCCCACTCGCCATCGATGTACCCCTGGAACAAACGTCGGTGCATGGGCCAGAATTGCCCTTGCCGCACGGCACAATGCGCATAGATCGCCGCAATCCGTCCCGCCGGATGCTGCGGCAGCGGATTATCGCGGTAGAGGTAGTAGACCTTGCCCGTCTCGATGTATTCAGCAATCAATTGCGGCTTGGCATCACGCACGAATGACGCACACGCCGGGCACTCGTAGTCGCTGTACTCGATGATGACAATGGGTGCGTTGGGGTCGCCCAACCCGCGTGGGTCGGCGTCATTCTGAGCCTGCGCATGATCCGTCATCAGTGCGGCTATGACCATGAACAGGAATAGCAATGCAGCAGCAGCGCGCTGGCGATGTGGCGTCATACCTGCCTTGTCGGTGTTCTGATACATCTCGAACAAAGATGTTCACAATACGAGGGAATCGACAATTATGAATACAATACCATGGTTTGAAGGAGTATGCCAGGGTAATCCCTCAGATTCGGACATGAGTTGGGACAGGGGGAAGGACCAACGCAGCGAAGGCTTCCGGCGCATTGCCGATGATCCGCCGCCGCGCGTGAGGTGAAATATCCCATCGTTGCCTCAGCAACATACACACCCCCGAAGAGCGTCTCCATTGCTGGTCCTTGTTGCGTTGCTCTCCCCCTGGTATTCGCTCCTCATCAGGGATGCTCTTCTCTCCCCGGATGCTTCCCCATCCAGGTAATCGCGCAACCCTGCCCCGATCAACCGCGCGCCTGGAGAGACCGACAACAACAGCGCCGCCATCTGCTCCATCCGATGCCGCTGCTTGTGCATCCGTCGAGTCATGTCCGGCAGGCGGGTCACATCCTGGAAAGATTGCTCAATCGGCATCCGGCATTGCGAGCGGCGCACCCCACGCTCGGGCTTCACAGCGGCGCAGACCGGTCCCGGTTCCAGACATCGATCAGGGTGACGCCGACGTTGATGGTAGATGACGGTCTCCTCCAGTGCACAAGGTCCGGTGGACCCCCTGTCATTTCGAGCGCAGCGAGAAATCTAACCATCCGGCGCGTGACGCGCGCCATGCCAAGGAGCGGCGGTCATTGTTGAAGATGTCTCGCTCCGCGCGCCATGACAAAGAGAGGATGGCGCGCTCCGCGCGCCATGACAAGGACCGGCGGCCCCCCTGTCATTTCGAGCGCAGCGAGAAATCTAACCATCCGGCGCGTGACGCGCGCCATGCCAAGGAGCGGCGGTCATTGTTGAAGATGTCTCGCTCCGCGCGCCATGACAAAGAGAGGATGGCGCGCTCCGCGCGCCATGCCAAGGACCGGTGGCCCCCTGTCATTTCGAGCGCAGCGAGAAATCTAACCATCCGGCGCGTGACGCGCGCCATGCCGGGGACCGGTGGTCGTTGTTGAAGATGTCTCGCTCCGCGCGCCATGACATTCGTTACTTTCGAGCATCAGGATACCCAGAATCCCCTTCCCCGACGACCTGGAGAGGGGGAAGGGGATGGAAGGGAAAAAGGCGTCGTGATGTGGAACGCATGACTCGCGTCAAAAACGCGCGACTCTTGCGAGAAGGAGGTGAGAACCGTTCCCTTCTATCGCCGGGCAAGCATATGTTCGATAATCAGAAGCGACTGGCGCAGGTGACGGGTGGGGAATCGTTCGTATCCGAGACGAACGTGACGCTGGAGTTGCTCGAGGTGCTGACGTGAGACCAGGATTTTGTCGTCGGCGGCGGGAGGAATGCCGGCACTCACAGAGTTGCCAATCGGCGCAACGGCTGCCGAGATGATGTGAGCAACACGCGACTCCATAAGGACCTCTCTCCTTGTTTCACGCACAGAGCCACCGACTCCACGGTATCTCTGTGTCCTGGCGATTGCGCAGTGTCCGAACACGCGCACTATGGGTGGTAGTATAGAATTAACTACGTTTTCACGAAAGAGGGCTTTGTGTCCCGCAGTTGTCTGACAGAGAGGAGTGACAGAGGGTAGTACCAAAGTCATAGCGCCGTCCGAAGTGCGTCGACCGGACAAAGAGCGGCATTGAGCGCCAGACTGCGCGACCCATCCGTAAACATCCGTCACAATCCGCGCCGATCCGTGTGCCCCTCCCACCACGCGCCGGCGCAGAACCGAGCGCCGTCCATCCAGGCGACTGTCATCTCTTGGAGATAAGATGCCGGACGATCTCAACTGCTTCGGCAACGCCGTCTTCTGCCCGACGGGAGAGAGGCGCACCGAAAACGGAATGGATTGCCGGGATACGGATGAGCCAGCCATTCGGCGCCTGACCATACACGGCAGCGGTGAGGGCCAGCAACCCTTCGGGAGTGGCAGTATGCCCAATCACGCTCCAACTGGCGCCCGACGTCAGATGAGTCACCCGCACAATCGGGCAATCGTCCAGGTCGGCATCGATAAAGATAGCCATCTGCGCCTGCGCCAGAAGCGCCGCATGTTCCGGCACTAACTGGTGCACGGAGAGAACCTGCGTATCGGGCAGTTGGAGCGCAGCAAGTCGCTCCGCCGCCACGCGACCGGCCGCATCGTCGCCGCGCAGGTCGTTGCCATAGCCAATGATGAGGATATGTGAGGAACGCATATTGTGTGTCCAGGAAGCGAGAACTGAGAAGCGAGAACCGGGAGGGGGTTATACCAATGACGATTGAAGATGCCGCATGCGTGTCATTCCGAGCCCTTCGCTTCGCTCAGGGTAAACTCAGCGAGGAATCTGAGCGGGTCGCACAAGACCCCTCGCGCTGCTCGGGGTGACAATGCCGGATGGTCACAGGTCATTGGTATTAGGGGTCAAGAACAATGCTATCGAAGAATTCATGCATCTAACCCCTGGCCCGCATTCCCCAACCTCGATCTCCCACTCCCCACCTGCAACCTTCCCCCCTGCAACGTTCAACCTTCAACATGATCACCGTCGCACTTCATCGAGCACCGTGCCGTCTGCGGCAATCAATGTCACTACCAGCGGCATCGTTCCGGCAGCATGCGTCGAGCAACTCAGGCACGGGTCGTAGGCGCGAATGCCTGCCTCTACCCGGTTCAAGGCGCCTTCGCTGATCTGGTCGCCTTTGACATAGTGCCGCGCAATCTGGGCGATCGTCCGATTCATCGCCAGATTGTTGTGCCCTGTTGCGATAATCAGGTTCACACTCTGGATCAGACCATGCGCATCAACGGTATAGTGGTGGAACAGAGTTCCGCGCGGCGCTTCACTCACCCCAATCCCCTCGAATTGATTAAGACCTGCTTCGGCGCGCAATCGCAGCGAGTCGAGATCCGGGTCGTCGAGTAAGAGCGAAATGCGCTCCAGCGCCGCCAGGATTTCGACCAGGCGCGCGTAGTGATAGTAGAACGATGAAGTAGCAATGCCACCGGCACGCTGCCGCATCTCTCCAAGTTCGGCATCTGCCAGCAGCGTGCCAATGCGGGTGCAGATGTTCAGGCGCGCCAGCGGACCGACGCGATACATCCCGGCGGGATACCCACGCGCCCGATAGTAGGGCATCTTCAAATACGACCACGGTTCGACCGCCTCGGCAATAATGTCGCGGTAGCGGCTTGGCTCGACCTGATCGGCAATAATCGCTCCGCCCGCGTCCACTACACGCAAACGTCCGTCGTAATGCTCCCACTCGCCATGAGGTCCGACCAATCCCAGGAAGAGCGACGGGAAATTGCCAAAGGTCGCCACCTCGGCGTGATGAGTATCGAGCAGGGCTTTGAAGCGACGGAGCGCATCAAGCACAGTAGCCCGCGCTTCCGGCAAACGTTGAGCGATGTCCGCGCGTTGCACAGCGGTTGGCGCCGAACGGACGCCACCGGGGACAGCCCACGCCGGATGAATCTTACTGCCGCCAAGCATGGCGATAATGTCCTGCCCGAACTGCCGCAGTCGGATACCCGCGCGTGCCAGGGTCGGATCGGCGGCCATCAGTCCGAAAACATTGCGTTGTGCCGGATCGCTGTCGAAGCCGAGCAGCAGATCGGGAGCGCTGAGGTGGAAAAAACTGAGCGCATGCGACTGTACCATTTGTCCCAGGTTCATCAGCCGACGTAGTTTCTCGGCGGCTGGCGGAATAGTGACCGAGAGCAGCGCATCACCTGCTTTCGCGGATGCCAGCAAATGGCTCACCGGGCATATTCCGCAAATGCGTGCTGTAATGCCGGGCATCTCCCAAAACGGGCGCCCTTCGCAAAAACGCTCGAAACCGCGAAACTCGGTGACATGGAAGCGTGCTTCCCGCACCTCGCCGTTGTCATCCAGATGGATGCTGATCTTGGCATGTCCTTCAATCCGGGTAACCGGATCGATCAGAATCTGACGGGTCGCAGGCATCCCGAATCCTCTCAACCAAACTTAATCATCTCGCGTCCGGTCAGGCGGATGTCTTCACCGGCAATGACCTGCTCGAGCAACGCTCGAATACGCGGCGCAGGCGGCGGACATCCGGGCAGGTACACATCGACCGGAACGACTTTATGCACCGGTTGGACTTTATCGAGCAACTGCGGCACAATGCCGGGAGCATGCGGCAGACAACCGGCAATCTCGGCGCGCTCGATGTAAATCGTGTGCAACAACGCCTCGGGCGCACCGAGCGGGTTGCGCAGCGCCGTCACATTGCCGGTGACCGCGCAATCGCCAAAGGCGATCAGGATTCGTGTACGCTCACGCACCTGACGGATCAGGTGCAGATGATCCTCATTGGCGACGGCGCCTTCCACAAGCGCCACATCGACATGGTCCGGGTATTCTTTCACATCGGCGAGCGGACTGTAGACCAGGTCAATGTGCTGCGCCAGTTCAAAGAGCCACTCATCGAGATCAAGGAATGACATATGGCATCCCGAACATCCGCCAAGCCAGATTGTCGCCAGTCGTCGTCTTTCCACGATACACTCCGCATCACGTACAGGCGAGACTCAAACCTGATCCTTTTCGCAGGAAACAAGCGGCGCCCTTTTGAATGTCACCCGTGCATGCACACGGGTGGGGCTGAGACCCGCCCCTGCTCACCAGCGTTGTTCGCGTGCAGCGACAATGTACGCAATTTTATTCCGGTCGCGCTCCATTTCGCCGACCGTCGCGCCACGCCGGAAAATCGCCCCTGTCGGGCAGGCGAGCACGCATTTGCCGCACGACGTGCAACTGCGCGCCTCGCCCCATGGCTGGCGCATATCGGTAATCACCCGCGCATCGGCGCCGCGTCCCGCCACATCCCAGGTATGCACTCCTTCGACTTCGTCGCACACCCGCACGCAGCGAGTGCAGAGCACGCAGCGGTTGTGGTCGATCCCGAAGAGCGGGTGAGAAATATCAACGTCGCAGCGCGGAAAGGCATAATCGAAGCGCACGTGATCCATGCCGACGGCAATCGCCAGGTCTTGCAGTTCGCAATGACCATTGGCGACGCACACCGCACACACGTGATTGCGCTCGGCAAAGAGGAGTTCGATGATCATGCGGCGATACTCGCGCAGACGTTCCGTATCGGTGCGCACCACCATCTCTTCGACCACCGGCGTCACGCATGCCGGGCGCAGCGCGCGACTGCCCTCGATCTCGACCAGGCAGAGCCGGCAGGCGCCGACGTCGCTCACGCCATCGAGGTGACAGAGCGTTGGGATCGAGATGCCGTGCTCACGCGCTGCCTGGAGGATCGTCTCGCCCTCCCGCGCACTGATCAGTTGATCGTCGATTGTAAACGTTCGCGCAGCCATCGTTGTTCCCTTCCCAATGACCCCTAACCCGCTAACCCCTCATCCCGGACGAACGCTTCATACTCTTCACGAAAGTATTTCATTGTGCTCAACACCGGATTTGGCGCCGACTGACCGAGGCCACAGAGACTGGTTTCCTTCACCATTATGCAAAGTTGCTCAAGCCGCGCAAGGTCGGCAGCGGTCGCCTGACCGGATCGGATGAGATTGAGCATATGCAGCATTTGCGCAGTACCTGCACGGCATGGAATACACTTGCCGCACGACTCGTCCTTGCAGAACTCCATGTAAAAGTGGGCAACATCGACCATATTGGTCGCGTCGTCCATAACCACCATACCGCCTGATCCCATGATCGAGCCGACGCGCTGCAACGATTCATAGTCAACCGGCGTATCGAGCAACGCAGCAGGAATACATCCGCCGGATGGTCCACCTGTTTGCACTGCCTTGACCCTGCCTTCGGGCACGCCACCACCCATCTCTTCGACGATCTGGCGCAGCGTGACCCCCATCGGCACTTCGATCAAACCGGTATGGCGAATTTTGCCGGTCAGGGCGAACACTTTCGTACCCTTGCTATGCTCTGCACCGATCGCAGCAAACCATTCCGCTCCATTACGAATGATCGGCGGGATGTTGGCAAAGGTTTCGACATTGTTGATGAGCGTTGGTCTGCCCCACAGCCCGCTTTCGGCAGGGTAGGGCGGACGGGGACGCGGTTGACCGCGCCGGCCTTCGATCGACGCCATGAGCGCTGTTTCTTCACCGCACACGAATGCCCCGGCGCCGACGCGAATATCGATGCGGAAGGTAAACCCGGCATCGAAAATCTGCGCGCCGAGCAGCCCAAGCCGCCGCGCCTGCGCAATTGCTCGTTGCAGACGCTGAATCGCCAGTGGATACTCAGCACGCACATAGACGTACCCCTGATCGGCGCCCACGGCATACGCGGCGATTGCCATGCCTTCGAGGATTTTGTGCGGGTCACTCTCGATGATGCTGCGATCCATGAACGCGCCGGGGTCGCCTTCGTCGGCGTTGCAGACGACATACTTGCGATCGCCGTGACTCTTGGCGACGGTCGCCCACTTCAGCCCGGTCGGATACCCGGCGCCGCCGCGCCCGCGCAGACCGCTGCGGGTGACGACATCGATCACTTCTGCCGGAGTCATATCGTGCAGCACGCAGTAGAGCGCCTGATACCCGCCTGCCGCGATGTATGACTCGATGCGTTCCGGGTCGATAATGCCGCTGTTTTCCAGGACGATCCGTTTCTGCAAGGTAAAGAAGGGGTGCTGTGGATCGCCTCGCGGCGCCGTCGCATCGCCGCCATCGAGCGCCGCGACAATCGATGGTGCATCAGCAGCGTGCACATGCTCGTAGAGCACCCCATCGGGATCGACGCGCACGAGTGGACCATGACCGCACATCCCCATGCATCCGACGCCGATCACCTCGATATCGGTGCGATCCACTTCGGCAACCGCTTCTTCGAGCCGCTGCTTCAGCGAAAGTGACCCCGCCGACTGACATCCGAGCGCTGTGCAGCAGCGAATACAGGTCGGTCGCCGCATAGTGCGTTCGTGTTCGGCAATGGTGAGAAGTTCGCTTATATCCATAGTGAGAACCAAGAACTGAGAACTAAGAACTGAGAACCAAGAACTGAGAACTAAGAACTGAGAACTAAGAACTGAGAACTAAGAACTAAGAACCAACCCATATTCAACGTTCAACGTGCAACCTTCAACTGTCTTCCTATCGTCCTCTGTGCCTTTGTGTGATTAATCCTTTTCCTTAAGGCGCTCCAGCCAGACCTGCACCTGTTCTGGCGTCTGATGACCGGTAATCGCGCCATCGAACACAACGGTCGGCGCAATGCCGCACGCACCCAGGCAACGCGCCGTTTCCAGCGACAGGCGTCCATCAGGCGTGGTGTGCCCTGCTCTGATCCCAAGCGTCTGTTCGGCTGCTGCCAGGATTGCCGCTGCACCGCGAACGTAGCAGGCAGTGCCAAGGCAGACGACGCACGAATGCTCTCCCTTCGGCGCCAGCGAGAAGAAGTGATAGAACGTCGCTACACCATACACCCGGCTCGGCGGAAGGTGCAGGCTGTTGGCAATGTAGAGCAGCAGATCGTTCGAGAGATAGCCAAACAACTCCTGCGCGCGGTGCAGTACCTCGATCAGCGCATCTGGGCGATACTGGTGTTTCTTCATCGTGGCTTCGAGCAGTTTGAAGCGATTGTCGCCGCTGGGATGCGACGCCTGCTCTGAAACGGGGGGCTGTGAGCGCGTGACAGCCATAGGTGTATCCTCATCGATACATTGTTTGCCTGGGCGCAAACCCTGCGGCGTTACTATATCACGCGCAGCGCACGCCATTGAGAAAGATTTGATTATCGGCAGATAACAGGCGTCAACACGCCAGAAGCAATTCTATCATGGTATACTGAAACCATGATTCGCCTCTCGTTCATTACGCCTCTCGCCCTCACGCTCCTGGCGCTGATCCCGGCGCTGTGGGCTTTGACGCTGCTGACGCCGCGCCGCCTGGCCCCCTGGCGCTTCTGGTCGAGCCTGGTTCTGCGCAGCATCATCCTTCTTGCGCTGACGCTCGCCCTCGCCGGGACGCAGATCGTCCTGCCGGTGCGCGAACTGACGACGGTGTTCCTGGTCGATGTGTCGGACTCGATGACGCCGGCGCAACGCGAACGCGCCTTGCAGTACGTTAACGACGCACTGGCTGCCATGCCTCCAGGCGACCAGGCGGCTGTCGTGGTGTTCGGCGACAATGCGCTGGTGGAGCGCGCTCCTGGTCCAATCGGTCCGCTGAGTCGCCTGACGTCGGTTCCGATCACGACACGCACCAATCTCCAGGAGGCAGTACAGTTGGGGCTGGCGCTCTTCCCGGCGGAAACGCAGAAGCGCCTGGTGCTCATTTCGGACGGCGGCGAGAATGCCGGGCGTGTGGCGGATGCAGCGCAACTCGCGGCTATTCGGAAGGTGCCAATCGATGTCGTCTACATGCCGGGCGAGCGAGGTCCTGATGTCATCGTTGCCGGGCTGAGCGCGCCAGCCGTCGTGCGTGAAGGGCAGGACCTCACGTTGCAGGCGAATATCACGTCCAACTATGCGACGAGCGGACGTTTGCAAACGTTTGTGGACGGGCAACTGATCGGTGAGCAGGAACTCTCCATCCCTGAAGGAGCGAGCACCATCGATATTCGCGTCCCTTCGGGCGAAACCGGGTTTCGCCGCATCGAAGTGCGCCTCGACGCCGATGGGGACACAGAGCCGCAGAACAATCGTGGGGCGGCGTTCACCGAAGTGTTGGGACCGCCGCGCCTGCTGTTGATCGCCTCCAACGAGGCGCGCGCCGTCAATCTGCGCGACGCGCTGCGCGCCGCCGAGGTGCGTGTCGATGTCCTCCCGCCGGATCAGGCGCCCGCCACTCTGGATCAGCTCGGCGCCTACGCTGGGGTGATAATTGTCGATACGCCAGCGCGCGATATGCCTCGCACATTGATGGAGGCGCTGCCGGTTTATGTGCGTGAACTGGGGCGTGGGCTTGCCATGGTCGGCGGCATCGATTCATTTGGCGCCGGGGGGTATCGGCGCACGCCGCTGGAGCCAGTGCTACCGGTGTTGCTCGATCCGCTCGACACAAAGCAGCAACCGGACCTGGCACTGGTGATGGTGATCGACCGCAGCGGCAGCATGTCGGAGTTGGTGGGCGGAAGCCGACGCAACCGGCTCGACCTCGCCAAGGAAGCGGTTTATCAGGCAAGCCTTGGTCTGACCCCGATCGATCAGGTCGGGCTGGTTGTGTTCGACGATGCGGCGAATTGGGTGCTGCCGCTGCAACGCTTGCCTTCGGTCGTCGAAATCGAACGGGCGCTCGGTTCGTTTGGCATCGGCGGCGGCACGAATATTCGACCGGGCATCGAACAGGCAGCACAGGCGCTGGCTTCCGCCGATGCAAAGGTCAAGCACGTCATTCTGTTGACCGATGGCATCGCAGAAAGCAACTACAGCGATCTGATCGCGCAGATGCGCGCCGCCGGCGTCACCATTTCCACGGTTGCAATCGGTGAAGACGCTAATCCCAATCTGGTCGATGTGGCGAATGCCGGCGGCGGTCGTTCCTATCGTGTGACCAGGATCGAGGACGTGCCGCGCATTTTTTTGCAGGAGACAATCATCGCCGCCGGGCGCGATATTGTCGAGGAGCGGATTGAACCGCAGGCGGGTCTTCCCTCGCCGATCATCCGCAGTCTGGGAGGGTTGCCGCCGCTCTATGGCTACAATGGCACCGAGGTGCGCGAAGCGGCGCGCACGTTTTTGTTCACACCTGATGGGAAGCCTTTGCTGGCGCAATGGCAGTATGGTTTGGGGCGCGTTGTCGCCTGGACGAGCGACGCACAGGGGCGCTGGGCGCGCGACTGGATTGCCTGGGATCAGTTTCCGCGCTTTGCCGGCGGGATGACCGATCTCTTGCTTCCACCACGCGAAAGCGGAACGCTCGAACTCCGCGCGACTGCCGCTGGTCCGCGCGCATTGATCGAGTTGACCGCTCAGGACGAGCAGGGACGTCCGCTTAACAATCTGGTTATTGCAGGGCGCGCCGTCGATCCGCAGAATCAGGGAACTGCGGTCCAATTTCAGCAGATCGGTCCGGGCCAGTATCGCGCAGTCGTCGATACATCGTCGCCGGGCGTCTACCTGGCGCAGGTGGCGGTTTCCGATGCGGAAGGACGACAAATTGGCGTCGCGGTGACCGGCATTGTGGTCAGTTATTCGCTGGAATACAGCGCGCAGCGCGAAAATCTGCCACTGCTCAGCGACGTAGCAGGCATCAGCAGCGGGCGGATCAATCCTCCACCTGATGTGGTCTTTGCGTCACCCAATCAAAATGTCGGTTCAGTGCGAGAGATTGGACTTCCGCTCCTCTGGCTGGCCCTTCTCCTCTGGCCCCTCGATATTGCCGCGCGGCGTGTGATGGTACGGATGGACGACGTGGCGCCGTGGCTTGAACGGCTCCGTCGGCGGCGACCGTCGTCGGTGGCTGCGCCGGAGGCGGCGTCAACCATGACACGACTCGGCGCTGCGAAACGGCGCGCGATGATTGCGCGCACATCGCCGAATCGCGCCGCTGCCAGCTCGGAGCAATCGGTTACGCCGCCGGTGATGACGCAGTCTCGCCAGACGCCACCTCCTGCGCCAGAGTCCCGCCCGTCTGCGCCAGCGTCGGGCGCATCCGAGACGCGCGCCCGATCATCCGAAAAACGTCCGGTCTCGCCGGAAGCGACGGAAGAACAGTTCGCCCGGTTGTTGGCGGCGAAACAGCGCGCGCGGCGCAAATCGGAGGAGCGGTAATCTCCGGCTTGGGGTACGCCGGAGGCGTGGGGCACGCCGGAGGCGTGGGGTATGCCGGAGGCGCGGGGCACGCCGGAGGCGTGGGGCACGCCGGAGGCGCGGGGTATGCCGGAGGCGCGGGGCACGCCGGAGGCGTCGGGCACCCCCGGCGCGGGGCACGCCGGAGGCGTCGGGCACCCCCGGCGCGGGGCACGCCGGAGGCGCGGGGCACGCCGGAGGCGTGGGGCACGCCGGAGGCGCGGGGCACGCCGGAGGCGTCGGGCACCCCCGGCGCGGGGCACGCCGGAGGCGCGGGGCACGCCGGAGGCGTGGGGCACGCCGGAGGCGCGGGGCACGCCGGAGGCGTGGGGCACGCCGGAGGCGCGGGGCACGCCGGAGGCGCGGGGCACGCCGGAGGCGCGGGGCACGCCGGAGGCGCGGGGCACGCCGGAGGCGCGGGGCACGCCGGAGGCGTGCCCCTACTACTACTACTACGTGTCCCTGTCCACGGGGGGCGCGGTGTGCCTCCGGCGTCGGGCACCCCCGGCGTGGGGCACGCCGGAGGCGCGGGGCACGCCTGAGGCGTGCCCCTACTACTACGTGTCCCTGTCCACGGGGGGCGCGGTGTGCCTCCGGCGTCGGGCACCCCCGGCGTGGGGCACGCCGGAGGCGCGGGGCACGCCTGAGGCGTGCCCCTACTACTACGTGTCCCTGTCCACGGGGGGCGCGGTGTGCCTCCGGCGTCGGGCACCCCCGGCGTGGGGCACGCCGGAGGCGCGGGGCACGCCTGAGGCGTGCCCCTACTACTACGTGTCCCTGTCCACGGGGGGCGCGGTGTGCCTCCGGCGTCGGGCACCCCCGGCGTGGGGCACGCCGGAGGCGCGGGGCACGCCTGAGGCGTGCCCCTACTACTACGTGTCCCTGTCCACGGGGGGCGCGGTGTGCCTCCGGCGTCGGGCACCCCCGGCGCGGGGCACGCCGGAGGCGTGCCCCTACTGCAATTCACCCCTTTCGCCTCGGGTGAAATCCGCCATGTAGCGTATTCCAGCGTAGCCGACAGGCAGACGCGCATCGATGATCGCGGCATTACACTCCTTTCAGCAGCAGCGAGATACGCTGCGGAAAGGAGAATTCGTCATGGCGATACGCATTCCCATGTCATCCCCCGATATTGGTGATACGGAAGTGCAGGCGGTCGTCGAGACGCTGCGCACACCAACGCTGAGTATTGGTCCGCGCCTCGAAGCGTTTGAACGCGCTGCTGCCGCAGTTGCCGGTGTGACGTGGGGTGTTGGCGTCAATTCAGGCACCAGCGGGTTGCACCTGTGCATGATTGCTGCCGGAGTGGGCGACGGCGACCTGGTGATCACCACACCATTCTCGTTCATTGCCTCGGCGAACTGCGTGCTGTATGAGCGTGGGATTCCGGTGTTCGTCGATGTCGATCCGGCAACAGGAAATATCGACCCGCACCTTGCAGCCTCGGCTGCCGACGATCTGACACGCGGCGGCGTGGCTGCCGACCGCTGGCTGCCGCCAGTGCTGCGCGGTGCGCACCGCTCCGCAGGACGATTGCGTGCGCTGCTGCCGGTGCATGCCTTCGGGCAACCCGCCGATATGGATCCGCTCCTCGATACCGCCCGCAACCACGATCTGGCGCTGATCGAAGATGCCTGCGAAGCCATTGGCGCAGCCTACAAGGGACGCCCGGCAGGATCGCTCGGCGATGCAGCAGTCTTTGCTTTCTACCCCAACAAACAGATCACCACCGGTGAAGGCGGCATGATCGTCACCAACCGCGAGCCGTGGGCGCACCTGTTCCGTAGCCTGCGCAACCAGGGGCGCGATGTGTTCGATGGCTGGCTCAACCATACCCGCCTGGGGTACAACTACCGCCTCGACGAACTGAGCGCTGCCCTCGGTCTGGCGCAGGTGCAGCGATTGGACGCACTGCTGGCGAAGCGCGCGCGCGTTGCGGCCTGGTACAACGAACGACTCACGGACATAGAGTTGATCGCAACGCCACGCATCGCACCCACGACGACGCACATGTCGTGGTTCGTCTACGTGGTGCGCATTTTGCCGCCTGCTCAGCGCGATACGGTCGTGCGCCTGCTGGCGGAGCGCGGCATCCCCAGCCGACCATATTTCACCCCCATTCACCTGCAACCATTCTACCGCGAGCGGTTTGGCTACCGTGGCGGCGAGTTTCCTGTGACTGAACATCTGGGAGCGGTCTCGCTGGCGCTGCCGTTTTCAAGTGTGATGACTGAAGCGCAGGTCGATGTCGTGTGCGAGGCGCTCTACGATGCCGTGCAGCGCAGTGTGCCGCTTTCGGCGCCTGGAGGAATAGAGCGATGATGCAACGACTCAAGAATCGGCACTTTTTGATCTTCGATGTGCTGCTCGTGCCGCTGGCAATCTACGTCAGCTTCGTGCTGCGCCTCGAAACGTTCGATCTCAAGACGTACTGGGTGGCATGTGCGCACTTCTGCCTGATGGCAGTCATCGTCACTCCACTGATATTTCGCGCATTCGGCGTCTATCGCCGCTACTGGCGCTACGCTTCGTTCGAGGAAGTGCTGCTGCTCTGCAGTGCAACCTCGCTGGCAATGGGAGCCACTGCGATCCTCCTCACACTGCTCGACATTGTGACGCCGGTGATAGCGACAGTCCCGCGTTCCATTCCATTCATCGTTCCGCCAATCGCCGCATCGCTCGTCAGCATTCCACGATTGCTGGTACGCATCGGCGCAGCGCGCGAGCGCCGCCGCCGCGCCACCGACCGACCTGCGCCTGTGCTGATCATGGGGGCCGGCGATGCTGCATCCATTATTGTGCGAGAGATTCAGCGCAACCCCAGGCTCGGCATGGAGGTTGTCGGGTTGCTGGATGACGATCCGACGAAGCGCGGCTTGCGATTGCACGGCGTCGAGGTGCTTGGCGACCGCCATGCCATTCCATCGCTGGTAGCGCAACATAAAGTACGCCAGGTCATTATCGCCATGCCGGGCGCGCCAGGGAAAGCGGTGCGCGACATCATGCACATCTGTGAGTCTGTCGGAGTTGCCGTGCGCATTGTGCCCGGCATGCACGAACTGATCGATGGCACGATCAGCGTCAGCAAACTACGCACCATTCAAATCGAAGACTTGCTCCGCCGCGCGCCGGTGCAGACCGACACAGCCGCAGTGCGCGGGCTGGTTGCCGGGCGACGCGTGCTGGTGACCGGCGGCGGCGGCTCGATTGGAAGCGAACTCTGCCGCCAGTTGCTGCGCTTCGGTCCATCGCATCTCATCGTTCTCGGACACGGCGAGAATAGTGTTTTCGAGATCTGCAATGAACTCGACTGCCTGGCGGAAGCGCACCTTGATCAATCGCCCTGCATTGTACCGGTCATCGCCGATATTCGCGACCTGGAACGGCTGCGCTCCGTTTTTGCCATCCACGCACCCGAACTCGTTTTCCACGCCGCAGCGCACAAACACGTCCCGCTCATGGAAGCGCATCCGGTTGAAGCCATCAGTAACAATGTCGTTGGAACGCGCAATCTGCTTGATGTCGCGCTCGAAACCGGCGTCGAACGTTTTGTGATGATCTCATCGGACAAAGCAGTCAATCCGACGAGCGTTATGGGTGCAACCAAGCGCATCGCCGAAATGCTCGTTCTCGACGCCGCGCGGCGCAGCGGTCGTCCTTTTGTGGCGGTACGTTTCGGCAATGTGCTCGGCAGTCGCGGGAGTGTCGTGCTGACGTTCAAGCGCCAGATTGCAGCAGGGGGACCGGTGACCGTCACCCATCCAGAAATGCGGCGCTATTTCATGACCATTCCCGAAGCCGTGCAACTCGTGCTTCAGGCATCGGTGCTGGGACGCACGGGTGAGATCTTTATGCTCGACATGGGCGAACCGGTGAAGGTAGTCGATCTGGCGCGCGACATGATCCGTCTATCGGGGCTGGAAGTCGGGCGCGACATCGACATCTGCTTTACGGGGATGCGCCCCGGCGAGAAACTGTTTGAAGAACTGTTCGCCCGTGGCGAAGAGTATCAGCCGACGGCGCACAGCAAAATCTTCATCGCGGCAGGCGCCAGCAACAACATTCCGCTCGCGCTACGCACCGACGTGACTTCACTCGAACGGACGGCATGCACCGGCAACAATGCCGCCATCCGCCGTCTGCTGCGCGACATTGTACCGGAATACTGCCCACCGGAGTTTCTGCCGCCTGTACCGGTCAATGACAGAACCACGCAGCCCGTGCGGATTCGTCCGTTGCAACCGGCATGAGGGATGCCCATGACAATTGACACGATAACAGAGATGCCGCACTCGACACCAGACGATCTTGCCGGTGCAGTAGCGCCATCGGACGACGAGGTGCAGCCGCAGAACACCGTCATATGTGCGCCTCTTGAGACGCTGCTGGCGCAGGCGGCTGAGTCGCCGACGGTTGCCGAGAATCTGGCGTATCGCTGCCTGCGCCTGGCGGACACGCCGCAGGCGCAGGCAGCGCCAGATGCGACTATCGCGTTGTTGATGCGGGTAGCGGACATCTGCGCCGGAACACTCAGTGAAGCGCATCCGGGGGTTGGCGCGCTCCGCTGCTCTCTGGGAGACCTGTTGCTTGCGACACGGCAGATAGAAGCAGCACGCCAGCAGTATGAGATGGTGCTGGCAGCGCACCGTTCCAATGTGTTCAGCGACAGTGCGATCATCGCCTGCGCGCTCAGCGGTTTGGGTGATGCATTGCGCGCCGAGCGCAAATACACCGCAGCCCTCATGTGTCTGCAACGCGCGCTGCGGCGGCAGTCCGAACTGCATGGCGCGCATCCTGCAACGGCGCAGACCCACACCCGCCTCGGCGCGCTCTGGTTCGAGCAGGGGCGTTATACCCAGGCGCGCTTTCACTTCCAGGAAGCGTTGGCGATCCGCGAGGCCACGCTGGGAACACGGGACCCGGCGACAGCGCAGAGTCTGCACAATCTGGGCGTGACTCTGGCAGCGCTCGGCGATCTGCGCAGTGCGCGCGTCTGTCTGGCGCAGGCGCTGGCGATCCGCGAGGATCGCCTGGGGCGCGCGCACCTGGCGACGGCGCACAGTCTGGAGGCGCTCAGTCGCGTATTGGCAGACCTTGGCGATGATGAGAGCGCACAGTACTGCCGCGAGCGCGCCGCCGCGCTGTACCGCGCGCAAGGGGGCGATCGACGAACACGGGGTGCGGCAGAGGCGATGGTGGAACGACAACCTCAGCAGCGCGGCGGCGCGCGCTGGATGAACCGGTTTCGGAGGAATGTATGAAGCACTGGATGGTTATGCGCATCTTCTTGCTGCTACCGCTCTTCCTCTCGCTGAGCGGCGCGACGGCGCAGGAACGTCCCACTCTGACGACGCTTCCACCAACTGAACTGTTGACCATACTGGTGGATGTTGAAGGCGCCGGGCATCGTATCACAGGCGCCTATGTCGTTCGGCGGGCAATGGACGGCAATGGCGCAGTCTGGTGGTCGTTTCGCGGCATGCTCGACGGCGAACTCGAAGAAGTTGATGGTGAAGCATTCGAGCGTTGGGCAATCGATGGAAGCCTCACAATCGAACTGACGGCTTTCAACCATCCCGATTTCAGCATCGACCAACTTCCAACGAAACGCATCACACTGATGCCGGGATGGGATGGTCTGATGATGATTGCCGGCGTGCCGCTGGCGGTCAAAGGTGAGTATCGTGCTCCTGGCACAGGAGGTTCACCGGTGCTGATCGTCACGAACGCCGGGCGCGGCACACGCACGATGACCGAACTGCCAAACACATCAGGTCCCCCCAATGCGAAAGGAGCGTTTGAGCAATGAGCGGTATTCCTGTGTTTCATTATCGCTATCGCCCGTTCCTGACGGTGATCGCAGCGATTGCGCTCATCCTGCTGGGTATTGGTGCGGTCTATCTGGTCTGGATGAACATGCTGCGCGATCAGGAACGGCTCAATCCTTCTACCGAGCGTGTGCTGGTTACCACCGACGGTCAGCGCATTCCACTGGACCGCTCCAGCCCGACGGTCGCCGCCACGGCGGGAGCCGGATCCGGTGCGACAACCAGCCCACAGATCACGCCGGAAGCGTCTGCCACGCCAATGCCGGCGACCGACCCGCTTCCACCAGAACGCCTGATCATTCCGCGCATCAATGTCAACTGGCCCGTGACCCTGGCAGACATCGATCATTTGCCGAAGTTCCGCGGCGTCGGCTGGATATTCGGCACCGGCTTCCCCGGCATGCAAGGAAACATGGTGTTGACCGGACATATGGGCGGACCCTACGCGACTTTTGAACGTCTGCACGAAGTGCAGCCGGGCGATGAAATTCTGGTTCAGACTGAGTCGGACATGCATCGCTACCGCGTGCAAACAGTCTACGAAACAACACCCGACGATGTGCGAGCGATGGCGCCTGACGACCGGATGATCGCCACCCTTATCACCTGTAGCGGCGACTGGATCCCCGAACAACAGACAAATGCGCGACGATTGATCGTGGTTGCTGTGTATGAAGGGAGATGATAATACCAGAAACTCCACAATTATTACAGTTCAATGACGATCTTACGAATGTACATCGTTCAGTCGATAGATACGATGCATATACATAAACAACCGGCTTTTGACGATCTTTAGAATACATTCTGCAATCATGCGTGCTGTGTTGTCGAAGTATGATCGTAGCGTGGTTTATTCGAGTACGACAACACAGCACGACCATGAAACATCAACTTACGACCCTCATCCCCGAAACCAAACGACACACCTCATTTCCGTTCGATCGAGCACAAACCGCACCCGAACACTGGCGCAAGGAGCGCGAGCAGTTGTTGCTCCTTCTTGCCGAGCGCGAGGCGGAGATCCATCTGCTGCGCCGTATGGTATTCGAGGCGCAACGCGCCGGGCAGCGCCGGATCGCTCGTGAGTTGCACGATGGCGTGGCGCAGCAGATCACAGCCGCCTGCCTGCACCTTCAGGCGTTGGCCGGCAGATATCGTCCACGGTCGCCCAAAGCACGTGCAACGCTCGAGCGGGCCATCGAACTGACCCGCAGCGCCGCCGATGAGGTGCGCCGGGTGATCGCCGATGCGCCGCCTGCGGCGCTCGAGACCCATCGCCTGGCAGAAGCGATTTGCAGCGAAGCGATGGCGTTACAACGCGATGGATGGCGGGTGACGACCCGAATTGCCGATGTTGGTCGGTTACCAGAGGATGTCGAACTGGCACTGTTTCGCATCGCTCAAGAAGCGCTCCAGAACATTCGACGGCACGCGGGACGCTGCCGGGTACAGGTGACGCTGGCGCGCGAGGGAGCGTGTGTGCGGCTGGAGATTGTCGATAACGGGTGTGGCTTCGATCCGCAGCAGACCGCCGCAGGGCGCTTTGGTCTGGCGGGTATGCAGGAGCGCGCAGCATTGTTGGGGGGAACCGTGATCATCCAGAGTCATCCTGGCTGCGGGACACGGATCGCGATCCGTATTGATATGGAAACTGATGATGAAACACGGATGTGGACGAATTGAGACAGATGCGCACCATGGGCGATATTCTCGCCATATGAAGGGTTAAGCACTATGACGTTCAACCCGACTGCTGGAAGTTCATCGCCATCTACGCGTGTCCTGATCGTGGACGATCACGAACTGGCGCGCGCCGGGCTTGCAGCGGTGCTGGCATGCGAACCAGGCATCGAGGTCGTCGGCGAAGCGGACAACGGCGCCGCTGCGCTCGATTTCGTGGCGCGCCATCCGGTGGACCTGGTGATGATGGATTTGCAGATGCCCGTGATAGATGGCATCGAGGCGACGCGACGGATCAAGGCGTTGCATCCCGCCATCGGCATCATTATGGTCACCGTGCAGGCAAAACCGGACGCGCTGATGGAAGCGTTGCGCGCCGGCGTCGCCGGGTACCTGCTCAAGGACGCGAGCCGACGTGAGATCATCGGCGCGGTGCGGCAGGTGTTGCGCGGCGAGGCGTTCCTGAACCCAGATCTGGTGCTGCAAACGCTGCGTCGGCTGGCGCATGCGACGCCAACCGATGACGCGACGCCAATCGAGCCGCTAACGCCCCGCGAGCAACAGGTGTTGCGCCTGCTGATGCAGGGTAAAACAAACCGGGAGATCGCTCGCGAACTGATCATCAGTCCAGGAACGGTCAAGGTGCATGTCGAGCATATCATTGCGAAACTCGGCGTGTCGGACCGCACACAGGCGGCGGTGCGGGCGTTGGAGTTGGGGTTGGTGAGGGATAAGGGAAGAGATTAGGGGTCAGGAGGACGGAGAACTGAAAGCACGATTGTTTGCGGAAGGAGGGCTGGCGAACCATAGACGTTCCAAAGCGCCCTGTGTTTCTTCCGGCAAATCCTCAAGATGGAATGCCCCGCCCGATGTGTGATACCAATGACGATTGAAGATGCCGCCTTCTTGTCATTCCGAGCCCTTCGCTTCGCTCAGGGTAAACGCAGCGCGGAATCTGAGCGGGTCGCGCACGACCCCTCGCGCTGCTCGGGGTGACCATGCCGGATGGTCACAGGTCATTGGTATAAGATCACTCGCGCTCGCTCGATCCGGCAGAGCAAGCGCGGGTCGTGTTCCAGGCGATATGTGAATCTGTCGTTCCTGGCTCACAGCCGGTGAGGTTTACACGACTATTCTCCTCCTGACCTGCAACCCCATCGCGCCTCGTTTCCCGTGACCTGCGGGCGCCTGCCAGGGAGCGCTCCAAGCCCTCCCCCTCGCGCCTCTTCCCATACGCCACACGACATACACGGCATATAGCCGCATAGCAGACGCGCGCCGATCCGATGATGCGCTACGATGCGTTCAGTGATACATTGTTCATCTTCCGTGAAGAAAATGCACCAGGCGGTGAAACACTATGGAGTGTGCAGGAGCACAATCGCCAGATCGGGTGCGCACCCTCGTCGCTGCGCCCCACGAGGAGTATCGGTTGTTCGGTTCCGCGCTGAAACGCCTCCCGCAGGCGGTCGTGGTTGCCGCAACCGATAATGGGCGCACGGCACTGGAGTATGTGCGACGCATGCGTTTCGATCTCGCAATCATCGGCATTCCACTGGCACACGCCAATGGACTGACTGTTGCGCGCCAGGCGCTCCACACTTCGCCTGATATTCGGATTGTTATGATTACCGCCATCGATGACCCTGCATGCCTCCTCGAAGCGATCCGGGTCGGTGTGCATGGGTATCTGTCCACCACGGCATCGATTGACGAACTGGCAGATGCCATACCACGCATCCTTGCAGGGGAGACGATCTTTGACATCCTGATTTCCACACGCGCACTTCGGCGATTGGTCACGTCTGGTTGTTCGCATTGACGAAGATATGCCATCCGGCATAGAGGCGATTGTCCAACAGGCAGACGCTGCGCAACGTTCACCGTGCTACAGTCGGCATGCGATCACAACGCAGGAGTGCGACCTGCGCAGAGATAGTGAACAAGCGTGATCGCACTCATGTGAACGGCGCCCATGCGCCAGGTGGATGAGCAAAGTGAGCATCGCATGATCCTGCAACGTTACCTGACCCTCTTCTGGCGCTGGCTTTGGTTGATGCTGCTGATGACGCTACTTGCCGGCGGCGCAGCATATCTCGTCAGCAATCGTATGACGCCGGTGTACGAAGCCTCGACCACGCTCTTGATCAATCAGGCGCCGGCAAGCAGCGCCTCACCCGATTACAACGCCGTTCTGACCGCCGAGCGGCTGGCGCGCACCTACGCCGAGCTGCTGATCAAACGTCCGGTGCTCGAAGAGGTGGTGCGCGAGTTGAGTCTGCCATTTGCGCCATCGATGCTTGCCGAGCGCATTCGCGTTCGACCAATTCGTGACACACAACTGATCGTTGTGACGGTCGAAGATATCGATCCGCAGCGCGCCGCCGATATTGCCAATCATATCGTGGCGGTCTTCAGCGAGCAGAACCGCGAGTTGCAATCCGAGCGCTTTGCCGAATCAAAACGCAGTCTCGCCGGCGAGATCGCCAAACTCCAGTCGGACATCGACACGACCCAGGCTGAACTTGCCGCGCTGCGCGGGATCGACGATCCGGTCCGACGCGCGCGTCTTGAAGAGGCGCTGGTGCAGTATCGCAGCAGTTACGCTACGGTGCTGCGCAGCCTGGAAGAGGTGCGGCTGGCTGAAGCACAGTTGACCAACAGCGTCAATGTGGTCGAATCGGCTGCGCCTGTTTACACACCGGTACGTCCCCAAATCGCAACGAACACCGGAATGGCGGCAGTCGCCGGTCTGCTGCTAGCGATTGGAGTCGCGCTCCTGATCGAGTACCTGAGTGATCGGGTCAATTCGGCCGAGGATGTGGCGACGACAGCGCGCGTCGGTATGCTGGCGGCTATCGGACGGATCGATGGCGCCGCGCCGTCGGACAAACTGGTGATGCTGAAAGACCCCTTCTCGCAAGTTGCCGAAGCCTACCAGATGCTGCGCGTCAAACTGGAGATTGCGCGGTTCGAGAAGCCACTGCACACGCTTCTGGTGACGAGCAGCAACCCCGGCGAGGGAAAGAGCACAACCGCAGCGAACCTGGCGCTGGCAATCGCGCGTTCTGGCAAGCGCGTCATTCTGGTCGATACCGACTTGCGACGACCGTCGTTGCATCGGTTCTTTCGCCACGCCAATCTGCGCGGCGTCACCACTGCGCTGGTGCGTGATCCGTCAGATAGCCTGTACAACCACATGATCGCCGCCGGTGAGGAGAACCTCCTCGTGCTGCCGAGCGGGCCGGTGCCTTCTGATCCGGCAGTGATGGTCAGTTCGAAGAGGATGCTTGATCTGATCGACGAACTCAAACGCATCGCGGATGTCGTGGTGTTCGATAGTCCACCAATCCTTGCCGTTGCCGATGCAATGCCGCTCGCGCATGTCTGCGACGCCACACTGCTGGTCGTGCTGGCAGGCGTCACGCGCACCAGTCAGTTGCGTCGCGCCTGCGACCAGTTGTTGCAGGCAGGAGTGGAGCCGCAGGGCGTGGTATTGAACCGCGTCACCAGAGAGCAGGTCGGATACGAGCACTACTACTACTACTACGGCGGGGAACGGAAGCGCAGCAGCCGCAGTGCGTTGAGCCGGTTGTTCAAACGCCGACGGCGACGCCAGAGCGGCATGCCGGGCATGGTCGATACCGTGGATGCCGGCGTGACCGGCATCGCGAGCGGGACAAGACCTGATAGGGGCGCGCCAATTGATATTGTTATGGATGGGTTCTATGCAACACCCACTCCCGAAACCATAGACAGACATCCGGTGAGCGCCGGCGCCGTTGTGGCAACCAGAACAGACGAGCGTCGGAATGGAATGACGCCGCATCAGATGAATCAAACGAAGTAGGCATATCCCGTGACACAATCGCAACAATCAGGAGCGGTGCGCCTGATGATCGAGACGTATGCCGTGCGTATCGCCACGCTGGGATTGATGGTCATCTCGGCGATGTTACAGGCGCGTCTGCTGGGTCCCGAAGGCAAAGGACTGCTGGCTGCAACACTCTCGTGGTCGGCGTTGATCGGCGGTATCACGCTGCTTGGTTCAGATAGCGCAAGCATCTACTTCGTTGCGCGCACTGCGCAGCATACGCGGTGGATGATACGCGCCGGGCTGATGTATGCGGTTGGCATCGCTTTGATTGCGCTCGTATTGCCTGGGCTTCAGATCAATACACCGATAGACCAACAACTGATGCTATCGGTTGCGCTGCTGACGCCGATTCTCGTCTTGACGGCGCTGTTCAACGCAATCTGCGTTGGATTGAACCGGATACGGTTGAGCAATGCTCTCAATGCTGGTTCTGCGTTGTTGTACGTTCTGGCGCTTGCTGCCCTATCTATGGCGCACGTTGACCAATTC
The DNA here is from genome assembly GCF_000017805.1 of Roseiflexus castenholzii DSM 13941. Classification (GTDB taxonomy): domain Bacteria; phylum Chloroflexota; class Chloroflexia; order Chloroflexales; family Roseiflexaceae; genus Roseiflexus; species Roseiflexus castenholzii. Next base: position 1,730,883 of record NC_009767.1, on the reverse strand, counting down.
GAGCCGGTTATGGCGACTGTTCTGGGAGTGCAGGTTGCGGTTCTGATCCTTTTCACAGCATCCCTGCGTCATTTGAGCAGCGCCGACTATGTTGCGCCAGATCTTTCGGCATTGGTGCGGTACTCGCTGCAATCGTTCCGGGGGAACCTTGCCGGTCTGCTGTTTCTGCGCAGCAGCCTGATCATCGTGAGCGGCATGGCGCCGATAGCACAGGCTGGCATCTTCTCGATTGCGGTCGTCTTCGCGGATGTAGTGACGATGCTGCCCAATACGCTCATCAACATTCTGCTGCCACGCCTTGCGGGGCAAAGCCCGGCGTTCGTCGCCCGGCGCGTCGCCGACGCTGTGCGTTACGGCGCTGTCGCGACACTTGCACTGGGACTACTGGTTGGAGGTTGTGCTTTTGTGGTTATTCCATTCGGATTTGGTGAAGGGTTTCGTTCGGCGGCGGCGGTTGCGCTCGTTCTCTGCACCGGTGCGGCGCTCGGCGCACCCGGCATGATCCTGTCACTCTATTTCAACGCAATCGAACAACCGGGGACGCCGGCCAACGCTGCATGGATCGGGTGCGGCGTTTTGATCGCCGGTTCACTGGCGCTGGCGCCGCTCTTCGGGGCAATGGGGGCGGCATTGGCAGTGGTCATTGCACGGACGACGATCACGATGGTGATGGCGGTACGTTTTTGTCGCGCCAGCAGTCTGGGCTGGCAAACCCTTCTGACGCTCCAGGCGGCTGATCTGATAAAGAGTGAACGCAAGATTTATGCCATCTATGAGCAGATTGTCCGCACTCGTCGCGCCTGAATACGCCCGAACCGGAACCGCGCTGCTGATCGGGCTGGTCGTTGCGCCGCTCACCGGTGTGCTGGCAGCGACACAGCCATTCCTGCTGCTGGCATTTCTTGGCGCTGCGGCATGGGTATTCCTGGTGTTGCGCGGCGGCGCCGCTGCGTTCTTCGTGATGGGGACAGCAGCCCCGCTCCTCTATCTGATCGATGTGCGCAGCGCGCTCTTCGGTCAGGCGTTGCTGGCGCTCTATGGTATGGCGCTCATTCACGCACTGTATCAGGTCGCGCAACAACCGGATGCCAGACGATGGAATCGCCGGCTGGTCTTCTTCGCCGTTGGGTGGGGAGTCGTCGTCGCGCTGGCTGAACGGGCGCTCTTAAGCGAAGGGGTCAGTCTGCGACGCCTGGTGATGACTGCCATCGGTACGCTTCCTTACCTGTGGTTTGCGCTGACAGCGCCACGCATGGCGAAGGGCGATCAGGCGCATGCATTGCTCGGTGGCGTCGCCATTGGTGCAACTGTCGTTGCAGGAGCGTTTCTTACCAATTCACGCTCGCTGACTGAAGGACTTCAAGGGCGGGATGCCTGGATCGATACCTACACGGTGATCGGCAGTTTGAAGAATTCGCTGGGGTTGTTGTGGGTCATTGGTTGGACCCTTCTGCTGGGATGGCGCACCAGAGGCGGGTGGATGCTCAGAGCGCCGCTGCTCGCCATTCTGCTGGCCGCCATCCTCTTCTCGTTCAGTCGCTCATCCTATATGGCGTTGATTGTTGCAACCCTGATGGTGTACCGCGGTCATTCACTGAAATTGTGGGTCATTGCGGGAAGCATAGGCGCATTCGTGCTATTCGGTCTGCCGGAAGCCGTATGGGCTCGTCTACAAATGACTTGGTCGCCGGGACGCGGGTTCGACCCGTCGGCAGAGACGCGCATCGATCTGTGGGTTGCGGCGATCAATGCCTTTCTCTCCGCTCCGCTAACCGGTATCGGATGGGGGAAATTCAGCGAGTATCTGGTGCGCACCGGTCAGGCGCCTATCGCAGCCGGATCGGCAGTGTACGACCTCGGCTACGCCCATAACTACTTTCTCAGCGCCTTTGCCATGCTTGGCATTGGCGGAGGGATGTTGAACATCGGCGTGTTTTTGGCGGCATGGCGGCGCGCACGCACCCTTGCAGCACGTCAGAGTCCACTGGGGCGCGTCGTGCAGGCAGCGGTGCTGGCAGTGTTCGTGGCGTCGATGTTCGGCGAACCGCTCTTCGATCCCATTCTCGCATTTGTGTTCGTTCTTATCCTGGCATGCCTCGTTGGGCAGGAAGGTGAATGATCCATGTCCCAATCATTACGCATTGTCCACATCGTCGGTAGCGCCTTTGCCGGTGGATGGGCGTTCCATCCGCTCTGCCGATTGCGCGATGCCGGGCACAGGGTACACCTGATTTGCCCGGAGGACGGTCCTCTGCCAGAACGGACGCGCGCTGCCGGCATCCCAACTCATATCATTCCCTTTCCGCGCCGCATCCGGCATATGCACTCAGCCGCAGCATATGTCGCGCGTGTGGCGGCATGGCTGCGCCGGGAACAGATCGATGTCGTTCACAATCATCTAGCGCCTGCCAATGTGTGGGGGCGCCTGGCGGCGTATGCGGCCGGCGTTCCGGTGCGCCTGACGCAGTGGCCCGGTCCGTTGCCGCTTGAAATTCCCGCCTCGCGCCGGATCGAAATGGCGCTGGCGCGTCTCGATAGCGCGATTATCGCGTCCAGCACCGCTACACAGCGCATTTACGAGGCATGTGGCGTCATGCGCGACCGAATTCGCCTGATCTACTACGGGTTTCCGTTCGAGCCGTTCGATCCGACGATTGACGGCAGTCCGATCCGGCGCGAGTTCAACATTGCGCCCGATGTGCCACTGGTGACGATGGTCGCCTATATGTACTCACCGTTGCAAGAACGCTCGCTCCGGGGATTGAACGTCTTCGGCGGCATTGGACTGAAGGGACACGAAATCCTGATCGCCGCCGCAGCGCGTGTCCGTGAGGTCAATCCCGCCGTGCGCTTTCTGATCGTCGGTGATTCGCTGGCGCCCGGCGAAGCGGAACGCTATAAGCGCAGACTTCATCAGATGGTCGCCGATCTGGAATTGCAGCAGACGGTCATCTTCGCCGGGAAACGCACCGATATTCCGTCAATTCTGGCGGCAGGCGATGTGGCAGCGGTTCCGTCGCTGTCCGAGAACGTTGGCGGCGCGGTCGAACCGTTGCTCATGGAGCGTCCGGTGGTTGCCAGCGCAGTCGGCGGGTTGCCCGACGTGGTGCGCGACGGTGAAACCGGCTACCTTGTGCCACCGCGCGATCCGGGCGCGCTGGCGGACGCGTTGCTGCGCATGCTGGCGCTGCCTCCGGCTGCCCGTCACGCCATGGGGCGGAGAGGGCGCGCGATGGTGCGGGAACTGTTCGATCTGCCCACAACAGTGCGACAAACCGAGCAACTGTACTACGACATGCTGAACGCTACGGGCATGGGGGGTCTACGATGGGCGCGCCGCTGACTATTCTCTATGTGTCCGGCTATGGCGCCCACGAATGGGCGTTGCACACGCCGCGCTTTCTGGCGCGGCGCGGGCATCGGGTGACAATGGTCTGCCCATCCGAATCGCCAATGGAGCGCCTAGCACGCACTGCCGGCATAGATGTTTGCACCTGGCAGGCGCCACGTCGTCTGAAGGATGTGCGCGCCGTGAGTGGCGCCGTTGGCGCACTCTACCGGCTGTTCCGCCGGCACAACCCGGACGTGGTCGTGTACTATGCGCTGCCGATCAGCCTGTGGGCGCGCGTGGCGGCGCGGTTGGCGGGCGTGCCGGTGCGCCTGTTCAAGCCGCCGAGCCTGTGGGACCTGGAACTGCGGCATTATCGGCTGGCGGAGTGCGCGACCGCCTGGATGGACAGCGCGATTCTGGCGTCGAGCCGCGCGCTGGTGCGCTATTACCAGCATACGCCGGTTTTGCGCGCCACAGTGATATTGAGTTACTACGGCTTCCCGCTCGAACGCTTCAATCCATCGCTGGACGGCGCAGCAGTGCGCCGGGAGTATGGCATTTCACCCACAGCGACAGTCGTGACGACAGTGGCGCACCTGATTCCGCCTATTCGCCGCTTCGACCCGCACTACGGCATCAAGGGTCACGAAGTCCTGCTTCGGGCGGCGCGCGATGTCGTGAGTCGCCTGCCCTCCACACGCTTTTTGATCGTCGGCGCAGAGCCGGAAGGCGCCGATGGCGCATACGAAGCGTCGTTGAAACAACTCGCGTGCGTGTATGGCATAGAGCGTCATGTCATTTTCACCGGAAAGCGCACCGATATTCCGTCAATTCTGGCGGCAGGCGATGTGGCAGCGGTTCCGTCGCTGTCCGAGAACGTTGGCGGCGCGGTCGAACCGTTGCTCATGGAGCGTCCGGTGGTTGCCAGCGCAGTCGGCGGGTTGCCCGACGTGGTGCGCGACGGTGAAACCGGCTACCTTGTGCCACCGCGCGATCCGGGCGCGCTGGCGGACGCGTTGCTGCGCATGCTGGCGCTGCCTCCGGCTGCCCGTCACGCCATGGGGCGCCGGGGTCGTGCAATTGTGCAGCAGTTGTTCGACATCCAGCGTGTCGTGTGTGCGGAAGAGCGCATTTTTTATCGTCTGCGAGGCAAACCGTTATGTGTGACCTCAGCATCGTAATCGTCAACTGGAATACGCGCGACCTGCTGCGCGCCTGCCTTGCGTCGCTGCACAACGCAGCGCGTCGCATCGCGTGTGAGATTATCGTGGTCGATAATGCCTCAACTGATGGCAGCATCGAGATGGTCCGCGCTGCATTTCCGCGTGTGCGCTTGATGGCGCTGCCGGAGAATGTCGGCTTTGCCCGCGCCAACAACATTGGGTTCGCTCAGGCGCAAGGGCGCTATTTTCTGCTGTTGAACCCCGATACCTGGTTGCCGCCCGGCGCACTGGATGAGATGATCGCGCTCATGGATCAGATGCCGAATGTCGGCATTCTGGGTCCGCGATTGTTGAATGCCGATGGCAGTCTGCAACCGTCGTGCAGCCGGTTTCCGACGCCGCTCAACATTGCGCTGGATTGCTGGGGCATCAGTCGAATTGCGCCGCAAAACCGCATGCTGTCTCGCTTCAAGATGACCTGGTGGGCGCACGATGAAGCGCGCGAGGTCGATCAACCATCGGGGGCTTGCCTGCTGGTTCGCCGTGAAGCCTGGCACGAAGCCGGTCCGCTCGACGAACGCTTTTTCATGTATTTCGAGGAAGTGGATCTGTGCTGGCGCGTGCGACGGGCTGGCTGGCGGACCTGCTTCACACCGACGCCGCAGATCACGCACTACGGAGGACAGAGTTCGCTCCAGAACCTTGATGCGCGCATTGTCCAGCGGTATGCCAGTCTGGTGTTGTTCTTCCGTAAACACTATGGCGCATTGACGACCGGGGCGCTCTGCTGCGCCATTACCCCGGCGGCGCTGGCGCGCGCACTGCTGGCAGCCATTCGCGCGGCGACGGCGGGGCAACGACGGCAGTGGGAGTACGCTGCGCAATACTGGCGCGTTACAACGCTGTTGTGTAGTTCGATGATGACCCGATAAAGAAACCATGAATGTGCTCTTTCTCACACGCTACAGTCAACGCGGCGGCAGCAGTCGCTATATGGTACACCAGTACCTGCCCGCGTATGCACAGGCGGGCATGCGCTGCACGGTCGAACCACTGTTCGATGACCGATACTTCGAGTTCGGCATACTCGACCGCCCAACCGGAATGGGTGAGATCGCGCGCCATGGGCTGTACTATGCGCGGCGTGTCGCGCGGCGATTGCGGGCGCTGCTCAATGCGCACCGCTACGATCTGGTCGTCTTCGAAAAAGAACTGTTCCCGTACCTGCCGTATGGGTTCGAGGAATGGCTGCGGCGGCGCGGCGTGCGATTCATCGTGCTGTTCGACGACGCGACCTATGCCTACTACCGACAGCATCCCTTTCCGCTGGTGCGCTGGTTGTGCCGTGGCAAAATCGAGCGCATTGTGCGCAACGCTACGCACGTCATCGCCTGGAATGATCATCTGGCAGGATATATGCGCCGCCTGACCCCGCACGTTTCGGTGGTGAACAGCGGCGTGGACATGACGCGCTACCCGCCAAAGGATTACCGCGCACCTCGCGCTTCGGAACGACTGATCATCGGCTGGATCGGCACACCAAACGGCTTTCCTTACCTTCGTTCGCTGGAAACGGTCTTCGGCGAACTGGTGCGCCAGTACCCGCTCGAACTGCACGTCATCAGCGCGGCGCCTTACACGAGCGCACACATTCCGGTGGTCAATCATCCATGGAGCCTGCAAACCGAAGTGCAACTTCTCCATGCCCTCGACATTGGCGTGATGCCGCTGCCAGACGATGAGTGGACGCGCGGCAAGAGCGGCGTCAAGGCAGTGCAGTACATGGCCGTTGGCGTTCCGGCGGTCTGTTCGCCGGTAGGAGTGGCGCGCCAATTGATTGTGCCCAACGTCAATGGCGTACTGGCAGATAACCCAACCGCGTGGCGCGCTGCTCTGGCGCGATTGCTCGACGACCCGACGCTTCGTGAACGCATGGGCATGGCAGGGCGCGCAACGGTGATGCAGGCATATTCCATTCAATCGGTCGCTCCGACACTGGTGGACATTCTGTTGCGCGTTGGACAGAGAAAGGATGCTCCATGACTGTGCGAGTTGCGCATATCACAACGATCGACCAATCGCTGCGCTATCTGTTGCTCAATCAACTGCGCAGCATCGCCGACGCCGGATATCAGGTCACCGGAATTTCTGCGCCGGGACCGGATGTGCCTGCTATTGAGGTGCGTGGCATTCGCCATATTGCGGCGCCGCTCACGCGACGTCTGACGCCATTCGCCGATCTGCGCGCCCTGATGCGTCTGTACCGGATATTTCGCCAGGAACATTTCACGATTGTGCACACCCACACTCCCAAACCAGGGCTGTTAGGGCAACTGGCAGCGCGGATGGCGGGCGTGCCGGTGGTCGTTAACACCATTCATGGCTTTTATTTCCATGAGCACATGCCGCCAGCGCAGCGACGCTTCTATATCACTATGGAGCGCATCGCGGCGCGCTGTTCCGACCTCATTCTCTCGCAAAGCAGCGAAGACCTCGCCACTGCCTTGCGTCTGGGCATCTGCCCGCCTGAACGAATCCAGTTGCTCGGCAACGGTATCGATATCCGGCGTTTCGACCGGAGTCGGGTCGATCCGGCGCATCTGGCGCACATCCGGCAATCACTGAGACTGCCGCCGGATGTGTCGGTGATTGGCTTCGTTGGTCGCCTGGTTGCCGAGAAAGGCGTGATCGAATTGGCGCGCGCGGTTCAGCAGGTCCAATCGCATTTCGGTCCGGTGACGCTCCTGATTGTCGGCGGTGTGGATCGGGACAAGGCGGATGCGCTCACTCCCGAGACAATTCAGGCGGCTGCGGGAACGGCAACGTGCGTTTTTGCCGGCATTCGCCAGGATATGCCGGAAATGTATGCACTGATGGACATTTTTGCGCTGCCATCGTACCGCGAAGGATTTCCACGCGCGCCGATGGAAGCCTCGGCAATGGGTATTCCCTGTGTTGTAACCGACGTGCGCGGGTGTCGTGAGGCGGTTGAACACGGGTGGAACGGTTTCCTGACACCGCTGCGTGATGTCGATGCCCTCGCGCATGCGCTGGTGCAACTGCTTCAAGACGAGAGTCTGCGCGCAACGATGGGTGATGCGGGACGAAGGATGGCGCTCGAACGGTTCGATGAGCAACAGATATTTCAACGGGTTATTGGCGCCTATCGTCACCTCCTGCATAAGAAGGGGCTTCCGACGCCGGAGAGTACGATCATGCCCGCAACCAGTAGAGCCTGACGCTATGTACCGCCGTTACCTGAAACGTGTCTTTGATCTCTGCATTGCAGGCGTCGCACTCATTGCGCTTGCGCCGCTGCTTCTGGTCATTGCCGCAGCAGTGCGCCTGTCGCTCGGCGCACCGGTGCTCTTTCGCCAGCCGCGCCCCGGATTGGACGGCAAACCGTTCACGCTGCTGAAGTTTCGCAGCATGACCGACGCGCGCAATGCCGACGGCAACCTGCTGCCGGACGATCAGCGATTGACGCGGTTCGGGCGCTTTCTGCGCAGCAGCAGTCTTGATGAACTGCCGGAATTGATCAATGTCGTTCGCGGCGAGATGAGCCTGGTGGGACCGCGCCCGTTGCTGATGGAGTACCTGGATCGCTACACGCCGGAACAGATGCGACGGCACGCAGTGCGCCCCGGCATCACCGGATGGGCGCAGATCAACGGACGTAATGCGATCAGTTGGGAGCAAAAGTTCGCGCTGGATGTCTGGTATGTCGATCATTGTTCGTTCTGGCTCGATCTCCGCATTCTGATGCTGACAGTGTGGCGAGTGGCGCGGCGCGAGGGGATTAATCAGCGCGGCTGCGCAACGGTGACGATCTTTCAAGGGACTTCGGAAGGCGGGTCACGATGAAGCGTGTTCTGATCATTGGCGCCGGCGGGCATGCGCAGGTGGTCGCCGACATTCTGCTGCGCATGCACGAGATGGGCGCCGACCTGACACCGATTGGTTTTCTCGACGATAATCCACATTTGTTCGGTGAGTGGCGACTCGGATTGCCGATCCTGGGTCCGCTTGCCTCTATCGATGCCGTCGATCACGACTGCGTCGTGATCGGCATTGGCGACAATCGGACGCGCCGGGCGATCTACGAACGTCTGACAGCGTGCGGCGAGCAGTTCACTGTGGCATGTCACCCGACAGCGATCGTCGCACGCGACGCGGTTATTGGTGCGGGGACGGTCATCGCGGCGCGGGCAGTCGTGAACGCTGGAGCACATATTGGCATGAATGTCATCCTCAACAGCGGTTGCATTGTCGAACACCACAATCGCATCGGCGCCCATGCTCACATTGCGCCAGGCGCAACCCTTGGCGGCGCCGTGACTGTCAGCGAAGGGGCGCTGGTGGGCATTGGCGCGACAGTGCTGCCGCAGCGCGCGGTCGGTGCGTGGAGTGTGGTCGGCGGTGGCGCAGTGGTAACATCGGCAGTGGACGATAACCAGGTAGTCAGCGGCGTCCCTGCGCGTCCACACCTGGCGTCGCACCATCTGATCCCGGCGCGACGTCGCGCGCGTGTCGGGGTGTGAGCCAGGAAGCGAGGAGCGAGCGGTGCGAGGGAAGAAAAGCATGTGAAGATAGAGAGAAGGGATGCGCTGCCGGCGCGCCCCTCCCTGGCAGCCTCCACACCGCCGAACACATCCACGTTGACTGCCGCTCGTCCGTGCCCTTGCGCACACAGATGCCCATCATTACTCACGCCGACGCAAGACTGAATGCGACAGCATGGATGTTCGCGCTCGCACACCGGCAGCATTCAGAACTGGCGTGGGTCATCTGCCAATGGATCGGCTCGTGACGGGATCGCCGGCAGCGCTCTTCATCTACCCATCATTCATTTTCACGCTCACGCCCTGATATAATGATAACATGTCGTTGTATCTATCATCAGGACGTCGTCTGCCGACTCGCCGCATACCAGGCTATGAGACATTGGTTGCTCTGATTCTGGTCCTTGCCATTATTACGATACCCTTCCTCGCTGCGCCCTGGCTGATTGTTGACGACGCCGTTGATACGGCGGATGCGATTATTGTTCTCGGCGGCGAGGCATATCCGCCAAACCGCACCATCCACGCACTGGCGCTCTACCATCAGCATCGCGCGCCGGTGGTGGTCTTCACCGGCGGTGCGCCACCCGGCAGACCGCCGGAAACCTCATCGGCGCAGGTGGCACGCCGGCTTGCACTGGCGCGCGGATTGCCGCCGGACGTTGCGCTCCTGGCGGATGGCGCACAGAGCACCTACGATGAAGCAGTGCTGGTGCGCGAACTGGTCGCTGCTCACGGCTGGCGCTCGCTCATGATCGTCACCGATCCGTACCATACCCGACGCGCGGTTCGCACCTTTCGCACGCTCATTCCCAACGCTCACGTGACGGCGAGCGCTGCTCCGTTTCTCTCTCCCTGCGCCGATCCCTGGCGGTGCGGCGCACGCATCTGGCGCTACGCCGCCAGCGAACTGGTGAAAATGGGATTCTATCGTCTGTACTACGGCGTGCCGCTGTCCTGAAGCGTCGTTGACCCGGATTCCAGCAGCGGGAATTCGGCAATGCGCAGATTGGTGCAACCATAGGGAATGAGACGCACGACTTCGAGCGACGTATCGACGTGAACCGGCGCCGGTGGCGGACCCGCAGCGCCATGCTCCTCTCCCCACGTCGGAATGCGCCGACCATGGGCATATGCCGCTACCGGCGCCCCTTCCGGCGAGAACGGACGCTCGCCGACCGGGTGATGGACGATACGAACAGACCGTTCGGGCTGCGCGGCATCCAGTTCCAGCCCATAGTTCCATGGGGTCGTCGGCAGCACTTCCCAATCACCAAGGCGATCGGCAATGTCCGGCGGACAGCCGGGACGCAGCCGTTCACCCGCAGCATACCGCCCCTGGGCATCGGGAACGATGCGCTGCCATGTCTCACCAATCGGCAGCGCGAAAACCAGCGGACCATACTCAATCGCTGCACTGCCGGACGGTCGGCGTGTCACCGCCACACGCATCGGCAGATGCAGATCAATCGTGACGGCGCCATCCCATACACGTTCAACACGATGAAATGTTCCCGGATGCACGGTCTCGCGCCTGCCATCGATGGAGAGCGTCGCTCCGACAGCCCAGCCGGGAAAGCGGAGCAACAGCGGAAATCGCGCAGCCGCGCGACTCTCTACAACAATGCGCACCGACTCATCGAATGGATAATCGGTCTCAACCGTCAGGCGCACCCTCCTCCCGCCTGCGGTCATCGTCAGTTCGCAGGGCGCATATGACACGGCTGCCAGTCCATCGCCAGATGTGCGCATCCAGAGATGAGTGACAAATTTGGGCCATCCCTGGTGCATGTTGGCAGTGCAGCAGCCATAGTTCGGCTCCAGACCAAAGGTGTTGGCGTCGGCGCGATTGTTGGTATAGATGTTGTCTTCAAGAATGGCGCAGCGAATCTGGTTCACCTGCTGCACATACTGGTGCGACCACATATCGGGAGCAAAGGCTGCGGGCAGGGCATTGAACGTGATGCGCTCCAACCGATCTGCCAGGCGTGGATCTCCCAGCATGGAGATCAACGTTTCAAGTGAATACTGATACTCGACGACAGCGCACAATTCGGTTCCCTGAGACGGGTTGAGTCCGGCAAGATGCTCATCGCCGCTGAAGACACCGTTTACCTGCCCATGAAAGGCGTCGAGCGTCTCGATCGCCTGCCAGACGGCGTCGCGGTCGCGCGGATCACCCGATTGGCGATACCAGACGCCAGAAGTTTTGATCGCCATTGCATTGTTGACCACGTGCGACGCCATATCGAGACGGAAGGTGCAGCCAGGGAGTGGAGCGGGAGGATAGATGTCTTCGCGCCGCTGTCGTGATGGATATGGAAACTGCTCGAAGTGAGCGCGCCAGTCGAACCCCTGGCGCTGCGCCTTTTCCGCCAGGTCGAGCAGCCATGACTCGCGAGTGCGATCATAGAGCCAGTGCAGCGAGACGACCAGGTCTGCCCAGCGATAGCGCCCCCAGTCGAAGAGTGGCTGTTCGTCGAGGAGAGCATCGAGTCGGCGCAGGAAGCGCAACATTGCCGGGATTACTCGCCGGTCGCCGGTGGCTTCCTGGAACTGACTCAACGCTTTCAACAGCACAAAGACGGGCCAGGGATCAAGCGAGCGACGTCGTGCATCGCTGGCGTCGCGCCGCGGTCCGAGCCAGCCATCATCGTGCTGCTGCTCAAGGATAATGTCGATCCAGCGGGAGACCCTGGCAATCAAGGAAGCATCGTTGAGAACAAATGCCAGCGGAACCATGCCATCGAGCCAGTACGGTCCGCGTTCCCAACCCTCGGCAGCGCCGCCGATCCAGGCGCTATCCGCCACATCGGGCCAGCATTGGTCGAGATGCCCGCTCAAACCGTCTGCTTGCAAGCGCAACTGGCGATATAACCAGCCGCGCGGACGAACGGCGCCGGTCGGAAGCGGAATACATACCAGGGGAGTGAGGGGCGATGATTTCATCTGAATTTCATCTGTTTCTCAGCAGAAACTCACGAAACATTGCAACTTTCTGAACAGGCTGCACGTTATACTGGTGCAAGAGCAAGACGACAGCGGCGGTCGTCTCCAGGGCGTGGCAGACGCCCAAACCGGACACCCTCCTACGCCGCCCTCATTCGTCCTCTCTTATCCCCACCGGTCGTCGTATGACGACCGGTTTCCTCTTTTTAGCGATCCGACCGGTCGTTTTGCACAATAATGCGCACCGGCGCTTCTCCTGCCATCCAGAGGAGCAGCGTGTTGACGATGGCAATGACCAGTCCGCCAAGAAACGCCGACCAGAAACTATCGACGCGAAACTGCACCCCAAGTCCGCCAGCAATATAGGCCGTCAGCAAGAGCAGGAGGGCGTTGATCACCAGGGTGAACAGCCCCAGCGTCAGCAGCACCAGCGGGCAGGTGAGCAGGGTCAGGATCGGGCGCAACGCCGTGTTGACCAACCCAAACAGCAGCGCGACCAGTCCAATTTCCCAGCCGGGACCGACAAACTCGATGCCGGGCACGATCTGAATGGCGGCAAAGATCGCCAGCGAAGTCACCAGCCAGCGTAGCACCAGGCTGCGCGCCATCTGCCAGCGGGTAGGCGGTTGTGGAGGAGAGTCAATCATCACGAAAAAAGTGCGTCTATTGTAAAACGGACCTGCGACAACATTATGGCGGTGATCCTTCCACCCGGCAAAATCTTGTGAATCGGCGTTTACTCGTCTGCTGCTGGCATCGTATGTTGCTCAATAATCGACCTGCCGCATCGACGAGCCGAACTTCGACAATCCCGCCGCCATCGCGGGCGCCCGCGCGGGGCGCGGCACTTTTTCCAGCTGGTCGTCGGCGAGCGATGTCTCTGCGACTGCGATGGCATGAAGCACTCTTCGACACTGCACATCGCCTGCGTGCATATGATACCATGCCGGGCAGGGAGGGGCGGAAGCGTCAAGCCGTGTCGGTGTCCGAACGTCAACGATCAGGCAGCCCATCCCCTCTAGCACGGTTCGAGAGAGGACAGACTCGCAGACGTGTATGCCAGACGATCAGACCGTTTCCCCCCCAAGCCTTATCATCGCCGGGGAAGAGGTGCAGTTGCTCACGGAGCGCGCGCTTTTCTGGCAGCGCACTGCAACCCTGATCATTGCCGACCCGCACATCGGCAAAGCCAGCGCGTTCCGCGCAGCAGCGGTCGCCGTGCCCGAAGACACGACCCATGCCGACCTGGATCGCCTCAGTCGGCTCATCGCCAGATGCAACGCGCAGAAGGTCGTTATTTTAGGCGATCTGTTGCATGCGCGCAGCGGACGCACTACTGCGACTCTTGCGGCGGTCTCAGCGTGGCGAGCGCGTCATGCCAGTCTCGACCTGATCCTGGTGCGTGGCAATCACGATGTACGCGCTGGCGATCCGCCAAGCGCCTGGGATATCGCCTGCCTCGATGAGCCGTGGCAGATGCCGCCTTTCATCTTGCGCCATCATCCCGCAGCGCACCCCGATGGGTACGCGCTTGCCGGGCACCTTCATCCTGCTGCCCGATTGATCGGCGCCGGCAGACAACGCGCAACCCTCCCCTGTTTCTGGTTTGGTGCGCAGGTCGGTGTGCTGCCGGCATTCGGCAGTTTTACCGGCGCCACGCTCATTGCTCCTGAGCGGGACGATCAGGTGTTCGTCATTGCTGGTGATGACGTGGTTGCAGTGTCGGGCGCGTTACGCGGAACGGAGTCAGCGCAGCGGGCAGGACGCCGCTAAGCGCCGCTTCTGCCAGCAACTGACCGAAGCGCATCCCGAATGGCATGCCGTGACCGCAGAATCCGCCGGCTACCCACACCCCTGGCATCGCCGGAGCAGCATCAGCGACCGGTACGTAGTCGGTGGTGAACGCCATCAACCCTGCCCAGCGCCGGGTGACTTCCAGACCACTGAGATGCGGGAACAGGCGTGGCAGAACCTCCTCAATGGCGGCTATCACTTCAGGAGTCGGAACCGTTTCGGTGACGCCAACATCGCGCCCTGGCGCGAGAGCGCGGCACCCGCCGATCACAATCGATCCATCTGGCGTTTGATGCCAGTATTCGCCGGTAGGGGTCACTGATGCGCCGATACCCTGTTCGAAGACGCGCGGGATGGGGGCATACGCCAGCGCCTGACCGCGCACCGGCGTGATGACGTCGCGCAATGTCGGGATCAGGTCGCGCGTCCAGGCATTGACGGTCACCACTACCGCACCCGCTTCCACCACGCCGCAATTGGTGATGACGCGCACGTGACCATTGTGCGGGACCAACCGTTCGACCCGAGCCATTGCCAGACGCGCGCCGTGCCGTTGTGCGGCTGCTATCAACCCATACACCAACCGCGCCGAATGGAGCAGTGCATTTTCGGGACCATACAACGCTCCTGTGATCTCTTCACTGAGCGGCGTGCGGATCAACGCCTGCGTCTGCTGGCGGTCGAAGAGTTCAGCGGCGAATCCATCGGCGCGCAGCGCGGCGACATGGCGCTGGAGATCGGCGTACTGCGCTTCACCCAATGCCAGAGTCAGATGTCCCGGCTCACGGTAGTCGCATGCAATCTGTTCTTCGACAAGCGCCTGTCGCAACAATGCGCGACTGTCGAGCGTGATCTGCATGATCGCGCGGGCGGTTTCGCGTCCCAGACGCGCAACGGCATCGGCATATCCTTCCGCCGTTCCGACGACGTGAAAGCCACCGTTGCGCCCGGTGGCGCCGCAGGCGGGCGCCGCCTGCTCGACCAGGATCGGCGCAGCGCCGGCACGCGCCAGAAACAGGGTCGTCGCTGCGCCGAAAAAACCGCCGCCGACAACCACGACATTCGCGGTTGGAGGAAGATCGACAGGAAGGATCGTCGCAGGCGCCGTTGCTTGCCAGTACGATTGCGGATCGTGGGTGCTGTTCATGATCTCAGTTCCTTGAGGTTTCAACCGGTGACGGGTAATGAGTTCCGGGTGCGCGGGCATCGTGCCCGCCACGATCTGGGGTGATAGGACACGGATGGGCGCGGATGCGACGGATTTTTACGGATGGGGCAATACTGCCCACTCAGCGATCCGTGCCCATCCGTCTCCATCCGTGGCGATCCGTGTACCGTCTATCCCCCGTGCCCGCCGGCAACTTGGGACACGGATGGGCGCGGATGCGACGGATTGGCGCGGATGTGGTTCTCATCATCTATCCGTGCCCATCCGTCTCCATCCGTGGCGATCCGTGTACCATCTATCCCCCGTGCCCGCCAGCAACCGGGACACGGATGGGTGCGGATGCGACGGATTGGCGCGGATGTGGTTCTCATCATCTATCCGTGTCCATCCGTCTCCATCCGTGGCGATCCGTGTGCCATCATCCGCCCCGCCGGCAACTTGGGACACGGATGCGCTGCGGGAGCCGCAGTATATCGGCAGGACGCAGCGACTGATAGTATAATAGAAGTCCCACAATCCGTTGGAGTAGTGCGCAGGAGAAATCTTCCATGGCAGAACACACACTCCGCCCCGACCAGGTCCATCACAAATGGGACAACAGCCTGCCGCCAGCCATCGAAATCGAGCCAGGCGACATTGTTCACTGCGAGACCGCTGAGGTGACGAACAACCAGGTAACTCCTGGCTGCGATGCGTCGGTGCTGACGAATCTCGATTTCGATCAGTTGTACCCACTGGCAGGACCGATCTTCGTCAAAGGCGCCGAGCCTGGCGATATTCTCGAAGTCGAGATTCTGCGCATGCAGACGCTCGATTGGGGATGGACAGGCATCATTCCCGGTCTGGGGCTGCTGGCGAATGATTTTACTGCGCCGTATATTCGGCACTTCGACCTGAGCAATGGCGTCACGGCGCCGCTGCGCGACGACATTCACATCCCGATCCAGCCGTTTTGTGGCACTATGGGGGTGGCGCTCGATGAACCGGGCGCATTCGACGTGCTGCCGTGCGGCAAGGCAGGCGGCAATATCGACACACGCCACCTGAATGTCGGCGCAAAACTGTACCTGCCGGTTTTCGTGCCGGGAGCGCTCTTCTCGTCAGGCGACTGTCACGCGGCGCAGGGAGATGGCGAAGTGTGCGTCACCGGCATTGAGTGCCCAATGCAGTTCAGCCTGCGCTTCAACGTGCTCAAAGGACGCAGTCTGCGCCCCTGGAGCTATCAGTTCTTCACGCCGCCAGGACCGATCCAGCCCGCCTATGACGAGAAGGGATATTTCGTCACCACGGCGATCGGACCCGACCTGATGACAAATGCGCAGAACGCGGTACGCGACATGATCGCGTGGCTGGAGCGTGAGAAAGGGTTGAGCCGCGAGGACGCTTACATCCTGTGCAGTCTGGCAGGCGACCTGCGCATCAGTCAGATCGTAGACGCGCCTAACTGGTGCGTGTCGTTCTACATGGCATTGAGCGTGTTTCGCTGAAAAAGGGAGGACCCATGACTGCGCTCGTAATCAAAACCGACTCGCCGGTCGTCGCCGGTCCGCTCCAGGGGCACTGGACGCTGGCGGATTGGGAGGCGCTCCCCGATGACGGCAACCGCTACGAGATAATCGATGGAGTGCTCTACATGACCACGGCGCCGCACAGTTTCCATCAGTGGATCATTCTTTCGCTGATCCAGTTCGTCGGGTTGCCGGTCAGGGAGCGTGGTCTTGGCTATATGTTCATGGCGCCGATCGGCGTGATTATGCCAGGCTTTGATCCGGTGCAGCCAGATTTGATCTTCATTCGCGCCGAGCGCGCCGATCTGTTCCGCAATGGACGAATCTACGGCGTTCCCGACCTGATTGTCGAGGTGCTGTCGCCGGGGACGCGCGCCTACGATGAACGGGTGAAACTGGCGGCGTATGCGGCGGCCGGCGTCCCTGAGTATGCGATTGTGGACCCGGAGGCGCGCCAGGTGCGGCGTTACCTGCTCGAAGCCCCCGGTCGCTACGCTCCGCCGCAGGTCGCGGAGGCGACGGCGCAGGTTGCGTTCGCCTGTCTGCCCGACATCGCCTTCCGCGTCGCCGACCTGTTCGCCGGTGCGCCGGATACGACGGTGTAGGCGATCAATACGTGTTGTGGAAGAGAACCCATGACTGCGCTCGTGATCAAAACCGACTCGCCGGTCGTCGCCGGTCCGCTCCAGGGGCGCTGGACGCTGGCGGATTGGGAGGCGCTCCCCGATGACGGCAACCGCTACGAGATAATCGATGGAGTGCTCTACATGACCACGGCGCCGCACAGTTTCCATCAGTGGATTATCCGCCGTCTCGAGCGCTTCATCGGTATCCCGGCGGAAGATGCGGGGCTGGCATACTGTTTCCCGGCGCCGATCGGCGTGATTATGCCGGGTTGCGACCCGGTGCAGCCCGACTACGTGGTGGTGCTGCAATCGCGCGCCGATCTGTTCCGCAATGGACGAATCTACGGCGTTCCCGACCTGATTGTCGAGGTGCTGTCGCCGGGGACGCGCGCCTACGATGAACGGGTGAAACTGGCGGCGTATGCGGCGGCCGGCGTCCCTGAGTATGCGATTGTGGACCCGGAGGCGCGCCAGGTGCGGCGTTACCTGCTCGAAGCCCCCGGTCGCTACGCTCCGCCGCAGGTCGCGGAGGCGACGGCGCAGGTTGCGTTCGCCTGTCTGCCCGACATCGCCTTCCGCGTCGCCGACCTGTTCACCGGTGCGCCGGATACGACGATTTAGCCAAGCGCTGCAACGGCGCGCTTCACGCTCTCTTCGGGCTTGACTTTCACCGCTGCTTCGACAATCATGCCGTTTTCGTCGATGACGAAGTGGCTGCGCTCAATTCCCCAATACTTCTTTCCATACATCGACTTTTCAGCCCAGACGCCATATGCCTCGGCGATGGTGTGATCTTCATCGACGAGCAGCGTAAACGGCAGATTATGCCTGGTCTTGAACTTTTGGTGCGACTTGACACCATCGGGACTGACGCCGAGCACAACAGCGTTCTTCTCCTCAATCTGCGGATAGGCGTCGCGGAAGCCGCATGCCTGCGTTGTGCAACCGGACGTATCATCCTTCGGATAGAAGTAGAGAATGACCCGTTTCCCACGAAAATCGGAGAGCCGGATCGTGTCTCCAGAGTCAGTCATCGCCGTGAAATCCGGCGCCGGATCGCCGACGTTGAGCCGTTGGTCTGCCATACAAGATGCCTCCAGGAACTACACCTGTTGTGCGCGTCCGGCGCTCCCCGCGAGGGCAGGTCTCAGACCTGTCCTGCACAGACCTGACCCCGCCGAACACGCCAACAATACCCGTTTCCCCTAGTGTAACGCAGAAATAGGGGAAGCGGATGGTGCATACGGAACCGCGGAGATACAAAGGCACGAAGGGTCTCCTTCTATCTGCGTAAGATGCTCACGATCTCTTATACCAATTACCTGTGACCATCCGGCATTGTCACCCCGAGCAGCGCGAGGGGTCGTGCGCGAACCCGCTCGGATTCCTCGCTGCGTTTACCCTGAGCGAAGCGAAGGGCTCGGAATGACACGCACGCGGCATCGTCAATCGTCATTGGTATTACGGAGGATGCCACGACTCGTCGTATCTTGAACAGCGACGATGCCCGCACCCGCTGGCGCGATATCCTCGATGCCGCCAATCGTGGAGAGGACGTCATCATCACCCGTTATGGTAAACCGAACTGATGCACTTCCGACTGGATCAGAGGTCCGCACACCCACTCTGCTCTCCCTTGCAGACCGGCGCTCCGCGCGCCCGCTCTACCCTCCCGGTCAGAGAAACCCTCATACTGAGGTGTTGGCTGAACTTCTTGCTGAAGCCTGTGAGACGATGAGCGAGTCGGATCGACGGTATACCAATGACCGGTGACCATCCGGCATGGTCACCCCGAGCAGAGCGAGGGGTCTTGGGCGACCCGCTTCGATTCCTCGCTGCGCGCGGCATGACCCGTCGCTGCGCGCGGCATGACCCGTCGCTGCGCGCGGAATGACAAGAATGAGGCATCTTCAATCTTCATTGGTACTTAATCGTCCTCTTCGATCTGACCACCTTCTCCACAATGACAAGAATGCGGCATCTTCAATCGTCATTGGTACTATACGGTCATTCTCGAACGAGGGGTGATAAGGCGCTCCAGCGCCTGCTACGATTTGCACATATGAGGAAGAAATCTGCACATGGAAACGACACGCTCGTCTCATCGAGCAACGACCTCTCCGTTTGAATACCTCGAGAGGTCGTCGCTCGATGTCGATCGGCACTACGCTCGCACCACCTCGTGCACCCTGCCGGTGCGAACGTCGTAGATCGCACCACTGATCGGGATATCCTTCGGGATCAACGGCGAGTTGCGCAGCAATGCCACATCATCGCGCACACTCTGCTCGAGATCGGCGAATGGCAGAAAATCCTGCCCCTCCACATGCACATTGAGATCGGCAGCGATCTTCGCCGCCAGTTGCTCATTGGTGAACGTCAGCATCCCGCAGTCGGTGTGGTGCAACACCACAATCTCTCGCGTTCCCAGCAATTGCTGCGAGATCACAAGTGAACGGATCGCGTCGTGGGCGCGACCACCGGCATTGCGGATCACATGCGCGTCGCCGATATCGATCCCCAGCACTTTCTCAGGATGCAGGCGGGCGTCCATACAGGCGACGACAGCGACCCTGCGCGCGGGGGGCATGGCGAGATCACCATGGGTGAAATTGGCGGCAAAGGCTTCATTTGCTTTCAGGAATTCATCGAAACGGGTCATGACGTTGCTCCTGTCATTGTGAAGGAAGACTGCGAGTATATCTTGCATTATTTGATTAGTTTTGTCAAGTTTACACGTGATATGATTGTCACCTCACAGGCGTGCCGAGGCGGACGGTCTGTGCTACAATGCAGCCATGCGGTTCGACGTTCTGACACTGTTTCCGGGGATGTTCACGGGTCCGCTGAGTGAAAGCATTCTCAAGCGGGCAATTCAGGCCGGGCGCATTTCCGTCGTCCTCCACGATATTCGCGCCTACGCCACCGACCGTCACCGCACGACAGACGACGCCCCCTATGGCGGCGGCGCAGGCATGGTGATGAAGCCAGAACCACTTGCCGCCTGCATTCGCGCAGTGCTGGCAATGACCGACAACGATACAGGAGAATCGGCGCCCAAACCGCCGGTCATCCTGATGACCCCCGATGGTGAGCCGTTCACACAGCGCATTGCTGCCGAACTTGCGACGTGCCCGCGCCTGGTGCTGGTTTGTGGACGGTATGAAGGGGTGGACGAACGAGTGCGCGCGGCGTTGATCGACCGGGAGTTGTCGATCGGCGACTATGTGTTGACCGGCGGCGAACTGGCTGCAATGGTGGTGATCGATGCGGTGGCGCGCCTGGTTCCTGGCGTGATCGATGCCGAATCTGCCGCCGAAGAGTCGTTTAGCGATGGGTTGCTGGAATATCCACAGTACACCCGTCCCGCCGTGTGGGAAGGGCGGGAAGTGCCACCGGTGCTGGTCTCCGGTCATCACGGCGAGGTGGCGCAGTGGCGGCGGCGTGAACGATTGCGCCGGACGCTCGAGCGGCGACCCGATCTGCTGGCGCGCGCTGTTCTGACAGACGCAGATCGCGCGTATCTGCGCACGCTGGGATGGCGTGTCCCGGTTGCTGGCGGGGCGGATGATAGCACACGGATCGCCACGGATCGAGACGGGGCGGATGATAGCACACGGATCGCCACGGATCGAGACGGATGAGCACGGATTATGGAACGGGTAGTATTGCCCCATCCGTAAAAATCCGTCGCATCCGCGCGCATCCGTGTCCTATCACTCCAGATCGTGGCGGGCACGGGGGATGGCACACGGATCGCCACGGATCGAGACGGATGGGCACGGATCGCTGAGCGGGCAGTATTGCCCAGTCCGTAAAAATCCGTCGCATCCGCGCGCATCCGTGTCCTATCACTCCAGATCGTGGCGGGCACGATGCCTGCGCACCCGCGAGAAGCGGGAACAGTCACAGGAGGGGGCGGGGCTTCCCGCTTCAGCAAAAAGTTGATCGAAGGTCAAACGTCTTATATAATTGCCGCAGTCGCCGTCGTGGCGATCATTCTGGCGGTTGTGGCGGTCAGTCGCACACGAGATCGCAGCCGACCTGATCGAGTGAGCAGCGCCGCCGTTAGAGGAGGAGCGATGTTCGGCAACAGAAAGCAGTCTCAGGCGATTTCCGCACCTGCGCTCAACGGCAAGCCCGAGACGGTGATCGGCGCCAACACCAGCTTCGTCGGCACCCTCAAATCCGATGGCAACATTCGGATCGACGGCAGGGTCGAGGGTGATATCGAGATTCTGGGGAATCTGATCATCGGTGAAACCGGGCAGGTGATTGCAACGATTAAAGCGCAGAACGTCCATGTGTCCGGCGCGGTGAAAGGCGAGATTACCGCTCTCGAACAACTCGAAATCTCGCCGACGGGCAAGGTCTGGGGCGATATTACCACGTCTGCGTTGCATATCGAGCCGGGCGGGCTGTTCCGTGGTCAGAGTTCGATGACCACAAACATCGATGAACCACTGCTCCTCGAAGCGCCACGTCCCGACCGTCGCGATTAAGCGCTGACAATGATGTTCGTCAGGGGATTGTGCCGAAGCGCCTGTCACAAACGTCTTCGGCACTGCGCAAGGAGTGAAGGACGCATCGTGCCTCACTGCCCCATCCGACATTGATGGGTTTGCTGTACCTGTGTATCAGACGACGGTCGGGCTATTCACAGTGATTGGGCGTTGTTCCTGTTACATCCGCCGTTGTTGGGAGTCCGTCTCATGCCTCGTCCTCAGCGCGCATCCACGCTTCGCAACCACATACTTCGTGATCGGTTACGCCCTGAACGTGCCGGGGTGCATGCGTTGACGCTGGTTCTGGTTGTGCTGGCACTCTGGATGATGGCCAGTTTCGTCGGGCAGATTATGACCGGTGCGCAGCTCGAACAACGGCGCGCCGCGCTGATTGCCGAAAATGCGCGGATTGAGGCGACCAACCGTGCGCTGCTCGATCAGGTGGAGTATGCTGAGTCGCCTGCCTATGCCGAGCAGATCGCGCGTGAACAACTCGGGTTGGCTGCCGAAGGTGATACGGTTGTGTTGCCAACCTTTGCGGATCGCCCTGACGGTAAGGCGACGCCCACCCCAATTGCGCTGCCGGCGCCGACGCCTCAACTCAACTGGCGCGCCTGGATCCAGGCGCTGACCGCATCTGATGATGCGCCGTAAACAGGAAACGCCCCCGGCGTACAGCCAGGGGCGTGATAGATGTTGAATGGATCGTTATTCGCGCAGGCGCGTCGTTTCACCGGTCGCCGGGCGATCCATGGGCGGATGCGGCGCAGCGCCAGGGTGTACCGTGATGGGGACCCTGGTCGTCTCCGGCGATGGCGCGCCTGTGCGTGGACGGCGCAACCCTCCGATGAAGCGCTGCATCTGTGCGTCGATCTCCGTTTCGCGCCCGCGCGCCAGGATGCTGATACCCGCAAGGAAGAGCACGCCGGGGAACAAAAAGTCGATCAACAGGAGCACTCCCAATCCGACGCCCCACAGGACCGCCTGCACGGCTTCGGATGTGCGCGTTGCGCGCCGCTGGATGTATGCCGCCACGCCACCGGCAATCAGCGCCCCTGGCAGCAAGAGCCACCACAGGTTCAACCACCAGATGACACCCAGAACGATCAAACCAATGCCAATCGCTGCTGAGCGACGGTTGTCATACACGAAGTTCATCATCAGACTCCTTATCTTGTATCGCTCCGTCTACACCTTTGTACGCCGGAGTGATCGGTTTTGTTGCATCAGGTTGTCGTGATGCTCTCCGTCATCATCGTGACCTGGAACGGCAGACGCTTCCTGGATCCCTGCCTGCGCGCGGTCTCTGCACAACTTCAGCCATCCGACGAGATTATCGTTGTCGATAACGGTTCAGTCGATGGCACTGCGGCCTGGCTGGCGCATGCCTGGCGCCGGGTGCGCCTGATTGCGCTTCCATCAAACCTGGGATTTGCCGGCGGCGTCAACGTCGGGTTGCGCGCGGCGCGTGGCGAGCTGCTGCTGCTCCTGAACAACGATGCATTCGTCGAATCGGGATGCGTGCCTGCACTGGTCGAAACAATGTATCAGTATCCGCAAATCGGCGCTGCCGCCGGAGTGCTGACGTTCGATCATCGCCCCGAACTGATCGCTTCGGCAGGCATCACTGCCCGCCGCGACGGGCTGGCGCTTGATCGGTGGAGCGGGTGCAATGTGCATTCGCTGCCGGCAACGCGACAAGCGGTTATGGGCGCAAGCGGCGGACTGGCGCTCTACCGGCGCACGATGCTCGAGGACATCGGATTGATGGCGCCAGATTTTTTCAACTACCTTGAAGATGTTGATCTGGCGTGGCGCGCACAGTTGCGGGGATGGGCATGTTTTCTGGCGCCCAATGCCCGTGCGCGGCATATCTATTCCGCCACCGGCGGGCAGGGGTCGCCGCTGAAGCAGCGGTTACTGGGGCGCAATCGCTTGCGCGCCATCATCCGCTGTTTCCCAACCGGCGTGTTGCGTGCCTGCCTGCCCCACATACTGGCATATGAGGTCTTGGCGCTGACCTACGCGGCGCTTACCCGCAAACCTGCGATGATCGCCGGGCGTGTCGAGGCGTTGCGCGACCGGCGCACACTGCTGCACGAGCGGCGTTGCATCCAGGCGCGACGCATAGTTTCAGATTACGCATTCGCCGCCTGGCTTGAGCCGCCGCCACCGCCGTGGCAGACGTTGCGCACAGCCAGATACCTCAACGCGATTCTGGAAGCCAGGGAACATTGAAAGCAAAGAGCCAGGGAGAGCGATGAGATCGAGACGAGATGCTTCGCTGCGCTCAGCATGACACCGGACAGTTACCCGGCGCGCAGCGAAGGGGCGCCCCATGGGCGAACCAGAGGCTTCGCTCAGCACAACGCAGCATTTCTCGGCGCATCAGATTGCGCGATGACCGATCATCACGCGCCACCGGCAAAAGCCTGCTACAATAAGCATCGATACTCATCCTGGCGCCTGGTGAGAAAATGAACCCATTCCGAGTCTTCTGGCAATCGGCGCGCGACACGTTCGAGGACCTGCTGCCGCTCACGCTCATCAGCACGGTCTGGTTGCTCGTCGTGCTGCCGCTCCCTCTGCTCGCCGGCGGTTTTGCAGTCGGCGGCGCGCCCCTCGGCGCAGCGGCGTTTCTCTTGCTCACGACGCTGCCAATGGGTATAGTCAGCACAGGGTTGACAGTTCTTGCCCAACGAATTCATGAAGGGCGCACCATCTCGTGGAGCGACTTTGTGGCCGGTGCGCGGCAGTATTATCGCTTCGGATGGCAACTCTACGGGGCATGGCTTGCCGGGCTCCTGATCCTCGTGGTCAATCTCGTCTTTTACGCCCAGATGGAAGCGCCAGCCAGCGCATATCTGATGCTTCTGTTCGCCTACCTGCTAGTGGCGTGGATCAGCCTGTTGATCTACCTTGGTCCGCTGGCGCTTCTTCAAGAGCGCCCGAGTGTGCGCCTGGCGTTTCGCAATGCATTCGTTCTCGCGTTCGGCAGACCCTTGTTTACAATCGTGACCCAGGGACTGATGAGCATCATCGTCTTCCTCTCGCTGTGGCCGCCGTTGTTGCTGCTGCTCCTGATCACACCTGCACTACTGGCGGTGTGGGGGTTTCGCGCCACTGTGACATTGATTGCGGACGCCGAAGCGCGGCGCGCAGCGCAGCAGGAGCACCAACGCGCGGTTGCAACAACGCCCTCCAATCCGCCTGCCACCGAAAAAGGGCGCGGTGGACAGATTCGACCGCGAGAATAGATTGGCGCCTGTCCAAAAACCACACGCTGCTGTCCTGACGATTCGCGCCCATGCCGAAGCAATCGCCTGTTGCAGCGGGGAATTGCTGCATCGCGCCGGACACAGGCAAGACACGACTCGCAATGACAGGACAGGCGCCGGTTCAAAAAGGAGGCGTTTATGGACTCACCAGGCACGCCACTGACCGGATGGCGCCCGTTCATTGCCGCAGTCATCGTTGCGATTGCGACCGTGGCGCTCTGCTACCTGGCGGCGCCGGCGCATCTTGCGGCAGCGCCTGCGGCGCAGATCGGCACGCTGAGCATGGAAATCTCGAAACGTCTCCAGGGCTCGGATGTCATTCAGGTTGGACAGGAACTGACATTCACCATTCGCATCACGAACACCGGCACAATCTCGATCACAACACTGCCATTGATCGATGAATACGAATCGAGCATTCTGCAACTCGAACGCACCGACCCGCTTTCGTCGACCAATATCGTCACGCCGGCAATCGGCGGCGGACTGATCACCTGGAGCGATTTGACGACGGACACGGTCTTTGGTCCGCTCAATCCAGGACAATCAATTGAGATTATCACCGTCTTTCGCGCTATCGCACCGCGTGTGGCGACGGTCAATCGGGCGCGCATCGGCGCCGCCGTAGGATTCGGCGGGCAGGAATATGCGGGTGAGGGGCGCAGCAGCAGTGGCGATGCAATCGGCGGCCAGGTCGTTGTGCGAAAAGAGATTGTGACCGATACCGTCGCCGCCAGCGGACTGCCGCTGACATTTACCATTACGATCAGCAACGATGGCGCCGCCGATCTCACCCGCATCCCACTGCGTGATACGTTCGATCCAACCTACCTGGCGTTTGCCGGCGCCGTTCCACCGCCAACGGTCACTTCCACTTCGTCCATCACCGAGAGCGTCCTGGAGTGGGACGATGTGTTGCCGGGGCTTGGTCTGACGCGCCTGCGTCCGGGTGAAGTAATCACCGTCACAACCATCTTTACGGCGTTGCGATCAGTGGATGGGGCATTCATCAACCGTGCTGAAGCCGTGGGAGTGCGTGACGAATTCGACGACGAGGTGCAGGCGCCGCGTCAGGCAGAGGTTCCGATCCGGATCATTCCCGGACCGGCGGAGGCGACGCCAACTCCCACGTCAACCGCAACTCCAACTCCTGCTCCTGTCGAAGAGCCACAACCACGCCCGACGGATGTTCCGGCAACTCCAACCGAGACCCCGACGCCAACCATTGAGGCAGTCATTGCGACGGAGACCCCCGAAGCGGCTGGGGCTGTGGTCACGCCAACGGTTCCTGCGCCGGCAACGCTGCCGCGCACTGGCGGATCGGGGGGTATCCCCTGGATTCTGGCGGTTGCGGCGCTGATAATCGGCACTGCGCTGGCGCTTCGCTTGCGATTGAGGTTCTGATATGGAGCGGAAACGTATCATTCGATATAGCGTGTCTCCCTCTGCATTCGGCTATCTGCTGATCGCCGCAACCGAACGCGGTATCTGCACAGTGGCGCTAGGTGACAACCCGGCGGCGTTGATCAATGATCTGGCGCGCAGATTCGGTGATACAATCCTCGATCAAGCCGGAGGGTTGCCCGGGGGGTGGATGAACATTCTGCTCGGCTATCTGAACGGGGAGCGGAAGAACCTCGATCTGCCGCTCGATGTGGCAGCAACACCGTTTCAGCAGGAAGTCTGGAATGCGCTCCGCGCCATTCCTTACGGGACAACGCAGACCTATCAGCAGGTGGCGCAGCGGATCGGGCGCCCTGACGCAACGCGCGCTGTGGCGCAGGCATGCGCCAACAACCCGGTCGCACTGATCGTGCCGTGCCATCGCGTCGTGCGCACCGATGGCACATCAGGCGGGTATCGCTGGGGGATCGAACGAAAACGCGCCCTGATCGCGCACGAAGCGGCGCACATTGAACTTTGTGCATCTTGACACAAGTCTGGAAGGGCGTATAATGCCATACATCCGCGCGTTTCTGCGCAAAGACGCGACTGTTCTGCGCCTGGCGCAACAGGGAGCCGTTGATGCTGATCGACTATCTGCCCATTCTGACGCTGTTCCTGGTGGCGATGTTCATCGCTGTCTTTGTCATTGTGCTGTCGCGCTACCTGGGACCACAGCGCCCCAACCGACGCAAGTTGATGCCGTATGAGTCGGGGATGGAGCCGATTGGACCGGCACAGCGCCGTTTTCCGATCAAGTTCAATCTGGTAGCGATGCTGTTCATCCTGTTCGATATCGAGATTATCTTCCTTTTTCCTTATGCGCTGGTGTATCGGCAACTCGGCGTTCCCGGGCTGGCGGTGATGGGAGTGTTCTTTGTGGTGCTGGTGATCGGACTGGTGTATGAGTGGCGGCGAGGAGCGTTACGATGGGAATAGAGCAGAAGGCAGGCGATATGGGGATTGTCACCGCCTCGCTCGAGCAGGTGGTGAACTGGAGCCGCTCTAATGCCATGTGGCCCCTATTGTTCGGGCTGGCATGCTGCGCCATCGAAATGATGGGCGCGCAGGGCGCCAATTATGACCTGTCGCGCTTTGGCATGGAGATTAACCGCGCATCGCCGCGCCAGGCGGATCTGATGATCGTCGCGGGGCGCGTGTCGCGCAAGATGGCGCCAGTGGTGCGCCGCCTCTACGATCAGATGGCGGACCCAAAGTGGGTGATTGCTATGGGCGATTGTGCTGCATGCGGCGGGGTGTTCAACAACTATGCAATTGTGCAGGGGGTCGATGAGATTGTGCCGGTCGATGTGTATGTCGCCGGGTGCCCGCCGCGCCCCGAGGCGCTGATCGATGGGATCATTCATCTGCACGAGAAAGTCCGGCGTATGCGGCTCGATGGCACACTGCGCGAACCGGTTCATCTGTCGTAAGCAGGCGTAACATCAGCGTGCGATATACTGCGGGTATGCATGGCGCAACCCGCTTTTTATGCCAGGAGGACAATAATGGCGCTCGATAATCCCACCGTCCTGGCGCGCTTACAGGCGGCGTTACCTGATGCACTTCTGGGATCGTCGGAGTTCCGCGGCGACCTGAGTGTCCATGTTCGCCCGGAGCGGATCGTCGATGTGGCGCGCTTCCTGCGCGACGATCCGGAACTGCGCTATCATTTCCTCGAAAATCTGTGCGGCGTCGATTATCTCGGGCGTGAACCACGTTTCGAGGTCGTCTATCATCTGCTGTCGTTCGCCAATCGTCATCGTATCTGCCTGAAAGTCGGCGTCAGCGAGCGCAATCCGTCGGTTCCGTCGCTCACCGAACTCTGGCCCGGCGCCAATTACCACGAGCGCGAAACGTTCGATATGTTCGGCATCGTCTTTACCGGTCATCCCTGCCTTGATCGCATTCTGATGCCGGAAGATTGGGAGGGTCATCCGTTGCGAAAGGATGTGCCGCTCGGCGCCGAAGAAGTGGCGTTCACCTTCAACCAGGATCGCATCTACGCGCACAAGCCGTTTGCAAAGGAGTAGGCAGACATGACCGTTGCAGAAACCCGTGCGCGCAATCTGAGCATCCCCGCTCCCAGCCAGATTACCCGTCCGGCGCTCGAAGGGGTGAAAGAGACCATGGTTCTGAACATGGGTCCGCATCACCCCAGCACCCACGGCGTGCTGCGGCTGGTCGTCGAACTCGATGGCGAGACAGTCGTTGATGTTGCGCCCGACATTGGCTACCTCCATACCGGCATCGAAAAAACGATGGAGAGTAAAACGTATCAGAAAGCGGTCGTGTTGACCGACCGCACGGATTATCTGGCGCCGCTCTCCAACAATCTGAGTTATGTGCTGGCGGTCGAGAAACTGCTCGGATGCGAGGTTCCAGAGCGCGCCACCGTTGCGCGGGTGCTGCTGGTCGAACTGCAACGCATCGCCAGCCATCTGGTGTGGCTCGGCACGCACGCGCTCGACCTGGCAGCCATGAGTGTGTTCCTCTATGGCTTCCGCGAACGCGAACAAATTCTCGATATTTTTGAACTGGTCTCGGGCGCGCGCATGATGACCAGTTATTTCCGCGTCGGCGGGCTGGCGTATGACCTGCCAATCGAGTTCGATGCCGCTGTCGAGGCATTCCTTGCGATCATGCCGGGGCGCATCGATGAGTACGAAGCGCTGCTGACCGATAATCCGCTCTGGATCGAGCGCACGCAGGGCATTGGCGCCATCGATAGCGAGGCCGCCATTGCGCTGGGGCTGACCGGACCTGGACTGCGCGCGACTGGCGTGGCGTGGGACTTGCGCAAAACCATGCCCTACTGCGGCTATGAGACCTACTCCTTCGCCGTTCCGACCGCCACCCATGGCGATATTTATGACCGCTATCTGGTGCGCATGGCGGAAATGCGCGAAAGTGTCTCGATCTGTCGCCAGGCGTTGCAACGGTTGCGCGACATCGGTCCTGGACCGTATATGACGCTGGATCGCAAGATTGCGCCGCCGCCGAAGAGCGAAATTACGCAGAGCATGGAGGCGCTCATTCACCATTTTAAGTTGTGGACCGAGGGCTTTAAGCCGCCGCGCGGCGATGCGCTGGCGGCGGTGGAGTCGCCTCGCGGCGAATTGGCAACCTACATCGTGAGCGATGGCAGCGCCAAACCGTATCGGGTCCATTTCCGCGCGCCTTCGTTTGTCAATCTGCAATCGCTGCCGCACATGGCACGTGGGCATCTGGTCGCCGATCTGGTGGCGCTGATTGCCTCGCTCGACCCGGTGCTCGGAGAAGTTGATCGCTAACCCCTGAGAGAGGACGAGAATCCGGTATGTCGCTGATCGAAAAGTACGGCGCTGAGATTGAATCAATCATCGCGCGTTACCCTCATAAGCGGAGCGCCGTTCTTCCGCTGCTCTTCATTGCGCAGGACGAGTATGGCTATCTGACCGACGCAGCCATGCGCGAAGTGGCGACCCTGCTCGACATGCCGCCAACCGATGTGTTCGAGGTCGCCGGTTTTTATTCGCTGCTGTATGAACAGCCGGTGGGCAGGTGGGTATTGCAGGTGTGCGATGATGTGCCGTGCGCGTTTTGCGGCGCTGAAGACCTGATCGCCGCGCTGCAAGCGAAACTGGGGATCGCGGTCGATCAGACGACGCCCGATGGCATGTTCACGCTGCAACGGGTCAAATGCCTGGCAGACTGTGATCACGCGCCGGTATTGCAGGCGAACCTGGAATACTATCACGACCTGACGACGCCGGAGAAGGTCGATGCGGTGCTGGCGGAACTCCGTCGGCGCGCAGAGTCTGGCGAGAAACTCAGCATTTCAGGGCGGTACGCAGACCGGTGACCTGTTTGCGAGGAGCGTCGTGTCGGACCACTCGCTCGATCAGATTGCGGCAATGTCGCCGCTTGAGGTCTGCGCCGCGTTGCAGACTGCACCACACGGCCTCGACG
Source organism: Roseiflexus castenholzii DSM 13941 (assembly GCF_000017805.1). GTDB lineage: Bacteria > Chloroflexota > Chloroflexia > Chloroflexales > Roseiflexaceae > Roseiflexus > Roseiflexus castenholzii. Next base: position 1,700,605 of record NC_009767.1, on the reverse strand, counting down.
AAGCAGAGGCGCGGAGACGCCGTGAACGCTACGGTCCCAATGCGATTGCCGATACCCTGCCGGTCTCGACACTTCGCCGCCTGATCGCGGCCTTCGCCAACTGGATTTCGCTGATCCTCTTGATCGCCGGTCTCCTGGCATTCCTCAGCGATACGCCTATTATCGGGTGGATCATCCTGGTTGTTGCCCTCCTTAATGGCGTGTTCACCGCCTGGCAGGAGTATCTTGCCGAACGCGCCATCGCCGCGCTGCGCCAGTTGTTGCCCGCAACCGCCTATGTGCGTCGCGCCGGTCAGGTGCGTCAGATACCGACAACCGAGGTCGTTCCTGGAGATGTTCTGCCGCTGAAACCGGGCACGGTCGTTGTGGCGGACGGCTACCTGATCTCCAGTGATGGGTTGCGTGTCAAGCAGACTGCGCTGACCGGCAATGCTGCGCCAGTGACCAAAGTGGCCGGCGCGATGCCCGATCCGACGCTGGCGCTGGTCGAACGTCCCAACATTCTGCTGGCGGGCACGGTTGTGTTCGAAGGACAGGGCAGCCTGGTCGTTGTGCATACTGGGATGCAGACCCTGCTGGGCACGATTGCCGAAAGCACCGCAGCGCTTCGCGCCGAACCAAGTCCGCTGGGGCAGGCATTGAACGCGCTCGCCGCCACGATCACCCGTGTGGCGATTGTCGCCGGGATTGGCGCGTTTCTGTTGACGGTTGTAGGACAGCAATTTTCCGTTCAGGCTGGCATCATTTTTGCCATCGGCATGATCGTGGCATTCGTGCCAGAAGGGTTGCTGCCAACGGTCACGCTGGCGCTGGCGCTGGCGCGGCGACGCCTGGCGCGTTATGGCGTGCTGGTGCGTCGGCTGGCGGGGGTCGAAAGCCTGAGTTCGGCGACGGTGCTGTGCCTTGATCGGGTTGAGACGTTGACCGGCAGTGCCCTGACGGTCAACGCTATCTGGGCAGGCGGACGAGTTTATACCGCCACCGGCAGCGGTTATCGACCGGAAGGTGCATTTCTGCACGAACGCGCACTGGTGCGGGTTTCGTCGAACCCCGATCTGACTGCCGTGCTGCACGCGGCGGTGTTGTGCAACAATTCGCGTCTGCTGCCGCCCGACGCCAGCAACCCCGATTGGCACATTGTCGGCGATCCCCTGGAAGGCGCCCTGTTGGCGACCGCAGCGCGCGGCGGCATTAATGACGCATCGATTGGCAATCACGTGGTGCGGTTGCAGAGTTTCCCCCACGAGCCGCGCCGTCAACTCGGCAGTGTGGTGGTGACGATTGAGCGCAATGGGAAGCGTGAACTGGCTGCCTATGTGCGCGGCGCCGGACGCGTCGTTCTCTCCCTCTGCGTCGCCATCCAGCGGCGCGGGATGGCGACGGCGCTGGATGAAGCGACGCGCCAGGAAATCGAGCAGATCATCGATGATCACGCCCGAACCGGCCAACGAGTGGTCGCCTTCGCAATGCGCACACTCGAAGAGCCACAGGAAGGGATGATGTGGCGCGCGCGCGATATCGAACACGATCTGACGTTTCTCGGTTTTGCGGCGCTCCAGGAGCCGCCCCAACCAGAAGTCGTCCGGTTGATCGAAGGATGTCATAAGGCAGGAATCCGGGTGATTGTCGTCACCGGTGCGTATGGACTGGCTGCCGAAGCAGCGGCACGGCGGGTAGGGTTGATCGATACACCGCACGTCCACATCGTCACCGGCGCCGATCTCGACGATATGAGCAGCGCCAATCTTGGGCTGCTGCTCGCACCGCTGGAAGATGTGATATTTGCGCAAATGGATGCGGTGCATAAACGGCGGATCGTCGAAGCATTGCAGCAACGCGGCGAGGTGGTAGCGTTTTTGGGAGATAGCATCAACGATGCGCCGGCGCTACGGCAGGCGGAAATTGGCGTGGTCGTCAGCGCATCGGGAACGGCAGTCGCGCTTGCCGCCGCCGACATTGTGCTCAACGCACAACATCCCGCCGGTCTGCTCCTGGCGATCGAGGAAGGGCGCGCGATTTTCGCCAACATCCAGAAACTCGCTGCCTACATTTTTGCGCACAATGTCGCCGAAGCCGCAGTGATCGTCGTGAGCGTCGTCGCCGGCATTCCATTGCCGCTGACGGTGTTGCAGGTGCTGGCGATCGACGTGGGAACGGAACTGCTTCCCTCGGTGGCGTTGAGCGCCGAGCCTCCCGAACCCGGCATTCTGGAACATCCGCCGCGTCCGCGCACGGCGCCGCTGCTCGACCGTGAAACATTGCTGCGGACGTTTGCGATGCTGGGAATGCTGGAAGGTATGCTGGCGCTGCTGGCGTTCTTCGCGGTGTACTGGAGCGCCGGGTGGCGGCCAGGCATGCCGATGGATAACAGTGGCGACCTCTACGCGCAGGCGACGACCCTGACCTATATGGCAATCGTTATGGCGCAGGTCGGGGTGGCATTCGCCAGCCGAACGCGCCGGAGTTCGGTCTTTCACATTGGTCTCTTCACCAACCGGGCGTTGGTGATCGGAACGCTGCTCTCGGTGGTTCTGATGCTGGCGCTGGTTTATGTCGAACCGCTGGCGACACTTTTCAACTTTGTGCCGCCGCCGCCCGAACTCTGGCTCATGCTGATCTCCTTCCCGGCAATTATGTTGCTGGTGGACGAAATCTTCAAGTGGTGGCGGCGACGCCACCAGACGGTCCGGTTTGCCTTTTGAGCCATTGCGAGCGACATGTGACCGAACAACGGGCTGCGCCGGTGCGCATTCTGGTGTGCATCAGTGAAGAAGAGCAATCGCAGGCGGTCATCCGCTATGCGGCGCGGGTCGGGGTCGAATTGGGCGCCGAGTTGCTGGCGCTGCACGTCGAGCCACCGGGCGCTGCCACACGCCGCTCGGCGCGCGCCGCGCAGCAACTGGAGCGCAACCTGCGCCTGGCGCGCGATCTGGGCGCCCATGTCAGGGTTATCGACAGTCATCGGGTGGTTGATTCCATTCTCCGCTATGCGCACGACCACAACGTGCAGCGCATTATCGTCGGCAAGCCGCGCCCGCGCACCTGGCGCCACTGGTTCACCGGCGATATTGTGACCAGGCTGCTCCGCGAGACGGACATTCCCATCGAAGTGGCGCCGGGGGTTGCTGAAGAGCAGATCACAGTGGGCGGATAATACCAATGACCGGTGACCATGCCGGATGGTCACCGGTCATTGGTATAACCCGCCACGGGCGGAACGGGAGTTGCGAGGAGGCTACGCATCCCCGGGCCCATCCCAACGAGAATGCAGGGGTGAACAGTATAGGAGGAACACCAGGCACAAAGCCCCCACCATTGCCGGCTCCGACGTGGGCAGAGGCGCGCCATTCAAGCCGCCCTGAAGTTCTGTGTATGGCCCACGGCGTCTACGAGACCGGCGCCATCACCGCCCAGAACACCCTCGGCACGCAGGCGGTCGAACTGCTTTCGCCCAATCTGGTGGTCGCCCGGATCACTCCGGTGCTCGACAACATCGGCGCCGACGCGGTCAAGACCGGCATGCCCGGCGCGGCGCCGATCATCGAGCGCGTGGCCGACGTTCTGCGCCGCTCCGAGGTGCGGCAACCGGTGGTCGATCCGGTGATGGTGGTCAATGGTGGTCAAGCACGGCGACCGGCTGCTCGCTGCCGTCACGGTGAGCGCCCTGCGCGAGGCGCTGTCGCCGCCGGTCCTGGTCATCATGCCGCACTGCCCGACGCATCGGTGCTGCTGGGCGGCCGGTGCAGGACGAGGCGGATATGCGCATCGCGACATGGGACCAGATTGCCCTTGCTCGCGCTACGTGCTGCTGAAGGGCGGACACCGCTCCGGTGACGTGGTGTGCTCTACGACGGGGACACAAACCTCACGTTACGCGCCGCGCGCATCCCCACCCGCCACACCCGCGGCACGGGCTGCACCTGCGCGGCGGCGACCATTGCCCTGCCGGCCCGTAGACTGCCGGTGGAGCAGGACCTACACCGGGACCGCCAATCCCTGCCGGGGGGTCCATCGCTGACGCGCGGCCCATCGGCGCGGGGCAGAGTCCGGTGGCGCACCGCTGGCAGGGATTGCCGGTCATCAGTCAGGTTTGAGGCCACGCTGAATAGCAGACGCAGCAATCGCGCGGCGCGCTTGATCATCGGTGGATCAGACCCGGTGCATAGGTCAACCGGAGGTACATGGCGAGGCGAGAGCGCAAAACGTCTCCAGGCTCCCCACGCACCAAACACGACGACCCCTTACCGGTCAACGTGATGATCGCCTCTATGAAGGGGCGGGAATATGCCGCTAGACCCCAATTCCATCACGTGCAGATGGTGTATGGTATGAAAGCGCATGAACCGCCGCACCCATTCCGATAGAGGCTTTTTCAGTGCAGCGCGCGTAGTGTTTACGGCGCAGCGCGCCGCGCCCATGATCGAGCGGGTTTTGCGATCGGCTGGAAGGAGGAAACCGCTTGACATCGAAAATAGATTGCTCTATGCTCGCAGTGATGTGCCGCGCAATGCGCGCAAACACTAGCGCGTGAGGTTCAGGTTCGTTCTTGGACTGGGCGAGGAGGTCTTCGGCGTTCCACAAACGATGCGGCTTCGTCGCACGTGAGTGTCAGGAGAGAGGGCTTCCGTCCAGCATCGGACAGGCGGGCATCGGCGGACGAAGAGCGGCCGAACGCGGTGCGGGGCGGGGTTAGATGGACGGTCGTCCGTCTCACGGAGTACTGGCTGGAATAGGCGGAGGCGGTTGGTCTACTTCATGTTGGGCCGCTTAATTCAGCCAGCGATTTCACGACACACAGGAGCAAGTGATGTCCTTCAACGCCAAACTTACTAACCTGCTCAAAACCGACCCGCGCTTTGTGGACGACAACGGCGAACTCGTCCTGGCCGCCGTGCAGGACGCCGCATGGAAGATTGACCACGCGCTCGTCAAACTGCTGCTTTCAAACAAGGAAATCAAAGCCAAGTTTTTTGATGAGATTGAATGTCACCGGGTCTTCAATACCAACACCTTCCTCGAATACATCTCCCAAAAGAACTTTTTGGATAATTCCTACACCCGCTTTCGCAACCGCATTGGCTTGACGATTGACGGCAAGTATTCGCGCGAGCGCGGCGAAGTGCTCTCCCTGCTGCGGGAAACCGAAGGACTACGCTACTTTGCGGTTGTCACCGATAAATGGCGCGTGCTCGATTACGTCCGCCAGCAAAATCTCCGCAACCCCGCTTACCGTTATCGTCCCAACGAGTTATACGATTACCTGACACGGCGGTTGTTCAAAAACTTGCTGCACAAAGACGGTGGCTGCTATGAAATTGTCTTTGCAAAACGCGGTGCATCCGACCGCACCGCTGCCTTGCAAGCCGCCCTCGAAACAGCGCGCCAGCGGTTCGCCCAACAGTGGGGCGTCGCTGCCAATGCGCCCATCCGCGTCATCTCTTCCACACACCGCCCCAGCACGCAGGCTTGCAAGCCGCTGATTACTTCACCTGGGCGCCAGCGTCTCTATGAGAAAGGGGAAGACCGCTACCTGAATTACTGTGGAATGCTGTTCATCTGGTTTAGGATATTGACGACAAACGCGCCGCAGGTTATGGCGTGTACTATACAAAAAAAGCCGCCGCCGTGAGCGGCTTTGGAATGGCGCAAACAAAATAAAACGCCAGGGATATAGGGTTTCGGAGACCGTAGTCCCGCAACCACACAGCATGGAGCCGAATCTTGTCCGCTGGCGCCCTCATTATAACCGAACGATAGGATTTTTCAAGCATGATTTCTGGCACGCCCTTCCTTTACGAAACCCTCAACGCCGTCGAGCGGCTGAAAAAAGTCATCGCGGGAGGCGGTGATTTCATCTTGAATGAGTAATTTGGAGCAAGCCATGACTTCTTTTTATTCTGATACCCATCCCAAAATGGAAGCCCTGCAAATTGAACTCCTGCGGCAGGCGAGCCCCACGCGCAAGATGAACATGCTGGCGCAGTTGAACGCCTCCGCTCGCCTGTTGGCGCTGACGGGCTTGCGCGCCCAATATCCGCAAGCCAGCGAAGCCGAACTGCGCCGCAGGCTGGCAAGCCTGCTGTTGGGAGAAGAACTGGCGCAAAAAGTGTACGGAGACTTGCCTCATGCAAAATGAACCTGTGGAAGTGACGATCATGGTAACGAGCGTTCTTGAGAGTCTTGGCGTCCCTTATCTCATTAGCGGCTCGCTTGCCTCCGCACTCTATGGCATGGTGCGAACCACGCAGGACTCCGACATTGTGGCAGAAATGCGGCTCGAACACCTTGCGCCTTTTGTCGCCGCCTTGCGAGAAGAATTTTATGTGGACGCCGAGATGATAGCCGAATCCATTCAACATTATTCCAGTTTCAATATCATTCACCGCGAAACGATGTTCAAAGTGGACGTTTTTATCCCGCGTCCACGCCCCTTTCTTCAATCACAACTTGCCCGCGCTCAAAGGCAGACCTTCGTTTTTGAGACTGAAGTCTGCGCAAAATTCGCCAGCCCAGAAGATACGATTCTCTCCAAACTGGAATGGTATCGTCTAGGCGGCGAAGTCTCCGAAAGACAGTGGCGCGATGTTCTCGGCGTGCTAAAAACCCGCGCAGGAGAACTTGACCTGGAGTATCTGCGAAAATGGGCGGGCGAACTCAACGTCAGCGACTTGCTGGAACGCGCATTGAAAGAAGCCGAGTAACCCTATGCCCGAACCCTTCCTCTACGAAAACCTCAACGCCGTCGAGCGCATGGGATTTCTCAAACGAGAAGTCCCCGATTCCGTCTTCAGGCGTTGATGCTCAGCCAGTACAAGCGCGAAGTCGCCGCCAAATACCGCATCAACCTGAAGCCCGTCATCCTGTTCAAGGCGCAAAAGACCATCGCCCAATCGCAGCAAAACAAAGCCAATTTCCATCGGCTGATAGAACGTCTCTCCGCGAAAGAGATTGAAAACATCCGCCTCAAATCAAACATTGACATTGTCCGCCGCGCATTTGCCTTTTTCGACGCTCAGGGCGTTTCCTCCGCCCAACTTGCCGAGCGGCTGAAGCGCGAGTTCAGAGTTTTGCCTTTCGGTCAACGACGAAACCGAAAAGGAAAAGTATCAGATACTCGTCAACACGCTGGAAGATAAAAACAATCACATCCGCGCCGTCTTCGCCGTGCAAACACTCAACGAAGGCTGGGACGTGCTGAATCTGTTCGATATTGTCCGCTGTTACGAACTGCGCGATACAGGCAGAGCGAAAATTGGAACGACCACGCTTTCCGAAGCGCAGTTAATCGGGCGCGGCGCGCTTGATCATCGGTGGATCAGACCCGGTGCATAGGTCAACCGGAGGTACATGGCGAGGCGAGAGCGCAAAACGTCTCCAGGCTCCCCACGCACCAAACACGACGACCCCTTACCGGTCAACGTGATGATCGCCTCTATGAAGGGGCGGGAATATGCCGCTAGACCCCAATTCCATCACGTGCAGATGGTGTATGGTATGAAAGCGCATGAACCGCCGCACCCATTCCGATAGAGGCTTTTTCAGTGCAGCGCGCGTAGTGTTTACGGCGCAGCGCGCCGCGCCCATGATCGAGCGGGTTTTGCGATCGGCTGGAAGGAGGAAACCGCTTGACATCGAAAATAGATTGCTCTATGCTCGCAGTGATGTGCCGCGCAATGCGCGCAAACACTAGCGCGTGAGGTTCAGGTTCGTTCTTGGACTGGGCGAGGAGGTCTTCGGCGTTCCACAAACGATGCGGCTTCGTCGCACGTGAGTGTCAGGAGAGAGGGCTTCCGTCCAGCATCGGACAGGCGGGCATCGGCGGACGAAGAGCGGCCGAACGCGGTGCGGGGCGGGGTTAGATGGACGGTCGTCCGTCTCACGGAGTACTGGCTGGAATAGGCGGAGGCGGTCGGTCTACTTCATGTTAGCCCGCCTTCACCAACAGTGAGTAGCAAAGTTAATGAAAAGACTGGTCTATGCGGTGATAATTCTTGCGCTTATCTACGCGAGTGTTGGTTTGTCCCTGCATTTCAAGTGGAAAAGCGACTGGAAGGCCTGTAAAGAATTGAAGGCAAGCAAAGGAGAGTTTGTCGAACCCCGTGAAGTCTTTGGTGGAATAATTGGCCTTGCTTTCGATGTAAGTGCCTGGCCGATGTACACTTTGGCCAATATCTACCATTTTGGCACACCTTTCCCGCCATGCTCTGTTTCAGAATAGGCCAAAAATGATTTACGCGGCAGAACTTTTTTACTGGCAAGATCAGCAAAGTTTTCCTTTTCAAAAGGCCTTTTTGGTCACGGTAAGAACCGTAGCGCAGTGGTGCATGCATTATCAAGCAAAATTGCTTGCTCCTACAAAGGAGCATCCAGGCCCTATTGAGAAGCAGGGTGTATTGCCGAGCGAACCAGCGGAAAAAGCATCTTTTGTCACAGAACTCGTTCAATGGATTTTTGCAAATTCTCAGATTGATGGGTTATTCTACCTGCTCTTAGATAATCAGCCCATGCCGCAAGCAAACCGAGTTGCCAAATTTGACCATCACGATGACTCCTGCTGTTGGTTCCTCAATCTCACCGAAATTGAATTTGCCATTCTTCAAGATGCTTGGGGCAAAAATGGCTTACCCCTAGACCTATTCTATCCAGAGCAAGAAATGGTTTGTGTGCCATATCCTGGTAAGGGTCTAAAAGCGAAGGTGCTACGGCTGTTTGGCACACAAAAGTGTTATACACCTATGCAATGGCGAACAATGGTTAACAACAAGTAAAAGGCGGGCTAACATACGCTTCCACCTGACGCCGCTCCGCTGCGCTTCGCGGCGCAGGTGAAGCACAAGCCGTTGGGCGGCTCACAACAAGCAAGTTTCGCGAGGTAAAGATGCCCAGAAAAAGAAGAATACCGGTAATACCTGGTCTATCTTTTTCCTGGAAACGCGCTTTGGGAATCTCTCGGGTCAAGCAGAAGTTTGCATGGCAGACAGGCATTCCAACAACAAAGTCCGGCATGCAGCGGAAACTGGGAAGAGGAATACCGGAACTCCTCTGCCCATTTAAAAGGGGGGAGAATTTTCCTGCTGAACATCTCTATCACAATAATCAAGGCAGCAACCCGACGTTGCGAAAATTGCTTTCTATACGGGTAAATCCTACTGTTGCGGGTAAGCGGCCCGCCCTGCCCGTGATTCCCCTGGCCATACCCCTCTGTTGCTCACTGCATGACGTACATGTGTTCTGAAACACCATTCCGCATTCCAATGCGCTTCAGACGATTTGACGGACGCCAGACTCACCCGGTAGGATGGAGTTCTCACCCACCCATCAGACCAGAGGAACCCATGCGCCGGTCGGTCCTATTGTACGCTATGGCGTTCGCCCTGGAGTCGCTCGCCCCGTGGTTGACGCAGTACCTACCGGATCGCGATCCGGTTGCGCGCCGCCATTGCATCCACCCGGGTATCGGCATGATCGCACAACAATCGCTGTTGCGATTGCCGCCGGCAGTCCGTTTCAAGCTACCCCCGAGCGCAACGATACCCAAGTGCAGCGTATGATCCGCGACGCCCGCCGCACGTTGGAAACGGTCTATGACCCCTTCCGGCGCCCGATCCCGGCGACAGTCCCCAGCGCTCATGGCTATCTGCCGCTCGATCAGACCAGACTGTCGCCGTAAATACCGGCAACAGCAAAGGGAACGGAACCCTGCGCCTGGATGTGGCCGACACAAGCGACATTGTCGACGCTGACGGCAACCCGATTGTGAGCTGCCATACACCGGGGGCGAGGTGTACAGTGTGGTGAACCCCTCCCTCGTGCATGTGCCGCTGGTTCACAGGTAACCGGCGACTGACGTCGCGCCGGGCAGGCATTCAGCCGGTCGTCCACGCAGGTGGACGCCTTCACCCCCGTCCACGCACGCAGACGGTCAGCCGCAGATCGCATCAGGGGCGATGTCAATCGCCGGCAACGGCTTCGCTAAAGCCTGCGGCAGCGTGGCGCTCCCGGTTGGTAGTGCGGTGAGGCGGCTTTGCCGCTGCACCGCATCACACAAGAAGACATGTCCTGCGCTGCCGAAAGCGCGAAGAGCCATTGCACACCTAGACTGTGAGGCAACCGTGTCATACCAATGACCGGTGACCATCCGGCATGGTCACCCTGAGCAGCGCAAGGGGTCGTGCGCGTCCCGCCCAGATTCCTCGCTGCGCTCGGAATGACAAGCATGCGGTGGCATGGTCACCCTGAGCAGCGCGAGGGGGCATGCGCGTCCCGCCCAGATTCCTCGCTGCGCTCGGAATGACAAGCATGCGGTGGCATGGTCACCCCGAGCAGCGCGAGGGGTCGTGCGCGTCCCGCCCAGATTCCTCGCTGCGTTTACCCTGAGCGAAGCGAAGGGCTCGGAATGACACGCATGCGGCATCGTCAATCGTCATTGGTATGAGGGGGGATACGCAGGTTGCCGTGACCTCCTGCTCATTTGTATTGTCTCAGGGTGAGGGTGCGCAAGATGCGCTTGCGCCACTCGAAGTCGGTGCTGTTCAACGCGAAGATGCAAGGAATTTGTTCACGCTCCCGGCTGCCTCTCTCACACGTGTCGATTTTTTGATAGGACGCCGCATGAGACTGGCAGGTTCGCCGAAGGACGCACTCCATGCCGAAGGCGCTCAAACGCCGCTCTTATGCGCCAGGCTTTACGAAAAAATCTCAACAGGCGGCAAACCCGAACACGCACCGCGCGAACTCCAGCGGACGTTCGAGATGTGGTGCGTGTCCGGCGCCTTCGATGATCTGGTGTGTCATTGCCGGGCAGCGCGCGCACATTTGGCGGGCAATCGCGGTGAACTTCTCATCGAGCGCGCCGGTGATCGCCAGCGTCGGAATGGTCAGATGCGGCAAAGCATCCCAGAACGACGGTTGTGCGCCGGTTCCCATACTGCGCAGGCTGGCTGCCAGCCCCGAAGGAGAGTTGCGCAGGCGCTCTGCGCGCATGCGCTGCCGCACATAGTCTGGCAACTGTTGCTGACTCGCCCATAACGGCAGTTGCTCCCATTCGTCCACAAATGCTTCGATACCAAGCCGCTCGATGCGTGTGGCGAGCGCCTCGTCGTGGGCGCGCCGCGCTGCACGCTCCGTCTCGGTCGCCAATCCTGGCGAGCCGCTCTCCAGAATCAGCGACCGCACCACATCGGGGTGCAACACTGCAATGCCAAGCGCCAGCCGCGCTCCCATCGAGTATCCGAGCAGGTGCGCCGGCGCCGCATTGAGATGGCGCAGCAGGGCAGCGATATCGGCTGCGACCGACGGCAATGCGCCACGCGTTGGACCCACCGGCGCAGGCGTGCGCCCGTGCCCCGGCAAGTCGATGCGGATCACACGAAAGCGCTGCATGAAATGAGGCACGACCTCATCCCAGGTTGCGCTGCTGCCGGTAAAGCCGTGGAGCAACACGAGCGGATCGCCTCTGCCGGTGTCGAGGTAGTGATATGCGATCCTGGTTACAGAATGGGGGTTCAATGGCACTCCTCAAGAGTAAACGACCTTCATACACAGCCTGCACAACGGTTGCGGCAAAGCGTTTTCCAAGATGCATAGTCTGGATGGCATAGAAATCCCCCCACTCTCAGTCTGCTCTCTGATCTGATATTCATGTTCTCGATAGGCGCTATACAAGTCAAAAAACTCTTGTCGATCAATCAATCCAAGATCGAGCGCACGACGCGCAGCGACAATCTCGCTGACTTTGAAATGACGCGCCAGATATTGGAAAGGACTCCCCGAATGACGCGCATTATCCCAGATCTCTCGTAACCTGGTCGCCGGGATCAGAAACTCCGCAGCAACCTGATTACAAATGATTTCGGTGGTATCATGCGCCGGTTGCATCTCGCGCAGATCGAACACAGCACTGCCTCCAAGCCAGATATGCGCGAGTTCGTGCGCCAGAGTAAACATCTGAGCTGCTTTACCATCAGCAGTGTTGATAAACACAAGAGGGGCATATTCATCAACGAGAACAAAACCGCGAAACTCAGCCGGATCGAGAGGACGATGCGTGTTATTCCCAACCACACTGTTCGCAACGACAATAATGCCAGAGATGTCTGCCCTATCCTGTAAGGACCACATATCCGAAAGCCCCAGACCGCGTCTCATTTCGCGCGCGATCTGTTCGGGTTCGCTTTGGAATGACGCAGAACGAACAAATGGCAGGGGAGCGCACTCGTTTGTGCGCAGGTATTCGCGCATCCACGCCTGACGACGCTCCATCATCTGCACAACCGCGATCAAGTCAGGACTCGGACGCCGCACCGACTCATTCTTGAGGGTGCGGAAAAAAGGAATGAGTAATGTTTCCTCTGGAGGTTTGTCCAGGAACAAAAATCCAAGCGGTGTAGAGGTCGCACGGGAGAATTCCTCGATCTGACGCAGTGTTGGTTGGCGCTCGCCTTCAAGCCACTCAGACAGTCGGGGAAAACGTTGTCGTATGTTTTCCCTTTCCCTGTTAGACTCGCTCTAAAGCCCACTGAAGAAGTGTTGGCTTGATATCCACGCGCGTCATACAAGTGTCTTTCAATTGGCAGCAGTAGGGGGAATATTGAGAAGATCGCCCTGCAACGAATAGATGTTTTATACCAATGACCTGTGACCATCCGGCATGGCCACCGAGCAGCGCGAGGGGTCGTGCGCGACCCGCTCAGATTCCGCGCTGCGTTTACCCTGAGCGAAGCGAAGGGCTCGGAATGACACGCATGCGGCATCGTCAATCGTCATTGGTATCAGAGTGAGTGGAGTGTACCCTCCAACTACCCGTGCTGTCAACCGGCGTATCCCGACGATCACGCTGCGTGAAGCAACCACTACCCCAAATTGCGTCAGACGCGCTACAATAGGAAGACTACAAGAACACTATGCGCTACCGCAACGGTGCGGCAGGCAACAGCGTCCTTCTTGCCTTCATGCGTTCCTGGCGCTCTCCGCCGCCTGTTCCGGTGGCGCGCGGAGGCGTCTGCGATGCGGATCAGAGTCAAAGAGTTTCCTCCGCTCTTTCGTGACCGCCGCGAAGCCGGCAGATTGCTGGCGCAGCGGCTCGCAGCGTGGACCGATCATCCCGATCTGCTGGTGCTGGCACTGCCACGCGGCGGCGTGCCAATCGCCTATGAGGTGGCGCGAGCGCTCCATGCGCCACTCGACATCGTTCTCGTGCGAAAACTCGGCGTGCCCGGTCATGCCGAACTCGCGATGGGCGCGATCGCCGAGGGAGGCGTGCGCGTGCTCAATCACGTTGTCATTCGAGAGCTCGATATTCCAGAAGAGATTATTGACCATGTTGCCAGGGAAGAGCAGCGAATCCTCGAACAACGCCGACGCCTCTACCGAGGTGATCGTCCGCCGCCGACGGTTGAAGGGGCGCGCGTGATACTCATCGACGATGGACTGGCGACCGGTATGACGATAATGGCTGCTATCGAAGCAGTCCGACGGGGTGGACCGGCGGGGATCATGGTGGCTACGCCGGTAGCCGCGCCGGAGAGCGTTGCCGAGATTGAACCGCTTGTCGATGAGGTGGTAGCGTTGGCGACGCCTGAGATGCTCTACGCCATCGGGATGTGGTATAGTGACTTTACGCCAACCAGTGATGCGGAAGTGTGCTCCCTGCTTGCCGAAGCATTGCGTGGCTATACGCCGGGGCCGTGTTCTGATAGAGCGCTCGAACATGGCGGCGAAAACGCTCCATGACAACTATGCACATCATCGCTCTCTCTTGGTTCAGGAGGTGAGTATGAAAGTTCTACTCAAGGGAGTGTCGCGTGAAGAGGTGCGAGAACTAATTGCGCTGAACGAAACACCGTGGGTTTCGTTATTCCTGGCGCCCCATCCGCCCGGTGAAACCATCCAGCGCGCGATTCAGCTCGAAAATCTGCTGCGCCGCAGTGAGGCGGAACTTGAGGCGAGCGGGTATGATCGCGACGATGCCCACGCGATGCTGGCGCCCGTGTGGGAGATGACCGACGCGCGGACTCTGGAGGAGTATCAGGACGCTGGACTGGCGTGCTATGTTGCACCCGGTCAGTTCCACCTCTATCGCCTGCCGCACCGCGTCAGCGACGCTGTGATCGTCGGGCGGCGCCCTTTCATTAAGCCGCTGCTTATGCCCCGTCCGGCAACCGACTCGTTCTATGTGCTGGCGCTAAGCAAGAGTCGTGTGCGTTTGCTCCACGCTACACCGTCGGGCATCACCGCCGTGCCGCTTCCCGACGCGCCTGCCGGTATCGACGATTTGCCGCAGACCGACCCGACCGGACGCCAGGCGCAGCGCCATGTTGCTCCTTCGACGCGCGGCGGCGCCAGCGGTGCGATGTACCCCGGTCACGGCGGCAACATCTACGACGAAAAAGCCGAGGTGCAGCGTTATCTTCAGGCAGTGAGCAATGCGGTCGAACGTGCGTTGAGTCGCGCGCGCGATCCGCTCGTGCTGGCAGGCGTCGATTACATGGTGTCGATGTACCGTGCATTGAATGGCTATGCGCACGTCATCGACACCCATATCAGCGGTAGTCCTGACCACGTGAACGATGAAGCCCTGGGTGAACGCGGAGCGCACGTGCTGATGACGCATCGAAGCCGTCTGGCAACTGATGAGCGCGATCGCTTCGAGGCGCTGTTGCAATACAACCCGCCGCGCGCCAGCACGAATCTGCGCTCAATCCTGCCGGCTGCACACGCCGGTCGTGTGGCACGACTCCTCGTTGCCAGCGATCGGCAGATGTGGGGACGCTACAATCCCGATGACGAAACGATCTCGCTCCATGATGAGCCGCTGCCGGGCGATGATGACCTGCTGGACATTGCGGCGCAGCAAACGCTGCTCCACGGCGGCGAAGCCGTTGCGGTTCCGGCAACGGATATTCCCGGCAGTAACGGCGTGGCAGCAGTTTTTCGCTACTGAAGGTAACCATCATTCAACCCGCGCGCATCCGTGCGCTATTGATGGCGCCCACGGATCGCCACGGGGTGGATGATGGGACACGGATGACCACGGATCGCGACGGATGAATGTGGATTACTGAGTAGGCATCATTCCCAAATCCGTAAGAATCCGTCTCAACCCGCGCGCATCCGTGCGCTATTGATGGCGCCCACGGATCGCCACGGGGTGGATGATGGGACACGGATGACCACGGATCGCGACGGATGGGCACGGATCGATGATGAAAAACAAATCCGTGCCAATCCGTCTCAACCCGCGCGCATCCGCGTGCGCTTCCAGGCGACGCTCATAACGTTCTTCTCATCTGCTTCTCACCTTCAACGCATCCTGACAGGATTTCTCCATCCTCTTTCCATTCCGTGTATGTGCGCTGCGGCGTAGACTCAAAGTGACAACGAGCAGCGACACGAGATCGCTGCAGAAAGGAGAAGGCCATGAAACGCTGGACGCTCATGCTCACCCTTTTGCTGGCGGTAACCGGCGTGCTGGTTGCGGCAACGCCGGCGAACGCAGCCGAACGGCAGCGCTGCTTCCCAGAAACCGGCTACTGTGTCTCCGGCGCGATCCTGCGCTACTGGGAGCGCAATGGCGGACTGCCAGTCTTCGGCTACCCGATCAGCGAACTGCGCATCGAAACAGTGGAGAACTGGACTGGACCGGTGCAGTGGTTCGAGCGCGACCGCCTCGAAGACCACGGATCGATTGGCGTCCTTGCCGGTCGTCTTGGCGCACAGGTGCTCGATTGGCAGGGTCGTCCCTGGCAGTCGCTGCCACGTCCAACTTCCATCCCGAAGGAATGCCAGTTCTTCCCGGAGACCGGTCACACGCTGTGCGGCAAGTTCCTGGAGTACTGGCGGCGCAATGGCGGACTGATGCGCTTTGGTTACCCGATCAGCGAGCCGATGACCGAAACCCTGGCGAATGGCGATGAACTCTGGACCGGCACAGTGCAGTACTTCGAGCGGCGGCGCATGGAGTACCATCCCGAACTGGCAGGCACGCGCTACGAGGTGCTGCTTGGGCTCCTGGGGCGCGACGTGTATACGGCGATCAGCGACCGCTGCGCACCGCCGGCGCCGTTCCTTGGACCGACAACACGCGCCTACCCGGACATCCTCGGCTGCCCGGCGCCCTTCCCGAAACTGGCATTTCCGGCAGCATCGCAACGCTTCGAGCGCGGCGCCATGTACTGGGTCTCCAACCCGCCATCGCTGACGCCGTGGCAATCCGGCAACATCTGGGTGGTGTTCTACGACACCGCGCGCGGGTCGCTGGTCTGGCAGTTGTACCCGGACTACTGGCGCGAAGGTGAACCGGTAAGTGGCGGCATGACGCCGCCGCCAGGACTGATCGAGCCTATTCGCGGCTTCGGCAAACTATGGCGCGAAAATCCGACCATCCGCGAAACGCTGGGTTGGGCGGTTGAACCGGAGCGCGCTGATACTGCGGTGGAGCAGTACTTCCGGGGCGGTGCGTTTGTCATCTATCGTATGAACAGCGACCGGGTCTACATTATGAAGCCGGACAACACGGTTGAGGACATTCAGCGTATTCGCTAGTGACCGTCACCTATAGCGCCCTTGACGATCCCGTAGCCCCTGCGTACAATCGTTCGTGTTGGATCGCAAGGGCGCACCCCCGCCCTGTTCTCAGAGAGTATCGGGACAAACACCATGCGCCTGCTTCATCTGGCAGACCTGCACATTGGCATCGAAAATTATGGTCGCGTTGATCCATCTACCGGCTTGCACAGCCGTCTGCGCGACTACCTGGAGCGCCTGGATGAGGCGATTGACGTAGGACTTGCCGAAGGCGTAGATGCGGTCCTTATCGCCGGTGATGTGTACAAGAACCGCACCCCCAATCCCACACAGCAACGCGAGTTTGCGCGGCGCATCCATCGCCTGCGGGCGTGCGGTCTGCCGGTCTTTATCCTCATCGGCAACCATGATGTGTCGCCTGCCGCCGGACGCGCACACGCCGTCGAAATCTTCGATACGCTGGCGGTCGATGGGGTGACGATCGCCGATCGACCGCGCATCCATACGCTACAGACACGATCCGGTCCACTTCAGGTCATTGCGCTTCCTTGGGTGACGCGCCACGCCCTGCTGACGAAAGAGGAATTGCGCATGGCGTCGTTCCTGGAAATTGAAACGATGCTGATCGAGCGGGTAGAACGCTTTCTGCGCCAGGCTGCCGACGACCTTGATCCGGCGCTGCCGGCAGTGTTGACCGTGCACGGCACGATTGACGGCGCCACGTTCGGCGCCGAACGGCAGGTGCTGCTCGGGCGCGACCTGATCTATCCGCGCAGCCTGATGGCGCTGCCGAACGTCGATTATGTGGCGATGGGGCATATCCACCGTCATCAGGCGCTTGGCGACCATCCGCCCGTCGTCTACCCCGGAAGCATCGAGCGGATCGATTTTGGCGAGGAGGACGAAGACAAGGGATGTGTCATCGTTGATCTGAAGGCGAAGGGTGAGGCGCATTGGCGTTTTCACAAACTGGCGGCGCGTCCATTCGTCACAATTGCGGTCGATGTGCGCAGTATAAACGACCCGATGCAGCGCGTGCTGGCTGCCATCGAGCGGCGCTCGCTGCGCGGCGCAGTGGTGCGGGTGAAGATCGACGCGCGTCCCGAACAGGCGGATGCGCTTCAGACTGAGGCGATCCGGCGTGCGCTCGACGATGCCGGCGCCTATGTCATCGCTGCCGTGACGGTCGAGGTCGAACGGAGCACCCGCGGACGGTTGGGAAATAGTGACGCAAGCATCCTCGACGGATTGACCCCGCGCCGCGCACTGGAATTGTACTTGCGCCAGAAAACACCGCCGCTCTCGGAAGAACGTATCGCCGCGCTCCTCGCCGCTGCCGATGAACTGCTGGCAGAAGGCGCTCAGGATCGCGTGGAACTGTTGTCCTGAAACAGGTTGTGGCGCGCGCTCACCCAAACGGAGGGCTGGCTGCTGATGAACATTAACCTGGGCGCTGCGGGCTGAAGCCCTGGCTGAGATTGTGCAAGCCCCTTCGGGGCTTCCACGTCCTGAGCTCAGAGGATGCACGGCAGCACCGGTTTACCCGATTCATGGCTTCATCCGCCATCAACGGATGTGTGGCGCGACCTCAACCTGGGCGCTGCGGGCTGAAGCCCTGGCTGAGATCGTGCAAGCTGTCTGCGCGAGCGTGCGCAGATCGTCGGGCGAGCGCTGCGGGCTGAAGCCCTGGCTGAGATCGTGCAAGCCCCTTTGGGGCTTCCACGTCCTGAGCTCAGAGAATGCACGGCGCGGCAGCGCCGGTTTACCCGATTCATGGCTTCATCCGCCATCAACGGATGTGTGGCGCGACCTCAACCTGGGCGCTGCGGGCTGAAGCCCTGGCTGAGATCGTGCAAGCTGTCTGCGCGAGCGTGCGCAGATCGTCGGGCGAGCGCTGCGGGCTGAAGCCCTGGCTGAGATCGTGCAAGCCCCTTCGGGGCTTCCACGTCCTGAGCTCAGAGGATGCACGGCAGCACCGGTTTACCCGATTCATGGCTTCATCCGCCATCAACGGATGTGTGGCGCGACCTCAACCTGGGCGCTGCGGGCTGAAGCCCTGGCTGAGATCGTGCAAGCTGTCTGCGCGAGCGTGCGCAGATCGTCGGGCGAGCGCTGCGGGCTGAAGCCCTGGTTGAGATCGTGCAAGCCCCTTCGGGGCTTCCACGTCCTGAGTGCGGGCGTTAGCCCGCTCAGAGGATGCACGGCGCGGCAGCGCCGGTTTACCCGATTCATGGCTTCATCCGCCATCAACGGATGTGTGGCGCGACCTCAACCTGGGCGCTGCGGGCTGAAGCCCTGGCTGAGATCGTGCAAGCTGTCTGCGCGAGCGTGCGCAGATCGTCGGGCGAGCGCTGCGGGCTGAAGCCCTGGCTGAGATCGTGCAAGCCCCTTCGGGGCTTCCACGTCCTGAGTGCGGGCGTTAGCCCGCTCAGAGGATGCACGGCGCGGCAGCGCCGGTTTACCCGATTCATGGCTTCATCCGCCATCAACGGATGTGTGGCGCGACCTCAACCTGGGCGCTGCGGGCTGAAGCCCTGGCTGAGATCGTGCAAGCCCCTTCGGGGCTTCCACGTCCTGAGCTCAGAGGATGCACGGCACGGCAGCACCGGTTTACCCGATTCATGGCTTCATCCGCCATCAACGGATGTGTGGCGCGACCTCAACCTGGGCGCTGCGGGCTGAAGCCCTGGCTGAGATTGTGGAAGCCCCTTTGGGGCTTCCACGTCCTGAGCTCAGAGGATGCACGGCACGGCAGCACCGGTTTACCCGATTCATGGCTTTAATCCTCCATCAACGGATGTGTGGCGCGACCTCCTCGGCGAACTGATAGAGCGGCGTGTGGTCGTAAGCGACGCGCGGAAAGTATGTGATAAGGTAGTCAATCCCTACGTCCGCGAGCGCCTGCAAGCGTTCGACAACCTCTTCGCTCGTGCCGACGATGGCATTTTGAAGCAACTGGTCGACGCTCCATCCGTAGGTCGCGCGCACCTTCTCGGTGGCGGCGGCAATGTCGGCGCCTGGTTTGAGCAGCACGATGTTAACATTGCTCGATTTGATGATGTCGCCATAGTTGCGTCCAACCGTTTCGCAGTGCTCGCGAAGGATTGCCAGCTTGCGACTGATGGTTTCCGGCGAGCCGCCAATATTACAGGCGTTGCCGTACTGCGCGACGAGTTTCAGAGTCACCTGCTCGCCGCTGCCGCCGATCCAGAGTGAGGGATGCGGCTTCTGCACACCGCGCGGCTCGTTGATCGGACCAGCGATGCGGTAGTATGCTCCTTCGAACGTCGGCATCGTTTCCGTCCACATTTTGACAATGATCGTTGTCGCCTCGCGGAAGGCGCGCATGCGGTCGCGGGTTTCGGGGAAACCATAGCCGTAGGCGCGCCATTCGTGCTCGTACCATCCGGCGCCGATGCCGCAGTAGAGTCGACCGTGGCTGAGCACATCGACGGTCGAGGCAATTTTCGCCAGCAGCGCCGGATTGCGGTATCCGACACACGTCACCATCTGCCCGATGTGAACGCGCTGCGTGTCGCGCGCCAGCGCCGCTGTGATCGTCCAGCACTCGAAGACGGCTTCCTGCTCAATCCTCGGCACGGTATGAAAGTGGTCGTAGACCCAGATCGAATCGTAGATCGGCAGCGCATCGGCGGTCTTTGCAACGGCGGTCATCGCCTCGTATTTGGTGATCGGGTCGTCGATTTCGATCAGGTCGAGTCGCCATCCTTGTGGGACGAAGGTTCCAAAACGGATCATAGGGGCTGAACTTCCTTTCCAACTCTCCGGTTCTGCCATCCATACTTATCCCTGGGGCGCAAGAGGTTGACCAACTGCGCGATGCACATCGGTCGCCATGCGGATCGCTCCTTCTGCATCGCGCGCGCTGTAAAACTCAGCGGGGATGACATCCTGGAGCGCACTGGGGTAGCGCGCTTCCACATAGTAGTAATCCAGTGTCTTGACCGTGTCTTTCAGTTCTGCAAAGAAGGAATCATAGTGCGCTGCAAGATCGCACAGTTTGAAGATCGAATGGGTGAAGATGAGTTCTTCCCCCTGACTGAAGAGATACGCTTTTAGCGCCTTCTCTGCCGTTTGCTGCGCCAGAAAGCAGCATGTGTCATACTTCCCTGCTTGTAACACAATTGGCAGAAAGGCGAGATCGGCGCTCGCCTGACGCCACCAGCGGTCAGATTCACGTTGTGGGTCGTTCATAGAGCACCTGTGCGTGTTGCAGGGCGTGTTTCCAGAATGGACGCTGCCTGATGCGCTCGAAATCATCGATGCTGTATGCCAGAATGTCAATGCTCTCACTGCTGTCAATGACACTGTAGACCCAGCGCGTCAATTCGCGCGGCGAGCGAGAGTTCTCGAAGAGCGCTAGCAGGTCGATGTCGCTGAATAGTGATACACCGCCTCGCGCCAGTGAGCCGAACAGGATAACCCGGACTGCGCCGAGCGCGCGGAGTTGATCTGCCAGACGATGGGCTTCGGTCAGGAGATGTTCATAATGGTGTGGCGATGCGCGCATAGGAGAACTGAGAACTGAGAACTGAGAACTGAGAACCCAGGAGGCGCAACGCTTTATTGCCGCACACGGATATGATAGCATAGGGTCAGGCAGGAGGGGTTGGCGGAACTCACGACTTGCCGGCGGCGTCTTGAGGTATAGGAGTGCCACACACAGACAGGAGCAATGATATGCCTCCGCTCTATCGCCGGTTTGTATTGCTGATGGTATGCGTGACGATCCTTGCCGCGTGCGGTAGTCCGCGCCCGCAGCCAACACCGACCCCCGTGACCGCTCAACCAACCCCGGTTGCGCCACGACGCGATATTCCACAACCGCCAACCCAGGCGGCGCCGACCCTGGTGGCCCGTTCACCTGAACCGGGGCAGGCGCTCGATCCCGGCGCACCGGTTGAATTGGTCTTCGACCGCCCCATGGACCGCGCATCGGTGGCGGCAGCCCTGACCGTCGCCGGAGTAACCGGCGTAGTGGAATGGCCCAATGCGCGCACCGTTCGTTTCGTGCCGGGCGCACCGCTCAAACGCGCTTCCACATATGAAGTCATGCTGCGCGAAACGGCGAAAAGCGCCGATGGCATACCCCTGGCGGCGCCGGTGCGCTTCCGCTTCGCAACCGCAGGCTTCCTCGAAGTCGGGCAGGTGATCCCTGCCGACGGCGCCGCCGACGTGCAGCCCAATGCGACTATCACCGTCTTTTTCAATCGTCCTGTCGTTCCACTGACGGCAATCGAGATGCAGACGAACCTGCCGCAGCCGCTGACGTTCGACCCGCCAATCGCAGGGCGCGGAGAGTGGCTGAATACGGCGATCTACACCTTCATCCCTTCAGCGCCGCTCGCCAGCGGCGCCACGTACACCGGACGCATCGCCGCCGGGCTGACCGATGTAACCGGGAATCCGCTCCCGTCGGAGTATACCTGGCGCTTTACCGTCGCTCGTCCGCAGGTGGTGACGATCAATCCTTTCGATGGCGCGACCCTCGTGCCGCTGCAACCATCCATCACGCTGCGCTTCAATGTGCCGGTCGATCCCGCCTCTGCGCGCGCAGCGTTTCGTCTGCGCGGTTCTGATGGCGCCGACATCCCCGGCGATCTCCAGGTCACCGACGAGACGCTGGTCTTCACACCGGCGCAACGGCTGGAATTTGACACGCGCTACACGGTTGAGGCGGCTGCCAGTCTGACCGGTATTTCCGGCGGGCTTGGCATGGCGAATGATTTCAGCGCAACGTTCCAGACGGTTCCTCGCTTGCGCATTCTGGAAACCGATCCGCGTGATGGGGAGACGAATGCACGCCGCGGCGGGTTGACGATCCGCTTCAACGCCCCCGTCGATCCGGCGACCGTATTGCCGAATGTCGCCATCACGCCGCAACCAACGGAGGTGTACACCTATTTCTACGACACGACGTTCAATCTCAGTTTCGATACACGCCCTTCGACGGAATATTCGGTTGCGATCGGACCGGACATCGCCGATCCCTACGGGAATCGCACCGGTCAGTCGCTAGCGGTGCGCTTCCGCACAACGCCGCTTGAACCGCAGGTCTATCCATTGACCCCTGGTTTCATCACGACATTCGACGCCAACCGCGCGCCGCGCATTGCGTTAATGGCAACCAATGTCAATAATGCATCACTGGCGCTCTATCGTCTGCCCGTCGAGGCGTTGCTGCGCCGTGAGATTCTCGGACCTGACGGCGTCTCCCCACCGTCTGGCGCGACGCTCGTGCGCCGCTGGCAGGCGCAGTTCAGTGTGCCGCGCGATGAACCAACACCGGTGCGCATTGATCTGGTCGATGGGGGGGGGCGCCTCGATCCTGGCTTGTATCTGCTGTTGCTCGATCATCCTTCCGGCTATCCCGAAACGCGGGTGCTGGCGGTATCACCATTGCATCTGACACTGAAGGCGGCGGAGCGCACTGCGTTGGTGTGGGCGAATGATCTGACGACCGGTGCGCCGGTGTCTGGTCTGGCGCTGGAATTGTTCGACGATCAGGGCGCATCACTGGGCACAGCGACTACTGACGCAAATGGGGTGGCGACGACGACTCTCAACCGCACCGAGTACCGTGGGATGGTCGCAGTCGCGCGACAGCCGTTCGCAATCTTCGGCGCAGATTGGGGAACCGGCGTCACTCCGTGGGATTTCAGCCTCCCGGCGTCGTTCGACCTGCCAGAAGTGACTGCCTATGTCTACACCGACCGACCAATCTACCGTCCCGGTCAGCGGGTGTGGTTCAAGGGGGTCGTGCGCGCCGAGGACGATGTGCGCTATACCCTCATGCCGGGGTTGAACACGGCACAGGTTGCCGTTTACGATGCAGCCGGTGAATCGATCATTCAGCAACCGGTGAGTCTGAATCCGAACGGCGCCTTCGACGGCGGGTTCATGCTGGCAGCAGGCGCGCCGACCGGTCAGTACGCCCTCAGTCTGAATGTTGGCGGTCGCGAGTTCCGTTTCCCCTTCCAGGTCGCTGCCTATCGTCCCCCAGAGATCGAGGTGACGGTGACGCCGCGCGCTGCCGGGATTATGCGCGGTGCACCGACAGAAGCAACAGTGCGCGCCGCTTATTTTTTTGGCGCGCCGGCCGCAAACCTGCCGGTGCAGTGGAATGTGCTGGCGGAACCATTCGCTCCCGCGCCTGATTGGGCGGGCAGGTACACCTTCGACGAGTCTGGCGATGTGTGGGTCTGTCGCTTCTGCTGGTGGATTCCCGCTCCGCCGCCGCAACCGATCCTCTCCGGCAGCGCCACAACCGATGCGCAGGGACAGGCGATCATCAGCCTGCCGGGTGAATTGCGCGACCCGGAAGGCAACGTTATCACCCGCAGCGCGCGCCTGACGGTCGAGGCGACGGTCACCGGGCGCGATAATCAGGCAATCAGCGGGCGCACTGCTATCGTCGTGCATGCCAGCGACCTGTACGTCGGGCTGGCGCCGCGCGCGTATGTCGGCAGGGCAGGCGCGGCGCAGCAGATCGACCTGGTGACCATCGACACGCGCGGCAATCGCCTGGCAAGCCGCGCGGTCGAAATCGAACTGGTGCGCACCACCTGGGAAAATCGCTTCGTGCAGGACGACGCTGGCGGACGCTGGGAGTCGCGTGAGGTGCGCGAACCTGTCGGCACGCAGACGGTCACAACCGACGCGAATGGCGAGGCGGTCGTTTCGTTCACTCCCGACAAAGGTGGCGCCTACCTGGTGCTGGCGCGCGCACGCGATGCTGGCGGGCGCGAGGCGCGCTCCTCGCTGTATGTCTGGGTCTACGGCGGCGATGCGCTCTGGCTGCGCGAGAATAATGATCGCATCAACCTGATAGCCGACAAAAGCGAGTATCGCCCCGGCGAAACAGCAACGATCCTCATCCCCTCGCCGTTCACTGGAACGCATTGGGCGCTGCTGACCGTCGAGCGCGGCGGCGTCTTGAGCCACGAGGTGCGCCAGGTCAGCGGCGGCAGTCTGGTCTATCAACTGCCAATCACGGCTGATCACGCGCCGAATATCTTTGTTTCGGCAGTGCTGTTTGCGCCGCCGGACGGCAGCGGCGCGCCTGCCGATTTCAAGGTCGGCGTCCTGCCACTCACCGTTGTGCCGACTGCGCAGATGCTGCGGGTTGAAGTGACCACTGCGACACCGCAGGCAGCACCCGGCGACGCAGTAACCTTCGATGTGCGCGTGACCGACACAAACGGCGCGCCGGTAGCGGCGGAACTGTCGCTCGACCTGGTCGATAAAGCCGTGCTGTCGCTCCAACCACGCGAGCCAGATGCCATTGTCCAGGGGTTCTACGGTCGCCGTCCGCTGGGGGTGTTCACCAGCGCCGGTCTTTCGGTTGCCGCCGAGCGCTTCGAGCGTTTGCTGGACGAAGCGCAGCGCAATGTGCCGCCGGGCGCAGGCGCGGCTGGACCAGAGACCGCTATCCCTATGGTCGGGGCAACGCCAACGGCGCCAGCCGCTATGCCTGCCGAGGCGATGCCCGCGCGCACCGGCGATGCCGCACTTCAGCAGGGATTGACTATTCGCCAGGAGTTTGCCGACACCGCGTTCTGGCAGGCGGTTGTGACCACCGACGCTGGCGGGCGCGCGACGGTGCAGGTTTCGCTGCCTGATAATCTGACGACCTGGGTGATGCGCGGCGTGGCGCTCACAATGGATACGCGCGTCGGTGAAGGAACTGGTGAACTGGTCAGCACGAAGCCATTGCTTGTGCGCCCGGTCACGCCACGCTTCTTTGTCGTTGGGGATGTGGTAGAACTGGCAGTAAACGTCAGCAATCTTACAAATACGCCCATGATGACAACGGTGACCCTGAGCGCCGATGGGGTTACGGTCACCTCGCCGATCACGCAGACGATCCAGGTTCCGGCGAATGGCGAAGCCTCGGCAGCCTGGCAGGTAACGGTTCTTGATGGAGAGTCAGTCGATCTGGTATTCAGCGCCGTCTCCGGGCAACTGAGCGACGCGGCGCGACCCCGAATCGCAACCGCGCCAGACGGGCGCATTCCGGTCTACCGCTACAGCGCGCCGGAGACCGTGGCGACCGGCGGACAGATCGACCGGGCAGATGCGCGCGTCGAGGCGGTAGCGCTGCCGCCGAATGTCGATGCGCGCCTGGGAGAATTGCGCATCCGGCTCGATCCTTCGCTGGCGGCCAGCGTACTCGACGGTCTGACGGCTTTGGAAGAATATCCGTATGTCACCGTCGAGTCGACCGTCTCGCGCTTTGTGCCGAATGTCGTGGCGCTGCGGATGCTCCGCCAGCTCGGAGTGACAAACACCGAACTGGAGGCGCGCCTGCCGACCCTGGTCGCTGATGCGCTCGACCGGCTCTCCCTGTGGCAGAATGCCGACGGCGGATGGGGCTGGTGGGCAGACGATGAGAGCAATCCATACATCAGCGCGTATGCGGTATTCGGCATGCTGCGGGCGCGCGAAGCGGGCTTCACCGTGCGCGACGACACGCTGGCGCGCGGAACGGAGTATCTCGCTGCGCAACTCGCCGCCGACGCCGATGTGCGCACAGCACAGCAAGCGAACCGGCAGGCATGGCTGCTCTACGTGCTTGCCGACGGCGGCAGACCGGATCGTGGGCGGATGGACGCGCTCTACGGCAACCGTGAGCGTCTTGGCGTGTACGGCAAGGCGTTGCTGGCGCTGGCGCTCCACCGCGTCGATGCTGGCGATGCGCGGCTGAAGACACTCCTTTCGGACCTGAACAATGCCGCAATTGTCAGCGCCACCGGCGTCCATTGGGAGGAAGCCGCGCGAGACTCCTGGGCATTCAGCAGTGACACGTGCAGTAGCGCGATTGCGCTCCAGGCGCTTGTGCGACTCGACCCGCAGAACCAGATTATTCCCAACGTCGTGCGCTGGCTTATGGTTGCTCGCCGTGGCGACATCTGGCTCACGACCCAGGAATCGGTGTGGGGACTGCTGGCGCTGACCGACTGGATGGCAACGACCGGCGAACTCAACGGCGCCTATGACTATGCTGTCTGGCTGAATGGTAATGAGCGCATCGCCGGGCGCATCGACGCCACCAACGTCATGTCGGCGACGGTGGTGCGTGTGCCGACGACTGAACTGCTGATCGGCGACCCATTGCTGGTGGCGGTGGGGCGCAGCGAAGGAGCAGGTCGGCTGTACTACACAGCGCATCTGAACCTGGCGCTGCCAGCCGATCAGGTGAAGGCGCTCGACCGGGGCATCGCCGTGACGCGACGGTACGTGGCGGCGGATTGCACGGACGGACCACGTTGCCCGACGTTGACCAGCGTCAAAGCGGGCGACATGGTGCGAGTCGAACTCTCGATTGTAGCCGAGCGCGATCTCTACTACTTCCAGATCGAAGATCCGCTCCCCGCTGGCGGCGAAGCCATCGACCCGAACCTGGCGACGACTGTGATCGCTTCAGATAGCGGACCAACGCTGCGACCGGCGCCGGATGCCGCGACGCCGTACTGGTGGTGGTGGCGCTGGTACGACCGGGTCGAGCTGCGCGACGAAAAGGTTGCGCTGTTCGCCGATTACCTGCCGCGCGGCGCGTATCTCTTCAGTTACACCTTCCGCGCCGTGCAACCGGGCGAATACCGCGTCATTCCGACACTTGCGCAGGAGAGTTTCTTCCCCGAAGTCTTCGGACGAGCGGATGGGCAACTGTTCGTCATCACGCGGTAAGTGTTCAAAAAAGCGGTATAATCAAGTTTTGTCCGAACATCGCACGCGGAGGTCTGTGACCTCCGCATTATCTTCGCTGGAGGTTCTATGGCTCCCCAACCTGTGCGCACGGTGATGATCGGGTGCGGCGGCATGGCGCGCTATCATCTGCGGAGAATGCATGAACTGCGCGACAGCACGCAGATCGTCGCCGTATGCGAGCCATCGTCATCCGCCTATGACGCCGCCGCTGCGCTCTTCGAGCAGGCAGGCGTTGCGCCGCCCCCCAATGAGCCGGACCTGGAGAAACTGCTTGCCGATTATCGCGGCAAACTCGACGCAGCATTCATCATCACGCCGCATGTCTACCACCACAACCAGGCGCAAGCGTGCATGGAAGCCGGTCTTGATGTGCTGCTCGAAAAGCCAATGGTCATGAACGCCGACGAAGCTCGCAGCCTGATCGAAACCCGTGACCGCACCAAACGATTGCTGGTGGTCGCTTTCCCGGGAAGCCTCTCACCGAATGTGCGCACCGCCGTCGCACTGCTACGCTCCGGCGCATTCGGGCGTCTCCTGACGATCAGCGGCGTCGTCTGGCAGAACTGGGGACCGATGACCGTTGGCACGTGGCGACAGCAACCGGAACTGTCCGGCGGCGGATTTCTGTTCGACACCGGCGCCCACCTGCTCAACACGGTCGTTGATCTGGCTGGCGAAGAGGTCGCGGAAGTTGCGGCATACCTGGACAACCGGGGGCGCCCGGTCGAAACGCTGGGGGCAGTGATCGCGCGGTTGCGTTCCGGGGCGCTGATAACGCTCCATGCCTGCGGCGAAGCCATTCCATCGTGCCATTCGGATGTGCGGGTCTTCTGCGAACGCGCCATTCTCTACACCGGCGTTTGGGGCGAGCGGCTCGAAGTGCAGTACCACGGCGATAAGCCGCCCGCCGCGATCCCCGTGCCCGAATCGCGCGGCGTTTGGGAACAATTCCTGGCAGTGCGCGCCGGAAAGCAGGAGAACCCATGCCCGCCGGAAGTCGGTTTGCGCATGGCGCAGTTGTGGGACGCGATCAAGGCATCGGCGGCGCAGGGAGGCACGCCGGTGCATTTGCGCCTAAGGGACACGGATTGACGCGGATACCCCGGACTCACACGGATCTGTTCGTGGAAAGCCTTCGATCTGTGGGAGTCCGTCTCACTCCGTGTGATACCAATTACGATTGACGATGCCGCATGCTTGTCATTCCGAGCCCTTCGCTTCGATCAGGGTAAACGCAGCGAGGAATCTGCGCGGGTCGCGCACGACCCCTCGCGCTGCTCGGGGTGACCATGCCGGATGGTCACCGGTCATTGGTAAGAGAGGCGCGAGGCGCGGGGCGCGAGGCGTGAGGCGTGAGGCGAGAGGCGTGAGGCGTGAGGCGTGAGGTGTGGGGGGCGAGGGGAGAGGCGCGAGGTGATACCAAGGACGCTTGCAGATGCCGCATGCGTGTCATTCCGAGCGCAGCGACTGGTCATTCCGAGCCCTTCGCTTCGCTCAGGGTAAACGCAGCGCGGAATCTGCGCGGGACGCGCACGACCCCTCGCGCGGCTCGGGATGACCATGCCGGATGGTCACCGGTCATTGGTATAACCGTTCCAGTGCAGGTTCGTCTGCATGGTGTCGGGTGGTGGTAACGGTCATCATCAGG
The DNA here is from genome assembly GCF_000017805.1 of Roseiflexus castenholzii DSM 13941. Lineage (GTDB taxonomy): Bacteria > Chloroflexota > Chloroflexia > Chloroflexales > Roseiflexaceae > Roseiflexus > Roseiflexus castenholzii. The sequence continues at coordinate 1,671,702 of NC_009767.1, read as the reverse complement.
GCGCAGTATGGTACAATGACGGCGGTTAGAAACAGATGAAAGCGTTTCGACCAAAGCATGCCCGACGAGACATCCGATATCTATTGCGCCTACGCGCCGTTCTATGATGGAAGCGGTCAGATTCGCTTTGCAATACTCTTCGCTCACTACCTGTTGGGCGACATCCTGCCGCGTCACCCGGTTGCAGGGCGGCGGGCGCTCGATCTCGCATGCGGGACGGGAACGCTGGCGCTGATCCTTGCCGATGCGGGCTGGCTCGTCGTCGGCGTGGACCGCTCCCCGGCAATGATCGCCATTGCGGGCAACCGCGCGCAATCGGTGGATACGGCGGTTCGTCCGCACTTTATCGAAGCGGATATGCGCTGGTTGTGGCGGGAGATGCCACATACCACCGACGAGGCAACCGAGACTCTGCGACGAGGTTCCTTCGATCTGGTCACCTGCACGTATGATAGTCTCAATTACATGCTGACTGAAGAAGACCTGGCGGCGTGCTTTTCGACGGCGGCAGAAGCGCTGGCGCCGGAAGGCTTGTTCGTGGCGGATATGAACACGCGCCACTTCCTTGAGCACGATTGGGGCGAAGTGGAGATTATTGAACGACCGGGATTTATTCAGGTCAATCGGAGCCGGTTCGATCCGGCGACGAATTGCTCAACGATGCGCCTGATCGGGTTTGTCGGCGATGACCACAGCGGGTACGAACGATTCGAGGAGATACACATCGAGCGCGCCTATCCGCCGGAAACCGTCGCAATGTTGATCGGCGCCGCCGGGTTGAGTGTCGAAGCGGTGTATGATTGTTTCACCACACAACCGATTGGTGAGCGCACGCAACGCATCGCCTGGATTGCACGGAAACGGTAGGTTTGTGTGAAGAAAGTCATCGTTGTCACAACCGGCGGCGGTATCGCCTTCAAGCGCAACCCGGCAACCGGCGCCCTGGTTCCGGTCGACGGTGAAGATATCATCGCCCAACTGACGCATAGCGGCATCACGATCGAATTCAACGAATTCAGCAGTCTGCCGGGCAGCCACTTCACACCGGTGCAGGGTCTCGAACTCGCGCGGCACATCGATGCCCTGCTGCGCGATGAGACGGTTACAGGCGTGGTGGTGACCCACGGCACCGATACGCTTGAAGAGACGGCATATCTTCTCGATCTGACGATCAACCACCAGAAACCGGTTGTCGTGACCGGATCGGCGCGCTCTGCAACGATGCCCGGATACGATGGACTGCACAATCTTGCCAGCGCCATTCGGGTTGCGGCTGCCACAGAAACGCGCGAAACCGGCGTGCTTGTCGTGTTTGCCGGGCAGATTTTTGCTGCGGCTGACGCACAAAAAACATATGCGCATTCCGTTGAGGCGTTTGCCGCACCGGGATCGGGACCACTGGGCTGGATCGTCGCCGACCGTATCTGGATGCGCCATCGACCGGCGCAGCGGATGTACATTCCCTGCGCACACCTGGAAGAGCGCGTTGACCTGATCACACCCGGACAGGGAAGTGACGACCGCCTGCTGCGCCACGCTATCGCCGACCGTGTTGCCGGCATTGTGATCGAAGCGTTTGGCAGCGGTCGCATGCCGCCCTGGTGGCTGCCCGCAATCCAGGAAGCCACTGCGCAACGCATTATGGTGGCAATCGCGCCATGCACCGGTAGCGGCGCGCTTCACGATGAGTATGGCTATGTCGGCGCCTATCACGACTTGGAGCGTTTGGGTGTGCTCTTTGCGCACTATCTGAACGGTCGTAAAGCGCGGATCAAACTGATGCTGGCGTTGGGCGCGGTACGTCGCCCGGAAGATGTGCGGGTCTGGTTTCCGTAGACCAATGGTGCGCTATGCTGTTGACTATCGATATCGGCAACACCAACATCAAAATCGGCGCCTATCAGGGAGAACGTCTCACCGCGCACTGGCGCGTGACGACCGAACGACACCGACTGGCGGATGAGTATCTGGTGCTGTTGCACAATCTGTTTGACCTTGGCGGAATCGATCCCCGACACATCGATGGGTGCGCCATTTCGTGCGTCGTGCCGCCGCTGACCGGCGAGTTTCGCGCGCTGTGTCACAAGTATTTCCGCGTCGATCCGCTGATGGTGAATGCGTCCACGCCGACCGGGTTGCAGTACAAAGTCGACGCGCCCGCCGAACTTGGCGCCGACCGCATCGCCAACTCACTGGCTGCCTTCCGGCGGTACGGCGGTCCGGTCATTGTGCTGGCGTTCGGCACGGCAACGACATTCGATGTCATTACCGCCACCGGCGAGTATATCGGTGGCGCGATTGCGCCCGGCATCGGCATTTCCGCCGATGCGCTCTTTCGCCTGGCGGCAAAACTCTATCAGGTCGAACTGGTGCGCCCGCCAAAGGTGATTGGCACCAATACCATCCATCACATGCAGTCGGGCGTCATTCTCGGGTATGCCGGTCTGGTCGAAGGTCTGGTGCGCCGGATGCAGGCGGAACTGGGGACATCCTGCCCGGTGGTGGCGACGGGCGGGCTGGCGGAGTTGATCGCTGCCGAAACCGAAGCCATTACGACAGTCGAGCCGTATCTGACATTGGATGGATTACGACTGATTTACGAGATGAATCGACAATGAATACGAATGTCCTGCCTCCACCCGACCAGAAAGCCGAGTATGTCGAGCGGATGTTCAGCCGGATCGCCTCCGGCTACGATACCATGAATGGCATCATGACCCTGGGGTTGGACCGGGGATGGCGCACGGCAACGGTGGCGTTGGCGGCGCCGCCGAGTTGCGGGCGAGCGCTTGATATTGGCACCGGCACCGGCGATTTTCTGGTCGAACTGGCACAGTGGATGCCAGACGGTCTGGCGGTTGGGGTGGATTTCACTCTCCCGATGATGCGCGCCGGTCTGCCAAAGATCGCCGGGCAACGCGCTGTTTTTGTGGCGGGTGACGCCTTGGCGCTGCCGTTTGACGATGAGAGTTTCGATGCGATTACGACCGGCTTCACGCTGCGGAATGTGACCGACATCGCTGCTGCTTTTCGCGAAATGTGGCGCGTGGCGCGCGTCGGCGGAACAGTCGCCTGCCTGGAAGTTGCGCGTCCGCGCCAACCGTTGCTGCGGTTCGGGCATTGGGTCTACTTCCAGCGGATTGTGCCGCTGATGGCGCGCGCGCTTGGCGCCGATCCCGAAGCCTACACCTATCTGCCACAATCGGCGCGCGTCTTTCCGCCGCCCGACGAACTGGCGCAGATCATGCGCGAGGCGGGCTGGAGCGACGTAACCTACCGTCTGGTGGGGCTGGGCGCCGCCGCCATTCATACCGGCATCAAACGCGGATGACGCGCCGGAGGGGATCATGCCTCACTACGACGACGATCCAGAAGAAGAATCGTCCCCACCCCGTCGTCGGGTGGTGCGCCGGGATGAACTGATGCGCGCGCCACGCCGCGAGTCGCTCATGGCGCGCCGGTTGCGGCGCGCACGCGGCGAAGAAGTCGATGACGACCTGGATGAACCCTATGTTCCGCTCGATGTGGAAAGAACCGTTCCCTACGGTATTCCGATGGTCAGCGGGGGATGCGCAGCAACGGCGCTGTACGTCGCGCTCGGCGCAATCACAGTTGTTGTGCTTCTGATGCTCTTCTGGCAGCAGATTGTGGCAGCGTTCGTCCCCAACGTGCCGCAGCAAGTGGTGCAACTGATCGCCACACCGACGCCAACCATCCGCGACTGGGGCGGCGCTATTCAGCAGATGAAGAACCTCAACCGCCTGGAGACACAACGGTTTTCGATTGAACGGGTTGTCGAAGCCTCGACGGCGCGGGGCGATGCGCTCGATATGTTCCTCGGCGAACGATTGCTGCTGATTGCCAGCGGCGACGTGGTGGCCGGCGTCGATCTGAGCAAACTGACCGACCGCGACGTGATCATTTCGCCCGACGGCGCGAGCGTGACGCTGACGCTGCCTGCTTCCGAGATTTTCAGTGCGCGCCTCGACAACGAACGCACCCGCGTCTACGACCGACAGACGCGTCTGATCACCCAACTGACCGGCGGGCAGAACCCGAACCTGGAAACGCAGGCGCGACAGGAGGCGGAACGCCAGATTCTGGCGGCAGCCTGCGAAAATGGTATCATGCAGCGCGCAGCCGAAGAAGCGAAACGCTCGATGGAACAGTTTCTCCGCCTGCTCGAATTTGAGAATGTCACCGTCATTGCAACGGCGGGAGCATGTGTCATCGAAGATTAAGGAACATACAAGAAACAATGCTGAGTCCACGGCACAAAGGCTTAACCACCAAGGACACGAAGCGCACGAAGGTTGAAAAAATGAAGCGCCTTTCCTTTGTGTCCCTTTGTGACCTTCGTGGTTGCTTTTTGCAGTGAAGTCAGTACTGCAATTGATGTCATTCACCATCGTAGCAGGCGAGCCATGGAGAACCAAAACATCTTCAAATCAGGAAATGTAACCATCTATCACGGTGATGTCGCCGAACTCTATCAGGAATGGCCAACCCCCGATGTCATTATTTCTGATGGCGCCTACGGTGTGTCAGGATTTAAGGGCGATGCCAGAGAGCCTTCGGAACTGAAAACGTGGTATCGTCGTCATATTCAAGCATGGTCACGCTACGCCAGGCCCGGAACGACTCTCTGGTTCTGGAACACCGAAATAGGTTGGGCGACGGTGCATCCCATTCTTGATGAATATGGCTGGGAGTATGCAGGTTGTAATATCTGGAACAAGGGAATCCAACATATCGCCGGCAATTGTAATCTGCCGGTTCTGAAAAGTTTTCCAATCGTTACAGAGGTTTGTGTTCAATATGTGCGACGTGCAGAGTTTTATTGCGACGGAAAAACGCTAAATCTAAAAGAATGGCTCAGGAAAGAATGGGATAGAACCGGACTGCCAATTTATAAAACGAATGAAGCATGTGGAGTGGTAAATGCCGCTTCGAGAAAATATTTCACTAAGGACCACTTATGGTATGCTCTTCCGCCTGAAATCTTTATTCGGATGGTTTCCTATGCTAATGAATATGGAGACTCAAAGGGACGACCTTACTTCTCTTTTGATGGCAAAAGACCTGCTAACCAGCAAGAGTACGAAAAAATATTTCCAACATTTAAAGGAAAATACGGGATAACGAATGTATGGAATCACCCTCCTCTTCATAATCGGGAAAGAGTGAGGTTTCCCGGATCAAGTAAGTATGCACACCTCAATCAAAAGCCTGTTAATTTAATGGAATTGATCATTGAATCTTCTTCAAATCTGGGAGATGTCATATGGGAACCATTTGGCGGTCTCTGTACGGCAGGTCTTGTCGCTTACCTTACATCTCGCACTGCTTACTGTGCTGAGATTGATGATCATATATATGATGGCTATTTCTCGTCTGAAAGAGTGTGAGCAGCAAGAGAAACAGCAATCCTTTCTTCTGGAAGATCTCATGTCCTATGAGGCATTCCGATGACGAACAATCCGCCAGAGATGACGAACAATCCTCCGGAGAGGAAATTCCCAGATTCTAACTGGGAATATTTTTCAGTCTGGGAAACAATAAGATCACTCCTGCTTTCTATCCCTAATCATTTTCAAACTGACTTGTCAATTAGAGGGATCAATGCAACCGAGATATTCTCGATAGGACCGGTATTTTCCAGTATTTTGGAATCGCAAATTCCCGAAACCCTCAACGGACTGAGAAATGTATGGGACAAAGATAATAAACATCCGTCATTTATGTTTATTAGAAGATCACAAGCCTTCCCTGATGTTTTGCTCGTCGATACCATAACTGAAAAAATCACCTTCGGAGTAGAACTTAAGTCCTGGTACGTGCTCAGTAAAGAGGGCGAGCCGAGTTTTAGAATATCTTAATTCTACAACTTATTGAAGATTTATGGAAGGATGGCTCAAATGGATAAACCTGCTCGTCATGTTCTGGTAAAGATTCGACGCCTATGATCACCCTGTCCTATAACCCGGACGCCGGATCGCTCTCATGGCGCTTTGTGGATACCGCCGAAGAGGACGCAACGCTCGAAGGCGAGTGCGATGCGACCCTGCTGCTCGATCCACAGGGTCAGGTGGTTGGTGTCGAGCTGGCGCTCGACGATGAGATTGCCGACGATGACCTGGCGCCGGCGCTGGCGCACCCGCAGGTGTCGTTCGATGCCGCAGCGCGCACACTGACCGTCAATCTCGTCGGTGAGGAACCGGCGTCGGTGCAACCGCTGGAGGAGCCGGCCATCCTCGATTTCGATCCAGACGAGCGGTTGCTGGCGTTCGAGGTGCTGCCGGCCGATGAGTTCAATCTGGATCAGCGCCTGGAACGCCTGGCGCCCTTCTTGATCGAACGCGAAGAAGAGCATGCCGACGAAGCGGAAGAAACTATCCTGCCCCCCGCAACCCGCCCCGTTCTGCCCGAAGGTCCGCACCGCTCCGGGTTTGTTGCGCTGGTCGGGCGCCCGAACGTCGGCAAGTCTACGCTGCTCAACGCACTGCTGGGGCAGAAAGTCGCCATTGTGTCGCCCAAGCCACAGACGACGCGCACCGCCATTCGCGGCATCCTGACCCGCCCCGACGCGCAGATTGTGTTCGTCGACACCCCCGGCATCCACGAGCCGCGCAACCGTCTTGGCGCCTATATGGTCAAACAGGCACGGCGCGCCATTCCCGACGCCGATGTGGTGTGCATGGTGGTGGACATCACGCGCCCGCCGGGGAGCCTTGATGAGCGCATTGCGGCGCTGGTGCGCAAGGCGTCGGCACGACGCATCCTGGTGCTCAACAAGATCGATCTGCGCACAAAACGCGGCAGCGACAATCTTCAGGCGTACCGCGCACTGGCGCCGTGGGATATGGAAGTCGCCGTGTCGGCGCTGCGCGGTCATGGCCTCGATGCGCTGGTGGACGAAATCGTGCGCCTGCTGCCCGAAGGTCCGCCGCTCTATCCCGAGGGGCAGGTGACCGACCTGAGCGAACGTGAGATCGCCGCCGAACTGGTGCGCGAGCAGGTGTTGCGCTACACGCAGCACGAAGTGCCGCACAGCGTGGCGGTCGAAATCGAAGAGTGGGAAGAGAAAGAGAACGTTACCTACATTCGGATGACCATCCTGGTCGAGCGGGAGACGCAAAAAGCCATTCTGATCGGCGCCGGCGGCGGTATGCTCAAGAAAATCGGCAGCGGCGCGCGCCAGGCCATCGAGGAGATGCTGGAACGTCCCGTCTACCTCGATCTGTGGGTCAAAGCACGCGAACACTGGCGTGACGACCCGAGCGCACTTCGCTGGCTCGGCTACACTGAATAGAAAGCATTTCTCGATGGAACGCAAATGGTGGGCGCTGCTGGCAGTGGCAACCGGCGTATTCATGAGCACCATCGACGGCTCAATCGTCAACATTGCGCTCAAAACGTTGCAGGATTCGTTTGGCGCCGGGTTGCACGAAGTCGAATGGGTGGTGCTGGCATATCTGTTGGGGATCACCTGCCTGCTGCCGAGCATGGGGCGGCTGGGTGATATGATCGGTAAGCGGAGCGTGTATCTGATCGGCTTTGTCGTATTCACCATCAGTTCGGCGTTGTGTGGGCTGTCGTGGAACATCAACGCGCTAATCGGTTTTCGCGTGCTGCAAGCCATTGGCGCCGCAATGATTCAAGGGGTTGGCGCAGCACTGCTGGTGGAAGCCTTCCCGCCTTCACAGCGCGGTCAGGCGCTTGGCTATATCGGCACGGCAGTTGCCGCCGGCATTCTGACCGGTCCGGTATTGGGCAGAGCGCTGATCAGCGCGGTCGGCTGGCAGGCGATTTTCTATGTCAATATTCCGATCGGCATCGGCGCCATTGCGCTGGCGGTGCGCGCATTGCCTACCGACCGCATCCGCACGACGCAGACATTCGATCTCGTCGGCGCAGGGTTGCTGGGCATCGGGCTGCTGCTCGTGCTGCTGGCGCTCACCGAGGGGCAGGTATGGGGCTTCACGGACTGGCGCACGCTGGCGGCGCTGGGGAGCGGCGGCGCGTTGCTGGTCGGCTTTGTGTGGTGGGAATACCGCGCCACAGCGCCGATGATCGACCTGCGCCTGTTCCGCGCGCCAGCGTTTAGTTTCAGTCTGATCGCCGCATTCCTGATCTTCCTGGCAGGCGCGTTCAACTTCCTCCTGATCCCCTACTACCTTCAGAAGGCGCTCGGCTACTCGCCGCAAACGACGGGGCTGACCCTGATCGCCTCGCCGCTGGTGCTCTCGCTCGTGTCGCCGATCAGTGGACGACTGTCGGACCGGTTCGGCGCGCGCTGGTTGGGGATTATCGGGCTGGCGCTGACCACCGCCGGTCTGTTGAGCATGACGACACTGACCACCCAGAGCGCGCAAATGGATGTTGTGTTGCGCCTGATGGTGATCGGCGCCGGGTTTGGTCTCTTCCAGTCGCCGAACAACAGCCTGATCATGGGGAGCGTGCCGCGCGCCAATCTCGGTGTTGCGGGCAGTTTGCTGGCAGTGATGCGCACCCTGGGGCAAACGACCGGAGTCGCCATTGCGGGCGCTATCTGGGCAACGCGCGTGATCGCAGCCGCCGGGCAGTCGTATGAACCGGTGACCGATGCGCCGCCATTTGCGCTGGTCGCCGGCTTGCACGACGCCATGCTGGTTGCAGCGTTCCTGGCAGCCATTGCAATCGTGCCGACTCTGGTGCGCGGGCAGCCATCGGGGGAACAGCAGCGCGAAGCGGTGCAGCAGGCGCAGACGCGGGGATAATACCAATGACCGGTGACCATCCGGCATGGTCACCCCGAGCAGCGCGAGGGGTCTTGCGCGTCCCGCTTAGATTCCTCGCTGCGCTCGGAATGACCCGTCGCTGCGCTCGGAATGACCCGTCGCTGCGCTCGGAATGACCCGTCGCTGCGCTCGGAATGACACGCATGTGGCATCGTCAATCGTCATTGGTATTATCCGTGGGCATCCGTCCCGACTCGTGGCGATCCGTGTGCTCCACCAATAGGACGCGGATGCGACGGATTGGCGCGGATGGGTTCTTCTTCTACCAATGACCGGTGACCATCCGGCATGGTCACCCCGAGCAGCGCGAGGGGTCGTGCGCGTCCCGCTCAGATTCCGCGCTGCGTTTACCCTGAGCGAAGCGAAGGGCTCGGAATGACACGCATGCGGCATCGTCAATCGTCATTGGGAGAGTTCGCCAAGGCGTACCCCGACAGATTCAACATCCTGTTGATGGACAACGCCGACGCCCATACTGCGCAGTCGTTACGGATACCCGAGAACATTGGGCTGCTGTTCCAACCACCGCGATGCCCCGAGCTCAATCCTGCCGAGCGCGTCTGGCAGGACTTGCGAAGCAAGCTCGCCTGGCAGCGCTTCGCCCATATCGAGGCGCTTGAAGACGATCTGATTGCCCAGCTGGCACAGTACCGCCCGGCTGCCCTCAAATCCCTGGCCGGATACCCCTATCTCGTCCAGGCCTACCATGCGGCCTGTCTATAATCGTTTGGTATCGGCTTGGCATGTCGGCCCAAGCGGCGCCGGTGCGCATGACCCAGAGGATGCCGTTCATCACCTCGCGTGGATGGCGGCGTGGGCGGACTCGGCCGTCGGTTCGACGAAGCGGGGGGGATAAGCGGGGCGATGAGATTCCACTGTTCGTCCGTCAAGTCCATGCTGTAGTCACCTCTCCACCCAGATGACTATATGTTACCATTTTTGAGACGACTTCTAGTCATGCGCTACCCCCGCGCGTTGCGCAACCCGTGGTACAACTCCTCGTGCTGACGAGCGATCACTTCCCAGGAAAACCGTCCTGCCAGCGCCGCGCCCCCGGCGCTCAGACGCTCCCGCAGCACCGGATCATGCGCCAGTCGCTCAATGGCGGCAGCGAGCGCCGCGGGATCATCAGGCGGCGTCAGCACCACATGCGTTTGATCACAAAGTGATGCGCTTCCCGGCGTCGTGATCGTCGGAACGCCGTGCGCCAGCATTGCCAGCAGGCTACCGCGCCGAAAGGAAGCGCCGTCAGTAAAGGGCAGCGCCGCCAGGTCCGCCGCCAGCAGGTGCGCCGACACCGTCGCTTCGTCGCAATATCCGGTGATCGTCACCCGCTCGTTCATGCGAAGCGCAGTGATCTGCCGCTGCACCTCCTCCGCATACATGCGATCCTGCGGCGCTGTCGCCTCGCCGCCGATCACGAGCAGGCGAAACGTCTCCGGCAGACGCGCCAGCGCCTCGATGAGCGTGTTCACCCCTTTGCTCCGTGAAATCAACCCAAAATAGGCAATTAGCATCATCTCCGGCGCGATCCCCAGGCGTGCGCGCCATTCCTGGCGATCCCAGCCCGGCGGCGGCGCAACCGCAACGTTGGCGCCAATTGGGATCACCGCCAGCGAGTGATGTCCCTGCCCCGCTCCCCACCGCCGCAGTTGCGCCTCGTCCGCGTCGTTCGTCGCCACCACAGCATCGCTGTCGAGCATCAGCCGTTGTGTCACCCAATCGCGGAGCGGACCCGCCTTCGGGAACAGGTAGGGCGGCAACAGATCGTGCGCAGTCACGACGAGACGCGGACGGTTCGCCTCCAGGCGCAGTCGCCAGGGGAGGAAGTTGATCGCCGGATGCATCCCATATGCGCCCGTCTGATATTGAAGATGCAGCACATCCGGCTTCAGATCGTTCAGTGCTCGGCGCACGACCCGCCAGCAGCGCCAGTCCCATTGGCGCAGCGGCAACCGGACGACGCGCACCGGCTGCCGATCATCCGCGCCGTCTGCGATGCCGGTCAACACCGTCACTGCATGACCACGCTGAAGCAACGCCATCCCCAGATTGCGGGTGTAATCGCCGACGCCGCCGGGTAGAGGAGGATATTCGGCGCTGAGCAACACAATGTTCATATCCAGAGCATCATCTGAGAGCGAATTGTCATAAACGCGCTGTTATGGCGCCGCACAATCGGTGCTATGATACATCCACGGATGGTGTTGTGCATGTTTGTGGCTTATGATGCACTGTCATCGAACGGGCGCGCTGCGCGTGTCCTCTAGAAGAAAGGCTCTCATGATGTCAGCGGCGCGTCATTCTGCCGGACACCGGTTGGTCGGATTCTGCATAACGACTCTGCTCCTCTGCCTGGCAATCATCGCACACGGCGTTACCGCTGCCGATCAGGGTGAAGCGTCGCAAACGCCAACATCAACACCCACACCGGAGCACACCACTCTCGCGATCGGATCGGCGCCGTTAACATTGACCAAGACCGCCTCAACCGATGCAGTGCTGCCAGGTCAATCGTTTACCTACACATTGCGCATCACCAGCAACCGCGATCAGGCGCGTATCGAAGTGCGCGATATGCTGGATCGCGGGGTTGAGGTCATCGGCATCGAGAGTGCGTCGGGGGCGTGCACCGGGACGGGGATGATCATGTGCACGGTGCAGGTGACGGCGCAGGAACCGGCGACGATTCTGATCACTGTGCGCGCATCCGCCACGGTTGCCCCCAACTCTTTGCTGATTGGGCAGGCACTGGCTCAAGACGACCGGGATTTTACCGCTGCGTCAGAGCGGGTGGCGGTGCGTGTCGTCGCACCGCCGCCTTCGATGTCTGCACCGGTCGCTACGCTTCCACCATCCCCTGAAGCGCCGTCCGCTGATGCGGCGCTGCCTCCTGATGCGCCAGAGTCACGCGCTGCATTGCGCACAGGCGCCGTGCTTTCTCGTGCGCCACGTCCAACCGCCACAATCTTTCCGCCTCCGGTTACAGCGCCGCTCTCGCGCGCTGCCAGCGCCATGGTCGGCGCCACTGATCCGGAATCGGCAGCCCCCATCGATGCACCGACACAAGCGCCAGCAGCGGCGCCGCATATAGGATCATATGCAGCGTCGTGGCTGGACCTGGTGACGACTGTCAACCCTTGACTGGGAGGTCCTCAATCCCCCGGGCGCCTGTGGGGAAAAAGGCAGAGACGCCCCACCCTGCGCCCCATGCGGATACGCTATTGTCGCGCGTCCCCGTAATACCGATCACATGTGACCATCCGGCATGGTCACCCCGAGCAGAGCAAGGGGTCGTGCGCGACCCGCTCAGATTCCGCGCTGCGTTTACCCTGAGCGAAGCGAAGGGCGCGGCATGACCCGTCGCTGCGCGCGGAATGACCAGCATGCGGCATCGTCAATCGTCATTGGTATAAGCGCCACAGCGGGCGGACACATGGAACCCGCCCCGACGATAGCGGGAGGCGTGGGACGTCGGCGTGCCCGGATGGAACCGCAACCGACGGGCGCCGGACTCACGCGCGCCTGCCGAGCAGACTCGTGGCGATGGCGCGCAATTCCTCGAGCGCCGTTGCATCGCCCTGAACGCGATCAAGCGCCGCAAACGCCTCGCCGTGATAGGCGGCGGCGGTTGTTTCGGCGTACACACGCGACCCGGCAGCATCGAGAATCGCCAATACCTGACGCACGGAGTCATTATCGAGCGCCGCCTGCGCATACAGACTCTTCAAAAATGCCCGATCCGGCGATGTCGTCAGCGCGTGGATCACCGGCAGGCTGATCTTGCGCCGGTGCAGGTCCGCCGCGAACGGCTTACCGGTCACCGCCGGGTCGCCCCAGATTCCCAGCACATCATCCTCGATCTGAAACGCCAGCCCGAGGGCGCGCCCAAAGTCGAACAGCGCCTGGATCGTCTCTTCATCGGCGCCGCCAACGAGCGCGCCAAGTTCCGCCGATGCCGCGATCAGCGCTGCGGTCTTGCGTTCAATCATCGCCAGGTACGCACTCTCGTCGATCTGGAGATTTCCTTCATAGCTCAGATCGAGAAACTGTCCTTCACAGATCGTCAGGATGGTCTCATCAAAGCGTCGCAGCACATCAAGAACCGTTGCCGGGGGCACGCCGGTCAATGACAGACGATGAAGCGCCAGGTGCGCAATTGTAAACATTCCGTCACCCGTATTGATCCCCTGCGCCAGCCCCCACAATTTCCAGACTGTCGGGCGGCCACGCCGGGTATCGCTCTGATCCTGAATATCATCGTGGATCAGCGAAAAGTCGTGGAGCAATTGAATTGCCGCCGCCAGCGGCAGCGCATCACGCGGATCACCGCCAACGACGCGGCAACTCAGCAGGCAGAGACGCGGACGCAATAGTTTGCCTGGAGCGAACGACGCTGGCTGCAAGTCTTCATCGCGCCATCCCAGGTGATACTCCTGCATGGCATAGAATCGCGCCACGCGCTCATCCGCCTGCGGAAACGCCGCGCGCATCGCAGCCTCGATTGCCGTTCGCTCATCTGCGTGCTTCATAGGTGTCATCCTGCCGTAATCTTATGTAACCAGTCGGTAATCCGCTGCTCTTGAGGTTTGCGCGCGGCGTTAGTACACTGCATATGAGTAGAGCGCACCCGCTATCGTCAGTACTTTATCGGCGCTCGTCGGCACTGCCCGTAGCGCCACTAACGCCACCGAAAGGAGTAGCGTCGATGCCGCTGAACATGCGCTTTCGCTTCAGCCCGACCAAGGATGGACTCGTCAAGGTGCTCGGACCGCTCGAGACGGACATCATGCAGATTATCTGGCAGGATGAGCGCAGCACAGTCAAGAAAGTCCATCGCAAACTGTCACAGCAACGTGAGATCGCCTACACCACGGTGATGACGACCATGAGCCGCCTTGCCGAGAAGGGTGTACTGCGCCGCCATCGCGAAGGGCTGGCCTATGTGTACACGCCGGCGATCACCGAGTCGGATTTCGTCACGATGGTGGTGCAGCAGGTGCTCGACGGTTTGCTCGACGACTACAGCACGACTGCCATCGATTACATGATCGACTATCTCGCGCGGCGAAACCCCAAAGAACTGCGGCGCATCCAGCAGACCATCCAGGCGCGTATTGCCGCTTGAAGAGAAGAAGAGGATTGTGAATGATAGCCGGGCGCTCTATCCAACGCTCTGGATGCACTTCACAATCCTCTCTTCACCGTCGAGCACGCCGACGACATCGCCCCACAGGTCATAATCGAGCGCCTGTGTCACGCGCACATCGACGAATGTGCCAGGAGTTGCTGCGCCCCAGAACAACACCTGTCCATCGACTTCAGGCGCATCACGGAACGACCGACCGACGCTCAACATCCGCCCATCGTCGGTCTGCCCCTGACCCTCAACCAGCACACGCACGACGCGCCCGAGCCAGCGCCGGTTGCGTTCGCGCGAGATTCGCTGCTGAAGCCGCATGATCTCATGCCAGCGACGCTCGATGATCCGAGGCGCCAACTGATCGGGCAAAGCGGCGGCCGGCGTTCCCGGTTCGCGTGAATAGCGGAACACGCCGACCCGATCAAACTGCACATCCTCGAGGAACGCCAGCAGCGCCCGAAACTCAGTGTTGGTCTCGCCGGGAAAACCGACGATGAACGTCGAGCGAATGGCGATGTCGGGTATTGCCGCGCGCAGGTCATCGATCAACCGCCGGGTGCGATCCGTGTCAGGCGGGCGCCGCATCCGGCGCAGCGTCTCTGGATGCGCGTGCTGGAGCGGCATATCCAGATAATGGCAGATCTGCGGATGGCGCGCCATGGTTGCGATCAGGCGCTCACCGATCCCGTGCGGGTAAGCGTACATCAAGCGCACCCAGACATTCTCCGGCAGCACAGCGCAGATCTCGTCGAGCAGGATCGCCAGACCATCCTTCAGTCCCAGATCACGCCCATAATCGGTCAGATGCTGCGCCACCAGCACAATCTCCTTCACGCCCGCCGCTGCCAGTTCCTGCGCTTCACCGAGGATCGCCCCTATGGCTTTGGAGCGCATATCGCCCTTGAACGACGGAATGGTGCAGAACGCACAACGCAGATTGCACCCATCGGAAATCTTCAGATATGCCGAAGGACCGACGGCGCGGCGGCGGATCGGCGCCGTGCGCCAGTCGGCGTAGGCGCCTGGCACGCTCAGGTCGTGCGGAGCAGGAGATGGAACACCGGCGCTGGTGAGCGGAATGATCTCGCGCGCGGAGGCAGCATTGAGCGGCGCCATCGTCGCCGCGGGCTGAAATGTCTCAACCACCTCAGCAATGCGCGTCCATTCGCGCGTACCGAGAGTCGCATCGACTCCTGGCGTGGCTGCAACGATTGCGCGATGACTTTCCGCCATACAACCGGCAGCCACCAGGCGCTGCTCGGGCGTTTTGCACGCAGCGACATCGCGCAGCACCGCCAGCGTTTCTTCCCGCGCCGCTGCAATAAACGAGCAGGTATTGACAATCACGACATCGGCATCATCGGCGCTTGCAGCGAGCGTATGCCCCTGCGCTGCCAGAATGCCGCTCATACCCTCGCTATCGACCTGATTTTTGGGGCACCCAAGGGTGATAATATGAACTTTCATCATTCAACGATAGTTGGTAAACTGAAGCGGAATATCAAATTCATCCTGACGTTCTTTCACCAGACGAATCACCGCCTGCAACTCATCACGACTTTTGCTCCCAACGCGCAAGGCATCCCCCTGAATACGCGGTTGCACTTTCGGAAAATGATCGCGAATGAGTTTCGCCAATTTTTTTGCCACATCTTCAGGAATGCCGCGCTGTAATGTTGCAACCTGCCGCACCCGACCGCCGCTCACTTCCTGAACCGGACCGAACTTAAAGATCTTAATCGAAAGATTGCGCCGCAGCGCTTTCGTCTGAACCAGATCGCGCACTGCGGCAAGATGCATCTCCGATTCGGTCGTTATGGTCAGTTCCTTCTCACTCAAAACAATCTCGGTTTTAGTGTCTTTCAAATCATATCGCGTGGCAACCTCACGCCGCGCCTGATCAATGGCGTTGACCAATTCCTGACGCTCGAAATCGGAGACAATATCGAATGTGCTTTCAGCAGGCATCGGACACCTCCCGCTTACGGCGGCCACTCAAAGGTCACCACTTCGCCGGGGCGCGTGCCAAGGCGGCGTTCCTGATCGTTAATCACGACCGTCACAACCGCCGCATTGCCGGCACGCACCGACACTGAGCGGCGGGCGGTAAAGCGCACCGAACGACCCGGCGCCAGCACCCGCCGAAAGACCGATTCACCATCGGTTTTGATCTCCAGCCACGAGCCAGGATTATCACCCGGATCGATCCGCACCTCGAGCACAATCGGCGCCTCTGGCTCCTGTGTCGACGTTGGTGATGGTTCGATCACTCCCCCAGCCACAGCAACCGTCGCTGTTGCCGGAATAATGATCGGCACGGGCGTCGCTTCTGGCAACGCCGTTGGCAGCGGGCTTGGCGCAGGAGGTATCGTCGCCGTTGGAATGGTGGCGAGTTGCGCATTTTCACCAATCCGATTCGTGGCGCTCAACACCAGATATGTCACCCCAACCAGCGCCAGCACCACAAAAAAGACGCCGACCAGACTCGGCGCAATACACCCGCGCACACGAGGATTCGACGTTGCCGGAACGATGCGGATCGGGTCGGTGCGTCCGCGTTCATAGCGGTACAGATCGATTAACTCGTCTGCCGATAAGCCGAGGAACGCGGCATAGTTGCGAATAAAGCCACGAACGTACACATCGCCGGGAAGATTCTGATAATCGCCGTCCTCGAGCGCCACGAGGTACCGCTGCAGAATGCGGGTTTCAGCAGCAGCCTGTGAGAGGCTGATGCCCTGGCTTTCGCGAGCTGCGCGCAGCCGCTCGCCCAGTTGGCTCATAGCATTCTCCTGGAGCCTGGCGTGCACAGGCGCGTTCATCGGACGCCTATTATAAATGAAAGCGCGCGATGCGGCAACCGCGCGCTTTTCCAGGAGAAGGAAACAAACACGTATGGCGCTGATTATACCAATGACCGGTGACCATCCGGCATGGTCACCCCGAGCCGCGCGAGGGGTCGTGCGCAACTCGCGCCGATTCCGCGCTGCGCTCGGAATGACAAGTCGCTGCGCTCGGAATGACAAGTCGCTGCGCTCGGAATGACAAGAATGCGGCATCTTCAATCGTAAACGGGTATGGCGCTGATTATACCAATGACCGGTGACCATCCGGCATGGTCACCCCGAGCCGCGCGAGGGGTCGTGCGCGACTCGCGCCGATTCCGCGCTGTGCGCGGTCAGATTCCTCGCTGCGCTCGGAATGACAAGTCGCTGCGCTCGGAATGACAAGAATGCGGCATCTTCAATCGTAAACGGGTATGGCGCTGATTATACCAATGACCGGTGACCATCCGGCATGGTCACCCCGAGCCGCGCGAGGGGTCGTGCGCGACTCGCGCCGATTCCGCGCTGCGCTCGGAATGACAAGAATGCGGAATCTTCAATCGTCATTGGTATTATTTCACGAGCGTGACCATCACATTGTCGAATTCGGCGCCCGCTTCGGTGCTGAAGTTTTCCAGGTAGAGCGCCGCCTGACCGCGGGTGATGCTGGTATCGGTGAACGTTTGCACCTCAACGCCGTTCACACTGAAGATAATCCGATCCCCCTCCGCCCTCAACGACACCCGGTTGACCTTCCCCGGCTTGACAGCAGGGCTGCTGATCGGCTCGCGCAGCGTCGTCCAACGATCATTGACCGATACAAAACACCCATACTGATTACCGCCATCGATCCAGCAGGTATAGTAATTCCGCGTGTTGTTCGGGTTGCCGACGCCATAGCGCACGGCGACCCCGGCGCGCGAATTGCCCTGGATCAACACATCCGCGCTCACTTCCATGTCGTTTGCCGCAGTGACATCCGGCGCCGTCAGGTAGTACAGGTCGGGGTCGCTGAGCGTAATGCGATAGACGCCACCCTCGATCGACGCCTGAAGACTTGTCGAGTTGTCAATCACCCATTTGCCTTCGTCGCGGGTGAAATCGAACGCGAAGCGCTGAACCGACTCGCCGCCCGACAGTGGCACAGCCGGGTCGATGACATAGGATTGCAGAATGGCATCGAGCGAGGGTTTCAGGTCATTGAATTGTTCCCTGGGTATGCCAAACGTCAGCAGCGATACTTTATCCACATCGCGGTAGACGAATGTGTTTGCCAGCAATGGGGCTTCAACGCCACCGCTTGCCTGCGCGGTGTAGCTCCAGATAATCTGTACGCCGCCGCTGCGCAGTTTTTCCGGTGGATCCATCGAGAAGTTTTTCTCATCCTTGAACAGCTCGACAAATGCAGTGGCACGCTCCACCAGATCGTCCTGGGTCAACGCTTCCTGCGTCTCGGTGATGGCGAGGATGATTAGCGCATTTTCCGCAGCGTCCATCCACAGATAAAGCAGATTGGTTTCATTCGAGTCTTGCTCCAGATTCCAACCCGCCGGCACATCGATGCTGAAAAGACCGCCTGGATGATCGAACGTTTCGAGCCGGTCGATTGTCACCGGGATAATCTCCCCGCCGCCTGTCCCCGTTGGTCCCGACGGCGTCGTGGGCGCGATGGTCGGCTTTGGGCGCGCCGTTGGCGCAGCGGTCGGCAAGGGCGTCGACGTTGGGCGGGGCGTAGAGGTCGGACGGGGCGTGGAAGTCGGGCGCGGTTCGGGTGTGGCGGTTGGATTTGCGCCGATTGAGACACTGCATCCGGTCAGCGTAAGCGCCAGAATCCCAATCAGAGCGAAGCGGCGTAAGCAGTGCATCGATAAGGACCTTTCTGCCTGGCACGGACAGTCCGCAAAGCATCGCATACGGGATGCCTCTTTCAGACTATCGCGCGCATGCTTACGCCAATTGTAGCATGGCACGGCGTCACTGAGAAGCGCCAAAATAATACCAATTCCCTGTGACCATCCGGCATGGTCACCCCGAGCCGCGCGAGGGGTCGCGCGCGACCCGCTCAGATTCCTCGCTGCGTTTACCCTGAGCGAAGCGAAGGGCTCGGAATGACACGCATGCGGCATCTTCAATGTCATTGGTATAACTCGAGGGCGGCGCGACGCATCAGGACCTGGAGCGCCGTATCAATCCGCAGGCTTTGCAGGTAGAACCGAGCGCTGAGCACTGAGTATTGAGAGCCGGGAACGACGGCGAGTCCCATCCGCGCGCATCCGTCGCAATCCGTGGCTATCTGCGCGCGCGCTCACCATGCTCCTGAGCGGAAGGCGGGCATTGCCGGCACACCGCGCGACGATCCATCGTACTGTGCAGTATCACGCTGCTTTCCACAGGCTTTGCTTTGCAGGTAGAACCGAGCGCTGAGCACTAAGTATTGAGAGCCGGAAACGACGGCGAGTCCCATCCGCGCGCATCCGTCGCAATCCGTGGCTATCTGCGCGCGCGCTCACCATGCTCCTGAGCGGAAGGCGGGCATTGCCGGCACACCGCACGACGATCCATCGTACTGTTCGGCAGCATATCAGACAATCACAACCATTTTGAGAGAAAGATGTCATCTGGCTGTCATATAAGCGGCTAGGTAGTATCACGCTGATTTTCGTAGGCTTTGCAGGTAGAACCGAGCGCTGAGCACTGAGTATTGAGAGCCGGGAACGACGGCAAGTCCCATCCGCGCGCATCCATCGCGATCCGTGGCGATCCGTGGCTATCCGCGCGCGCGCTCACCATGCTCCTGAGCGGAAGCGAGAAACGGGCATTGGCAAGGGCGCTTCAGGCAAATCCCCGGCACAGGTCAAACCAATGTGAACACCAAGAACAGGGAGCACCGGCTATGAAATCACGCTCGTTGGTCTATCGAATGGTCGTCCTCTTTGCGTGTCTTGTTGGATTGGCGACCGTCTTCTTCGCTTATCGCACCAGCGCTGCCGCCGTGTATATCGTGCGTGGTCCGACGACGGCTGTCTGTTCGATCACCGGTCAAACGGCGCCGGCGACGTTTCAGGACAGCATCTTTGGTTCCGAACTCCACGGATTTCTCGACCAGGAAAGTGTGACGATCAGTTTTCAATTTCCCGATGGACGCATCTTCAGCCCCAACGACACCCGGTTGCTCGATGGGGTGGTCGATCTGCCGCCACACTTTGCGCTGCCTCCATACCGCGCCGATGTCGCCGGCGATCTCTACTTCGAGTTCCCGGTGACGAACAAATGGCCCTATGGATGCTACCGACTGACCGCTGTGGGACAGGGCAGTCGGCAAACAGCAGTCGGCTATCTGGTCGTGACGCCACGCACCGGTCCGCCGCCGGCGCCAAGCCCGGCGCGCCTGGCAGTGTGGAACAATGGCACGTTTAATGCTTTTGCATTCCACGATGATCTGATCAACATTCACGGCACAAACTTTTTCCCCAATGAGGTCATTTCGATCTGGATCACCCAACCGGACGGCACGGTTCTCGACTATCCGCAGCAGGTCGCCAGCGACATCGGCAATTTCCAGTCGTCCTTTATTTTCACGAATGCGCACCAGACCGGCAAATACACCTTCACCGCGCTGGGAACGTTGAGCGGGTATCAGGTCTTTGCGCCATTCGAACTGCGGGCGCGCTCCTCGACGCCAAGCGGATGGGCGCAACTGCGCGTCGCCTTCCCGGCGCAGGCTTCGACGCGCCAGAATGGCGGCATCGCCATTACGGGATCGCTGTTTGCGCCAGGCGAGTATGTCGGCCTGTGGATGACGTTGCCGAATAATGCGGTACGCAGCCTGCCAACGCAGGTCGCCGACGGCAATGGCGACTTCTTTGTGGTGATCGATCTCGACGAGCGATTGCCGACGGGACGCTACAGCATCACCGCTAAAGGAGTCGCCAGCGGACGCTTGCAGATCGCCGGGTTCGACGTCACGCCGGGAAGCTTCCAACCGGCGTCGGCGAATAATCCTGCCGAACCTGTGCCGGCGGTGGTCGAGTCGAACGTCGGCGACCAGACGGAGGTTGGGGCGCTCACAACCACAAGCGCAGCGCGCGCCTCAGTGACATTCCTGGATCGCACCGGCGCCGCCGACACCGTGCGGGTCGAAGGGTCGGGCTACGCACCCAATGAGCCGGTTGGCATCTGGATGACCTTCCCCGATGGCGCCGTGCTCGGCATGGCAAGCCTGAACGTCGATAGCAACGGCACATTCAGCGTCGATGTCGATCTGGGAGTCGTGCTCACCGCAGGGCGCTATCGCGTCAGTGTGCAGGGGGTTGACAGCAATCGACTGGTGATCGTGACATTCGACGCTGCGGACCGTGGCGCACCCGGCGGTGTTGCGCCTTCCACGGCGCCGATCCAGACGCTGGGCGGACCGACGAACCTTGGCGGGACGGCAGGCAACCCGGGACCGGAGCAGACGCCGCGCGATCAGCAGCGTTGCGCTGAACCAGAAGCATTCTGGACGCCAGATTGCTGACCGACGCACTGGTTTCGCGCCGGGCGCCAATGTCCTGCTGCGTACAACGGAACTGGCTGCCCGCGTTGAGACCCTGTGCTGCGCTCAAGGCTTCTACGCTCCTCGTGAGCTCATTGCAGCAACCGAAGCCCTGAGCACAGCGAAAGCATCTCACAGCATGCCGGGACGTGTTTCGCTGACAGCATTCAGATCAACCGCCACGGCAAGCGCGGTGCGCCCCCAATCGGAGAGATCTTCGCCATAGCCAGGCTGATATTTGGCAAGGATCAGGCGACGCGCCAATGCATCCTCTTCCGCCTGATCGACGATACGCGCCGTGCCGACGAACGCAAAGCCGCCAATCGTCATCGAGACGTTCGGCGTGCGACGCGCATTCTTCACCCAATCGGACGCATGGTTGCCTGCCAGCATGTAGACCGTGCGGCCGTGCAGCGCAAACCAGATTTCGATGGTGTGCGGCTTGCCCGTCACCCGTCCGGTGGTGGTCAGATATCCAAAATCGAGCTGCGCCAGCGTGTGCAGATCAGGGTGCATCGCACTCCTTTGCGCGTCTGAATTCAGATAAGCGCCCTCTCGGTGTCGCGGTCGAAGATGTGCATCTTGGTCATATCGATGATGACCTCGAACGTTTCGCCGGTACGAGCCTTCGTGCGTGGATCGAGACGCGCAACCATCTCTCTGCCGCCATTCTCCACATACGCATACACTTCCGAACCAAGCGGCTCGACGACATTGACCACCGTCATCAGGCGAGCCGACTCATCGACGCCACGCGGCACGTAGTGCGAGTCGTGAATGTCTTCGGGGCGAATACCGAAGAAGATCGGCATCCCGATATGGTCGGCGATGGCATCAACGCGCGACGGAGGAACCGGCAATTGGAACGGACCGAAATCGACCAGCACCTGCCCATCGCCGCGCACCAGCGTCGCCTCGAAGAAGTTCATCGACGGCGATCCGATAAAACCGGCAACGAACATATTCGCCGGATGGTCATACAGGTTCTGCGGCGTATCGAGCTGCTGCAACACACCATCGCGCATCACGGCGATGCGCGTTCCCATCGTCATGGCTTCGGTCTGATCGTGGGTCACATAGATAAACGTCGTTTTCAGGCGCTGATGCAGTTTTGAAATCTCCGCGCGCGTCTGCACGCGCAGTTTGGCATCGAGGTTCGACAACGGCTCGTCCATCAGGAAGACCGACGGATGTCGCACAATTGCGCGCCCAAGCGCCACGCGCTGGCGCTGACCGCCGGAGAGCGCCTTGGGCTTGCGATCCAGGAGATGCCCGATGTGCAGCATTTCCGCCGCCTCCTTGACCCGTCGGTCAATTTCGGCTTTCGGCGTTTTGCGCAGCTTCAAGCCAAATGCCATATTGTCGTACACGCTCATATGGGGGTAGAGCGCATAACTCTGGAACACCATTGCAATGTCGCGGTCCTTCGGCGGAACATCATTCACGACCCGATCGCCGATCATAATCGCACCGTCCGTCACCTCTTCCAGGCCAGCGAGGCAGCGCAGCGCAGTCGTCTTGCCGCACCCCGACGGTCCCACAAGCACCAGGAACTCCTGGTCGGCGATATCGAGGGTGAGGTCCTTGAGCGCCGCGAAATCGCCAAAACGCTTCCAAACGTGGTCGTACTTAATGGATGCCATCGTAGTGAATGCTCCTTTGCTTCAATTCACTCCCTCTGCTGCGCGCCACGCCGAACCACTCGACCTGCGAATGATCAGGCGCGCGCTCAGCGTTACCATACGCAAACTGGCGTTTCGCTTCATGATGGCGTCATCCAGCAAAATCGCCAGTTGTTGCCCCTGCGCGCGGCGCGGCTGGCGCACCGCCGTCAGCGGCGGATTGACATGCGCCGCAAGCGGTAAATCGTCGAGTCCGACCAGCGCCACGTCGCGCCCGACGATCAGGCGCGCATCATTGAGCGCGTGCATCGCACCGAATGCCAATTCATCGCTCCCCGCCAGGACCGCCGTCGGCGCTCTGGAAGTCGCCAGTAACTCAGTCATCGCCTGGTAGCCATCTTCTTCGGTTCGACCCGACTCGACAACCAGCGTTGGGTCGAACGGCAGTCCTGCATCCGTCAACGCCTGTCGGTATCCCTCGACAATCGATTCGCTCACCGCCAGATCGGAGGGCAGTTGAATCAATCCGATCCGGCGATGTCCAAGGCTGAGGAGATGCCGGACGGCATCAACCGCAGCGGCGCGCATATCAATAACAACCGAAGGGCTATCGACTCCGGCAGGCGGAGGACCAGCGCACACGTGAGGAATACCGGCAGCCGCAAGCGCCTGCGCTCGCGGATCATCCACCAGCATATCAAGCAATACCAGACCGTCGACGCGCCTGCTGCGCGCCAGACTCAGACACAACTCCGTCTCGTCCTGATCGGCGCCAGCGGTTGCCAGGAGCAGAAAATAGCCGCGCACTGCGGCGGCGTCTGCCAGACCAGACAACACCTCCGCCAGCGCCGGTTCCGCCAGACGCCCCGGATGTGACGGGAGCGTCACTCCCAGCGTGTGGCTCCGACCACGCATGCTGCGAGCGGCGTACTGCGGTTGATAGTTGAGTTCTGCAATGGCGTCGAGCACACGCCGCCGCGTCTCGTCGGTCACCACGCCGGCGCCATTGAGAACATACGAGACGGTGGCCACCGATACGCCGGCACGCTGCGCAACCTGTTTGATCGTCGCCTTCATCGTGAAACGATTAAGGGGTGAAACGGTTAAGCGGAGTATAGATGAGAAATGGCGTGTTGTCAATAAGAAGCAGGAACCCAGAACCAAGAACCGACCACGACTGCGAGTCTTATCCGCGCGAATCCGTGGCGATCCGTGTGCCTTCTTTCACCATGCTCCTGAGCAGAACCGGGAACGACGGCGCGCCCCATCCGCGCGCATCCGTGCCGATCCGCGTTCTCTCTTTCACCATGCTCCTGAGCAGAACCGGGAACGACGGCGCGCCCCATCCGCGCGCATCTGTCCCAATCCGTGGCGATCCGCGCGCGCTCGCGCACCATCCTCCTGAGCGGAACCGGAAAGCGAGAATTGGAGATTGTGGGTATACTTGGCGGGTGATCATACGCATACGGAGGTTGCATGCGTTTCATCATCCTCTACATCCTGGCTATTCTGGCGGCAAATCTGACCGCCGACGACATCTTGACCGTCTGGGCGTTGCAATTTTCGTTGGGGACGCTCTTTTTCGGCGTTATCTTCACGTTACGCGATCTGATCCACCGACAGTACGACAAAACCGTTGTCTATGCCACGATTCTGGCGGCAGTCGGCGTCAACGTTATCGCGGCGGCGGCATCGTTCGCGTCGCCAAGGATTATTGCCGCGTCGGCGATCGCGCTGTTCCTTTCCGAACTGACCGACACCGAGGTCTATCACGCACTGCGCCATCGTATCTGGATCATTCGCGCATTATCGAGCAACGCATGCTCGGCGCCACTCGACACGCTGCTGTTTACGATGCTTGCATTTTATGGGGTTTGGAGCAACGATCTGATTGCTTCGGTCATCGTTGGAGATAGCCTGCTCAAGTACGCCATTGCTGCCAGCGCTGTCGGTCTGGGAGTGACCATCCGGCCCCACGCCCAGAGAGTCATCTGAGCAGCGCAGTGGCGCCATCACCGATTGCGCAGCAACACCAGCACGCCAGCCGCAATCAACACCATCGGGAACAAGAGTTTGCCAAATGCTGGACCAAGGAGAAGGCTCAGGAGCGCCAGTATGCCAACACCGATAAGAATGACGCCCAACTGCCATGTTCGCCGGGCGGACGGCAGCGCATGGCTCGGATTGCGGTCATTCAGGTTATTGATAGGAATCTCCGAATCCGCATCCCCATCCGTACCGGTTGGCGGATCGGATCGCAAACGTTG
Organism: Roseiflexus castenholzii DSM 13941; assembly: GCF_000017805.1. Taxonomy (GTDB): domain Bacteria; phylum Chloroflexota; class Chloroflexia; order Chloroflexales; family Roseiflexaceae; genus Roseiflexus; species Roseiflexus castenholzii. The sequence goes on along the minus strand of NC_009767.1, from coordinate 1,646,531 downwards.
CACCCTTTCGCCATCCACGAACGGCTCTCGTCCTGCGGGATTTGTGGCGCGTCCCGGAGCAGGCGTCCTTTCGAGCGGCATAATAATCCAGAGAAGAGGGTAGAGCAGCACCCCCGCGCCGCTAAAGGCCAGCACAACAAAAATCAGGCGCACAAGCGTGGAATCGACCCCCAGGTAGCGGGCGATTCCCCCCGCTACGCCAGCGATGAGTGCATCGCCACGGCTGCGCATTAATCGCGGTGTTGAGACGTCCATCGTGATCTCCATCGAACTTCGCAAGCAGACCTGCGGCACATTCGCCTCCCTGTTGGTCAGACGCTTCCGGGCAATCGATAGTTGCGCGATCGGTATACTTATACTAATGAGCGGTCATTCGTGCAATACTGCCGATGAACGTTGCTTATTGCTCCACACAAACTGGCGCTCAAACATCTTGTATGACAGACCGCCATTGAGTATTAGCACTAATACGCGGTCATTTGTACTATACTGCCGGGGCGCGCAGCGGACCCGAGGGCGCTGCGGGCTAAAGTAATTATGACAAACTTGATGTTCTTCTTTTCGTAGGGGCGCGCAGCGGACCCGAGGGCGCTGCGGGCTAAAGCCCTCGCTGAGGACATGGAAGCCCCGCTAGGGGCTGCTGATGCCGCTGCGCAGTCATGCGCCCATGACCGCCAACGCACATTTCGTTACGCCTTGCGAATCCGGTGCTGAACGTCTCGTCCGACTGACCGCGATTGAGGATTATGCCCGACGCCGGCACGGGCGAGACGACTCCCCCAACACCCCTTGCGCCTGAAAAACGCGACACCTGAAAGAGGCGGCGCTACTCGCCACACGCCGCTGCCGCGCGCTGCCATACGCTGGGTGACCGGCTCTGTTTTCGGTCAACTCATGACCACAGCCCATATGCCTCGTATCCCTTGCCTTTCATAGTGTGTGCTATAATTGATCGAGCTTTTTGAGCCAGCGCGCGAGGATGGTATGTCGTTGTATGTTCCTTCAGGCGCGTCACCTCTCGTGACCGGCGCACTGGCGCGGATCGAGCGCCGATTGCCGCATCCGGGAGAAATTACTGTTCGCGTGGGGCAACGCGTCGAACCTGACACCCCGGTAGCCCTTGCGTACATTCCAGCCGCGCCGCGAATCATAAACCTGGCGCGTATCCTGACGATCCCGCCAGCGCGCGTCAAACGCTCATTGCTGCACGACATCGGCGCACCGATTGCACAAGGCGCGCCTCTTGCCCAAACCGGTCGGTTTGGCAAGAAAAAGGTCCTATCACCGGTCAGCGGCGTGCTTGCAAGCGTCGATGAAGCCACCGGCTATATCGCAATTGTGCCCGATCCAGAACGTTACGAACTGACCGCCAACGTCCCCGGGGTTGTCATGGAGATCATACCATACGAGGGGGTGCGGATCGAAACCCCGGCAGCGCAGGTCTATGGCATCTTTGGCATCGGCGCGAGCCAGTACGGCGTGTTACAACTGATGGTTACCGATCCGGCGGAACCAATCACTCCAGACAAAATCAATGCCCGATTCGCCTACACCATTATCATCGGCGGCAGCACCATCAGTGCAACAGCCTTGCAACGCGCCGTACAGGAAAGGGTGCGCGGCATTATCGTCGGCGGCATCGATGAGGCTGAGTTGCGCGCCTTCCTTGGCGTCGAAGGGTATGCGCCATGGGACGTCGGACCACCCCACTGGCGCGCGCCGTCATCGCCACATCCCGCTGCCGATCTCGTCCTCATGGTTACCGAGGGCTTCGGCAATCACCCAATGTCACGACCATTGTTCGATCTGCTCGCCTCGTATGCGGGCAAGGAAGCATTGATCGAAGGAACAACGCACATATGGACAGATATGCGCCGGCCCCGCGTCGTCATCCCATTGACGACGCGCGCGGCCGGGATGCCAATCGACGCGCCGCGCCCAACGGTGCGTCCCGGCGCGTTCGTTCGCGTCCTGCACCAACCCCGCCTGGGACAGTCCGGGCAGGTGCGCACACTCTCGCCCGCGCCGCAGCGGTTGCCATCGCGGGTGCGCGCACCGGCGGCTGAGGTCGTACTCGAAGACGGGACGATCACGCGGGTATCCGCCGTCGCTGTCGAGGCGCTCAATTGAGGGCGGATGCAGTGTTATGAGACAGGCAATCGATACCGGATCGTTCACATCACTGACAAACGCTTCACCGCCACGACTGTTGATCGTCGATGACGAACAGCACATGTGCGATGTCTGCTCGCGCACCCTGCAACGCGCCGGTTATGACGTGATGGCGACCATCGATCCGCATGTTGCGATTGCCGCACTCGATAGCGGGCAGCAGTTCGACCTGTTGCTGACCGACATCAAAATGCCGACGATGAGCGGGCTTGATCTGGCGCAAATCGCGCGCGAAAAGGACCCTGAGATTGCCATTATTATCATGACAGGGTATGCGTCGCTCGAGAACCTGCATCAGTCGGTACGGCGCGGCGTCGCCGATTTTCTCTCAAAACCATTCGAACTCGAACAACTGCGTCTGGCGGTTGATCAGGCGCTGCGAAAGCGCGCCATCCAACAGGACAATTTCCGGCTACGGACGCTTGAGCAACTCCTGGCGGTCAGTGAGGCGTTCAGCGCCACCCTGGAACTGCCTGAATTGGCGCGTATTGCGCTCGACGCCATGATCGACCGCAGCGGATTTCAGACCGGCTTCCTGCTGCTTGGCGATGAGAGCGAGACGCTCTCTCAGGCGGTCGCACACCCGCACGATGCGCGGCTTACCGACGCAGGGCAAGAACTGGCAAAACGCTCATTTGAACTGCGCCAACTGCTCTACGAGCACACTGCGCTCTATGGCACCCGTCATACCCGCCGTTTGCACACAGCGCTCGCAGTGCCGTTGCGCGCACAGGGGCGGGTCAATGGCGTGGTGGTGCTCTGCGACGAACGATCAACCACCCTGCGTCCAGGTGTGCAGCAGGGATTAATGCTGCTCGCCAATCACGCAGGCGCTGCATTGCGCAACGCTGCGCTCTACCAGCAACTCGACGAAGCCTACCAGCGGCGTCAGGAGCTTGATCGCCTCAAAAGCGAGTTCATTGCGATTGCATCGCACGAATTGCGCACGCCACTCTCGATTGTACTGGGATATACCATGATGGTGCGCGATCAGGTCGAGGGAGGTCAGCGCGAATATTTGCAGCGCGTCCTGGAGGGCGCGCAGCGGATCAAAGAGATCGTCGATGATATGGTCAACCTGCGCCACATCGACACCGGGGAGGCGCAACCGCAACTTGCACCGCTCGATCTGGTCGGCACGATCCGGCAGGCAGTCGAACATCTCCGCAGCAGCGTTGAACTGTCGGGCCGGACCATTGTGACCCACCTGCCTGAGATGCTTCCTCCAATCCTGACCGATCGTGAAAAGGTGGTGCTGGTGCTCAACCATCTGCTCTCGAATGCCATCAAATTTACGCCTGCACAGGGACAGATCACCGTTACGATCAGTGTTCGTCCATACGCCGACATTGAGAAGATGAACAGTGCGTCGATCAGCAAGCCCTCGGCAGCGCTGCGGACGCTGCCATGGGTGATCGTCGATGTGGCCGACACCGGCATCGGCATTCCGGCACGCGAGCAGATGCGTATCTTCGACCGTTTCTATCAGGTGGGCGATTCGCTGACCCGTGAACGCGGCGGCGTCGGGCTCGGGTTGGCGCTGGTGCGCGAGTTGATAGCCTCACTGGGCGGAGCGGTGTGGGTCGTCAGCCGGGAAGGAGAAGGCAGCACCTTCTCGTTCGCGCTTCCGTTCCGCCAGACTTAAATGAGGAAAGTGAAGCAATCTCATGACGTACCGACTTGTGGTTGTTCCAGGCGATAGCAGCGAACTGCGCGCCCTACCGGGACGGTTCGCCGACGCTGTCGAGGTGCAGACGCTCGATACGGCAAACGATGCGTTGTGGGAAGTGCGGAATGATCCGCCTGGCGTGATTATTGCGAATGTCGATCTGCCAGGAATGAGCGGCATCGATCTGGCGGAGATTCTGCCGAATTTCGGTGCGCCAACACGCCTGGTGCTATGGAGCCGGCATGCCGATCCGCAGATCGCCCGGCGGGTGGCCGGTTTTGGTGTGCAGCACGTCGTCAGCAGCGATATGGCGCTCGATGACCTGTGCGATCTGCTCTATCGGGAACTGAACGAAGCAGCGACGACGACAACGCAGGCGGCAGAACCTCCGCCTGAGAGCACGCCGGAACCCCCTCCGCCTCCGGCGCCGCCAAAGGAAACGCCGGTTGCAGCATCCGCACCGCCGACGCGCCCTGCACGACCAAAAGCGGAATCGCTGCGCCAGACGGAAGCGGCGCCGGCGCGTCCGGCGGAGACTGGCGCACCACGCCAGGCACGGCGCCGCGATGGACCTCTGGTGCTGACTCCCGAAGACCAGCGCGCCATTCGTCTGCGCATGGAGGCGCTCGATCGCGACGTCGGCTCGAAGTGTATTATTCTTGCCGACCGGGCCGGCATGGTGCTGGTCGAGACCGGATTGACCATCGGGTTGCCGACGATGGTGTTGCTGCCGTTGCTCTCGACCAGTTTCTCGACGGCGGGACAAATCACGCAGATGCTGCGCGAGACCGAGTCGTCGGCGCTCTACGTTCATGAGGGAAGTCATTACGATCTCTACTGCTTCGATATTGCGCAGCGCTTCATGCTCGTTATCGTCTTCGACAAATCGGGAACGCCGGCCAAGATCGGCTCTGTCTGGGTGTATGCCAAGCGCGCCATCCGCGACATCCAGGAACTGCTCGGCTAAGCAGCGCGTTTGCACATTCTTTTTACCTGTGCTATACTCACCGCGCAGTCTCAATTAATGCTGTCATACGCGCAGCGCCCGTTCAACCTCGTTTCGCAGGTTGAATTTTTATGCCTGATATGGTACATTTTATTGTGAAAGTGTTCTCAAAGTAGGGAGAGCGCGTTTATGCGGAACCGCATTCTGACGGTCACCGGCATTCTGCTTGCGGTTGGGATCGTCCTGTATATTATCGGCGTTCGCTCGACCAAACTGCACATCTCCGTCGCGGCTGAGCCGGTTGTCTGCCTCGGCGGCGCCCGCGCCACGCTCGAAACGTGCGCCAGCGGCTTCCCCATCACCAATTCGCTGATTACCACACTTATTGTTCTGGCGATCATCATCGTTGCGATTCTGGCGGGAACGCGCGGCATGCAGATGATTCCGCGCGGTTTCCAGAATGTGCTCGAGGTGATGGTCGAAGCCTTCTACAACTTCGCCCAAAGCGTCGACCGCAGGAATGTGGCGAAATTCTTCCCCTTCTGCGCCTCGGCGTTCTTCTTCATCCTGGTTTCAAACGTTATCGGTCTCGTTCCCGGCGTGGGGAGCATTGGCGTGTGTGTGCCGACGGCGGAACATAAGGAGACGGCAATTGTCGCGCCGGTCGCCGATGTGACGATGGCGGAGGAGCCGGCAGGAGCGTCGGATTTCTTTGCATCGTGGCCCCTGGCGTGCGAGAAGGGGACGACGCTGGTCCCATATCTGCGCGCGCCGTCGGCGGACCTTAACGTTACCCTGGCATGGGCGCTCATCTCGGTTGGTCTGATCCAGTACTTCGGCTTCCAGGCGCTCGGCCTCGGCTATCTCACGAAGTTCTTCAATTTCCGCGAAGGCTTCATGGCCGCGCTGGTCGGCATTCTCGAGTTGATTTCCGAGTTTGTGCGCATTATTGCGTTCGCCTTCCGACTTTTTGGCAATATCTTCGCCGGCGAGGTGATTCTCGTTGTGATGGCGTTTCTGTTCCCGTATTTGCTGCCGGCGCCGTTCTACGCCTTCGAGCTGTTTGTCGCCTTTATGCAGGCGCTGATCTTCTCGGTGCTGTCGCTCGTCTTCATGTCGCTGGCGACGGAAGCGCACGGCGGGCACGAGAGCCACGGGCACGGCGAGACGGCAGCGCACTCATGAGCATTCCGGTCGCGGCGCTCCTTTGGGCGCGCATCTTCGATATGGATACGACACAAGCCCATCATTGTACTCTTGAGGAGGAGACAGATCATGACGGATGACGGTCTGCGACTTATCGCTGCGGCGCTCGCGGTCGGCATAGGCGCTGTTGGACCTGGCGTTGGCATCGGCGTTATCTTCAGCGGTGCGCTGCAGGCGATGGGCCGCAACCCTGAAGCCGAGGGGACCCTGCGCACATACATGTTCCTCGGCTTTGCATTGGTCGAAGCGCTGTTCATCTTTGCGCTGGTGATCGCGCTGTTGATCGCCTTCCGCATTGTGTAGCAACCGTCCGCATGAGGTGGGGAGAACGACTGTGGAAAAACTGGGCATCAATTGGGGGTTGTTGATTGCGCAACTGATCAATGTCGTCTTTGTCGTCTGGTTGCTGACCACCTTCCTGTATCGTCCGATCTTGAATATGCTCAATCAGCGGACGAACCGGATTCAGGAAGGATTGCAGGACGCTGAGCGGGTTCGGGAGCAACTGGCGAACGCAAAGCGCGACTATGACGCCGAACTTGCGAAGGCGCGCCAGGAGGCGGCCAGTATTCTGGCGCAGGCGCAAGAGCGCGCGCGCGCGCAGGCGGCTGAGATCATTGCGCAGGCGCATCGCGACGCCGAAAAGATCAAGAGCGATACGCTCGCTCAGGCGGAACAGGAACGGCAACGGATGCTCGGCGAACTCAAGGATCGAATGGCGGAATTGGTGGTGCTGACCGCTGAGCGCGTGTTGAATGCGGAATTGAAGGCGAACCACGACCGCCTGATCGAAGAGTCGCTGGCGGAACTTGGGAAATATAATTGAACTGCGAAGCCGGGCGGGTGCGATTCGCCCGGCGCGGAGGCGAGGGATTATTGTGAGTGCATCTGAGGCTCAGGTCATTGCACGGGCATTGTTCGACTCGCTGACCGGCGCAGCACTACAGGCGCTCCACACCGCAACCAGCATCAATGGCGAGGTGACAACGGAGCGTCTGTTGGCGGCGCTGCCAGCAGATGCTCCGCGTGAGGTGCGCAACCTGATCCTGGCGCTTGGCAAAGAGGGCAACCTCGATCGCCTGCCGGCCGTCGTGGCTGCTTTTGAGCAGATGACACGCCGCGGCGGCGCACGGCCGCTGACCGGCGAGGTGACCAGCGCCGTCGAGTTGAGCCCGCAACAGCGTGAACGTATCACTGAACAACTGAAAGCGCGCTATGGTCCCGATCTGGAAGTGCGCTTCAGCGTCGATGAGTCGCTGATCGGCGGGTTGATCATTCGCATTGGCGATCAGGTTCTCGATACCAGTCTGCGCACGCGCATGGCCGCCATTCAGCGCAATATGATGACAGGGTAGCGTCCGCAGCAAGGTCGGAGTGCTGCCGCAATAAGGGGATGGATGATGACAGTTGCAACGACTGAGGAATTATATCAGCGCCTGTTAAAGAGTATTCGAGAAGGCGTCGATCTTCAGCCAAAGATGGTCAACGTCGGCACCGTGATCCAGGTGGGTGACGGCGTGGCGAAGATTAGCGGGCTCGAACAGGCGATGGCGTCTGAGTTGCTCGAGTTCCCGCCAAAAGCCGGTCGCAGCGAGCCGGTGTTTGGTATTGCGCTCAACCTGGAAAAAGATGCGGTTTCCGCAATTATTCTTGGTGATTATCTCGGCATCGAAGAAGGCGATCAGGTTAACTCGACCGGGCGCGTCATTTCGGCGCCGGTCGGTCAGGCATTGATCGGGCGGGTGGTCAATGCCCTCGGTCAGCCGATCGATGGCAAAGGACCGATCCAGACGACGAAGTATCGCCCCATTGAGCGCATCGCTCCTGGCGTGATTACGCGCAAGTCGGTCGATACGCCGGTGCAAACGGGTATTATCGCCATCGACGCAATGATTCCGATTGGGCGCGGTCAGCGTGAGTTGATTATTGGTGACCGTCAGACCGGGAAGACGGCGGTGGCGATCGATACGATCATCAACCAGAAGGGCAAGGGGATGGTCTGCATCTATGTGGCCATCGGGCAGAAACGCGCCCAGGTTGCGCAGATCATCAACTTCCTTGAAAAGTATGGCGCGATGGATTATACGATTGTCGTCTCGGCAACGGCGTCCGAGTCGGCGGCATTGCAGTATATTGCGCCATATGCCGGTTGCGCGATGGGCGAAGAGGTGATGGAAAACGGGGTGATTATCGATGGTCAGGAAGTGCGTGACGCGCTGATCGTTTATGACGACCTCTCGAAGCATGCGACCGCCTATCGCCAGGTGTCGCTGCTGTTGCGCCGTCCGCCTGGCCGCGAGGCGTACCCCGGCGATGTGTTCTATCTCCATTCGCGTCTGCTTGAGCGCGCTGCGCGCCTGAACGAAGATTATGGCGGCGGAAGCCTGACTGCCCTGCCGATTATCGAAACTCAGGCGAACGACGTGTCGGCATACATTCCGACCAACGTCATCTCGATTACCGATGGGCAGATTTATCTCGAAACCGATCTGTTCAACGCCGGTATTCGCCCTGCGTTGAACGTTGGCATTTCGGTGTCGCGCGTCGGCGGCGCGGCGCAAACCCGCGCGATGCGCTCGGTGTCGGACCGCCTGAAGATCGATATGGCGCAGTTCCGCGATCTTGCGGCGTTTGCGCAATTCGCATCGGACCTTGACGCCACAACGCGCGCACAGATCGAACGCGGTCAGCGCTTGCAGGAAGTGCTCAAGCAACCACAGTTCCAGCCGATGCCGCTTGAGGAACAGGTGGTTATTCTGTTCGCTGGCATCAACGGTTACCTCGATGATGTGCCGATCAACCAGATTGGACGGTTCAAGTCTGAGTTGGTCAACTATATGCGCACGGCGCATCCCGAGGTGGGCAAGATGATCTTCGAGAATCGCCTCGACCGTAAGTTCCCTTCACCGGAAATTCGCTCCGCAATTGAGCATATGCTGAAGGAATTCAAGCAGATGAGCACATTTGCGGAGGGGTGAGAGGCGAGAGGTGAGAGGCGAGAGGTGAGAGGTGAGAGGTGAGGGTAGAGGCGAGGGGTGAGAGGTGAGGGTAGAGGCGAGGGGTGAGAGGTGAGGGTAGAGGCGAGGGGTGAGAGGTGAGAGGTGTACCAGTAGAGACGTTGCATCGCAACATCTCGCCCGGTGCGGCGTTTCGGCGGTTGCAGCGCAACGTCTTCTGATCTGAGGAAGTTATGCCCAGTACCCGTGAAATCCGGCGTCGTATTCGCTCGGTGAAGAACCTGGCGCAGATCACGCGCGCGATGGAGATGGTGTCGGCGTCGAAGATGCGCCGCGCGCAGCGGAATGTGCTCGCCACCCGCCCATATGCCGACCGTCTGCTCGACGTGATGGGCGAATTGACCGGGCGGGCGGTCGGGATGCGGCGTGGCACTCTGCTCGAAGTGCGCCCCGTGGTAAAGGGCGTCGCGCTGATCGTCGTCACGCCTGATCGCGGCCTGGCGGGCAGCCTGGTTGCCAATGTGCTGCGGCGCGCGTCGCGCTTCATTCTCGATGAGCAGGAGAAGAAGCATACGGTCGAAGTGCTGGCGATTGGCAAAAAGGGACGCGATTTCATGGTGCGCACGCGCCAGAACCTGGTCGCTGAGGTGACCAAACTCGGCGATTACCCGCGTCTGACGGATATTCTCGGCATTGCGACGAATGTCATCAATGGCTTCCTGAGCGGGCGGTACGATGAGGTGTACGTGCTGTACAGTCAGTTCGTCAATACGCTGGTCCAGCGCCCGACGATCAAACGGTTGCTGCCAATCGACCCGCCGCACGAACCGGCGGAACGCATGGTCGATTATACCTACGAGCCGAGCCAGGAAGAAGTGTTGCGTGCATTACTGCCGCGTTTTGTTGAAGTGCAACTCTATCAGGCAGTGCTGGAGGCGATTGCCAGTGAGCACAGCGCGCGTATGGTGGCGATGCGCAACGCGACCGATAACGCCAAGGAGTTGCAGCGCGACCTGACCCTCTCGTACAATAAGACGCGCCAGGCGAATATTACGAAGGAAGTCTCCGAGATTGCGTCGGGTGCGGCAGCCCTGGCGGAGATGTGATGCGATACACCTGAGTGGAGGATGCTCATGGCCGGAGCAACCGGTATTGTGACTGATATTATCGGCGTGGTGATCAACGCAAAGTTTCCGGAGCACGAAACACCGGAAATCTATAATGCGCTGGAGATTCGATTGGAGAACGGCAAGCGCCTGGTCGCAGAGGTGCAGCAGCAACTTGGCGGCGGCGTGGTCAAAGCGGTAGCGATGAGCAGCACCGATGGCATGCGTCGCGGCGTCAAGGCAATCGACACCGGTCGCCCGATTGCGGTTCCCGTCGGACCAGGGACGCTTGGGCGCGTGTTTGATGTGCTCGGCGATCCAATCGATGGCGAGGGTCCGGTGCAGACGACTGAATATCGCCCGATCCATCGCCCGCCCCCCGCGCTCGAAGATCAATCGACGACAGCGCAAATCTTCGAGACGGGCATCAAGGTCATTGACCTGATCGCTCCGTTTACGCGCGGCGGCAAAACGGGCATCTTCGGCGGCGCCGGCGTCGGCAAGACGGTGATTATCCAGGAGTTGATCGCCAATGTCGCCAAGGAGCAGTCGGGATACTCGGTCTTCGCCGGCGTTGGTGAGCGCTCGCGTGAGGGGAACGACCTCATCCACGAGATGAAGGAAGCTCGAATTGATGAGAAGACGCGGGTGTTCGACAAAACGGTGATGGTATTCGGCCAGATGAACGAGCCGCCGGGGGCGCGCCTGCGCGTCGGGTTGACGGCGATGACCATGGCGGAGTATTTCCGCGATGAGGGGCGCGATGTGCTGCTCTTCATCGACAATATCTTCCGCTTCGTTCAAGCGGGGTCGGAAGTCTCGGCGCTCCTGGGACGCATGCCGTCGCAGGTGGGATACCAGCCAACGCTCGGCACCGAAATGGGTGAATTGCAGGAGCGTATTACGTCAACCAAGAAGGGATCGATCACGTCGATGCAGGCGGTCTACGTGCCCGCCGACGACTATACCGATCCGGCGCCGGCCACGGTGTTCTCACACCTCGATGCGACGATTACGCTCGAACGCAGCATCGCTGCCAAAGGCATCTATCCCGCCGTCGATCCGCTGGCATCGACCAGTCGCATCCTCGATCCGAATATCGTCGGCGAAGAACACTACCGCGTGGCGCGTGAAGTGCAGCGTGTGCTGCAACGCTATAAGGATTTGCAGGACATTATCGCCATTCTGGGAGTCGAGGAGTTGTCCGATGAGGATAAACTGACGGTGGCGCGTGCGCGCAAGATCGAGCGTTTCTTCTCGCAACCCTTTACCGTGGCGCAACAGTTCACCGGTCGCCCTGGCAAGTATGTGCCGATTGGCGAGACGGTCAAGAGTTTCGCGCGATTGCTGGCCGGAGAGGTCGATCATATTCCCGAGCAGTTCTTCTTGCTCCAGGGCGGGCTTGACGATGTCATTCAGGCGTATGAGGCGTCGCGGAGGTGACCGGGTATGCCGATTCATCTCGAGATCGTGACAGCAGAGCGCGTCGTGCTCTCTGATGATGTGGATATGATCAACGCGCCGACGAAAGACGGTCGCGTTGGCATCCTGCCGCGCCACGCCCCGCTCCTGACGATCCTCGAGATCGGTGAGCTCGATATCGTCAAGGATGGGGTGACGACCCCCTTTGCGATCTCCGGCGGATTTATGGAAGTGCTGCCGCACCGGGTGACGATCCTGGCGGATACCGCCGAACGCGCCGATGAGATCGACGAGGCGCGCGCCGAAGCGGCACGTCGCGCTGCCGAGCAGCGCATTGCCGAACGCAGGAGTGCGCAGGACCTGGCGCTCGCCGAAGCGGAGCTGCGTCGCGCGCTCGTGCAGTTGAAAGTCGCGCAGTTGAAGAAAATCCGGCGTGAGCGCGATTAGCGGTCGCCTTCCCCCCGGAAGGCGTGGATTGAAACAAACGAAACGTAACGTGAAAATGCGCTCCCTATGAGTCGCTATCGCAGGGCGCGGGATGCAGTATCATGAATGCTGCTCTTGACCCTGCGATATTTCATGCTGAGGGCACAATCTGCCGGGCAGGAAGGTATGGCAAAGAAGATCGGCATCGACCTGGGCACCGCCAATGTGCTGGTATATGTCAAAGGTCGCGGCATCGTCCTCTCTGAACCTTCGGTTGTCGCCATCTCGACAAAAGATAATCGCATCAAGGCGGTGGGTGCGGATGCGCTGGCGATGCTCGGACGCGAACCGGAGAGCATCGAGGTGATCCGTCCGCTGCGCGATGGCGTGATCGCCGACTACGACATTACCGAGGCGATGCTGCGCTATTTCATTCGCAAGGCGATGGGACCGTTCAGCTTCAGCAAGCCCGATGTGATGGTCTGCATCCCGGCCGGTGTCACGACGGTTGAGATGCGCGCGGTGCGCCAGGCGGCTGAGGCTGCCGGAGCGCGTCATGCTTACCTGATCCGCGAGCCGCTGGCAGCAGCGATTGGCGCCAATATTCCGGTGGCGCAGCCGTCGGGCAACCTGATCATCGATATTGGCGGCGGCACAACCGAAGTTGCGGTCGTTTCGCTGAACGATATCGTCGTCAGCCATTCGGTGCGTGTCGGCGGCAATAAATTCGACGAAACGATCGCGGCGTATGTCAAACGCAAGTATAACGTGCTGATCGGTGAACGCACCGCCGAGAGCATCAAGATCGAGATCGGCTCCGCACTGCCGCTCGAGCGCCCGCTGTCAATGCAGGTGCGTGGACGCGATCAGGTGGCAGGTCTGCCGCGCACGATTGAGATCGGCTCGAATGAAATCACCGATGCCCTCCAGGAACCGCTCGAAGCGGTCATCGACGCTGTGCGTCGCGTCCTTGCCGAAACACCACCCGAACTATCGTCGGATATCATCGATAAAGGGATGATCATGACCGGCGGCGGTTCGATGTTGCGCCGGATCAATGAACTGCTCACCGATGTAACCGGCGTTCCCTGCTATGTCGCCGACCAACCGGCGAACTGTGTCGCTATCGGTACGGGCCTGGCGCTCGAATATATCGACATCCTGCGCGATAGCCTCAGCGGGGATGATTTGAATTAGGGGTTAGGGGGACGATGAGGTTAATGCATGCACTGAAGCAGAGCCCGTAACCCCTGACCCATCATACACCATGAGACAGAAATGCAATCCTCCGGCAACCGGTCTGGTGCTCGAGATCGGCAGCGGCGATAATCCGCATCCGCGCGCCAATATTCTGCTCGACCGCTACCCCGGCGCCGATAATCGCGAACGCGGTGGCGATCTGGTCGTTGATCGTCCATTCGTGGTAGCGGATGCGCATTATCTCCCCTTCAAGGATGGCGCGTTTGCGTATACGATCTGCTCGCACATTCTAGAGCACATGGATGACCCGCTTCAGTTCGCCGCCGAACTCCGACGGGTGAGCGCAGCCGGGTACATTCAGAGTCCGTCCGAGATCGCTGAACGCCTGTTTCACTGGTCGTTCCATCGCTGGTATGTCAATCTGGAAGGCGAAACGCTGGTGCTTCATCCGCGCGAACCGGCCGAGCCGTTCGGTGAGTTGTTCGATTATTTGTACGCCTACAACCCCGCATACTATTTCTTCCAGCGCAGCATGCCCGATCTCTTTTGGGTCGAACGCGAATGGCATGGCGACAATCTGAACATCGAGGTGCGCGACTCGTCGCCGCTTCGCCTGCGCGATCCCGCGTTTCTGCGCGACCTGGTGCGCCCGCAGATGTCGTTGTTCCAGTTGATTGGACTGTTCATTGCATCGCTCGTTGCGCGCGCGCTCGACGCCAATGTGCGTCGCCAGATTCGACGCTTGCTGCGGCGGAGTTATGTGTGAAGGTCGTCACCGTCAGGCTGCTTAAACCCACCAAGAATCACACCGTCACCTACCAGGCAGAGGTTGTGCAAATGACGCCGGACTATGCGCTGGTGCGCGCCCGCTGGGATCGCCCACGCCTCGACCTGGGGTATGTGACTTTCGAGACGGGGGATGTCTTCTTCGAGCATTTCTACGCCAACCGCTGGTACAATGTGTTTGAATTGCGCAATGCGACCGGCGCGCTCAAAGGATGGTACTGTAATGTGACGCGCCCGGCAATTATCAGCGCAGAGGCAATCACCTCCGAAGACCTCGACCTCGATCTGTTCGTGTCGGCGCGGCGCGATCGACTGCTGAGGCTCGATGTCGAGGAGTTCGAGGAACGCGAACTGGCGCAGCGTGAGCCGCACATCTATGCCGCCGCTCACGCCGCCCTGGACGAACTGGAATGCCTCGCGCGCGCAGGTGCGCCGCCGTTCGACAGGACGTGACGACATGGCAGCAGAGATTGGCATTGGATTGGTTGGCTATGGCGGCATCGGGCGCATGCATGCGCTCTGTTATCAAATGCTGCCGCTGGCATACCCCAACCTGGCGGAGCGAGCGCGTATCGTAGCAGTTGCCACTGCCAGCGTCGCGTCGGCAGAGCGGGCGCGCCGTGAACTCGGCAAGCATGTGTTGACGACCACCGATCTCGGCGCGTTGCTGGCGCATCCCGCTGTGACGGTCGTGGACTGCTGTGCGCCAACCGGCGATCATGCCCGGATCGCAAAGGCGGCGCTTGCGGCTGGAAAGGCACTCTTCTGCGAAAAACCGCTTGGCGCAACGCCAGACGAATCGGCGCGCATTGTCGAACTGGCGCGCGTGAATGGATTGACCGGCAGCGTGAACTTTCATCTACGATTCGCTCCGGCGATCCAGGAGGCGCGCCGACGTGTGACCGGCGGATTGCTCGGCGAGGTGCGCGGGTTTCACCTGCGCTACTACCGCAGCAGCAACCTGCGGCGCGATCGCGCCATCACCTGGCGTTTCAGCGGACCGGGGAGCGGCGTGCTTGCCGACCTCGGATCGCACATGATCGATCTGACCATGCATCTGCTCGGTCCAATCCGCGCAGTGTCGGCGCGCACCGCCACACTCATCACCGAGCGCCCTGGCGCCAACGGCGTTCCCTCACCGGTCGAAGGAGACGACGTCGCCTGGTTGTCGCTCGAACTGATCAATGGCGGCTATGGAACCATCGAAGTCTCGAAAATGGTCCCCGGCGCCAGCGACGACATTCGTATCGAAGCATATGGCAGCGCCGGCGCCCTGATCTTCGACACCCGCGATCCGAACGGGCTGGAGGTCATCGAAGGGATCGGCGAGATCGGCGGACGACGCATTGCCACGCTCAGCCGAACGATGCCTCCGGCAACACTGCCATCGCCGGAAACGCCGGGAGGGACGTTGCAGTGGCATCTGGCATCAATCGCATCGTTCATTGACGCACTGTATCGTGGCGTCTCCCCGGAACCGACATTGACCAATGGGTGGCTGGCGGATTGCGTGATCGGCGCAGCGCGGCAAAGCGCCGCAAGCGGTGGCGCGTGGATCGGTGTAGACGAAGACTGAGGCGGATACGATGCACGACTTCTCTCCCGATGCCCTGCGGGTTGCCATGCTGGCGCGTGTTGTCTTTCCACTCCACGGCTTTGGCGGTATTGAACGTCACGTCTTCCACCTGACGACGCACCTGGCGCGGCTTGGCGTGCGGATCACGCTCTATGTGCAGACACCGCACGGCCATACGCTCGATCTCGATGATGATCCGGCGCGACCGATCAACCCCTATGCCGATGTTCTCCCCGGCATCGAGCGCGTTATGACACTACGCTACGACTATACCTCGCCGGCGCTGCGTCCCAATTCGATTGCGGGACGACAGATCAACTATCCCTGGTATTCCTGGCGGCTTGGGCGCATAGCGGCGGCAGCCGCGCGGCGCGGCGCGTATGACGTGGTGCATGCCCAGGGGTTGTGCGCATTCGGCTATGGCTGGATCCGCGTCCGCGATCCGTTGCTTCGTCGCGTTCCGTTTATCGCCAATCCGCATGGACTGGAAGAGTATCGAACACCCGACTGGCGCAAATGGCTGGCATATGCGCCCTTCCGCGCGCTCTACTCCTACGGCACGCGCTGCGCCGACCGGGCAATCGCCACCGATGCCTGCACACAAGACGATCTGCCGCGATATCTGGGGGTCGATCCGGCGAAGGTCGTGGTCATTCCCAGCGCCATCGACGCCGATGAGTGTCTGGCGCCGGTCAACGACGCCACGCGCGCTGCGTTGCGCCAGCGATTTCGTCTCGATGAGGAGGACCTGACGATTCTCAGCGTTGGTCGGCTGGAGCGCAACAAAGGATACCATATCCTGATCGACGCACTCACCCGGCTGCGGGAGCGTCTGCCATCGCGCTGGCGCTGGTTGCTGGTGGGAGAAGGGAAGGAGCGTCGCGCGCTCGAACGCCAGGCGCAACGGGCTGGCATCATCCATCACGTTACCTTCGTGGGGCGGCTCAGCGACGCCGAACTGCACAACCTTTACGAAGAGGTCGATCTGGTCGTTCACCCGACGCTCTACGAGGGCTCCTCACTCGTAACGCTGGAAGCCATGATCCACCGCCGTCCGATAGTCGCATCGGTAGCAGGCGGCATTCCCGATAAGGTCTTCAATGGGCGCAACGGGTATCTGGCGCGTCCCGGCGATGCCGATGATCTGGCATCCCGCATACGGCTGGCGCTGGAACAGCGCGATCGCTGGGCAACATGGGGTGCAGAGAGCGTTCGCCTGGTGCGCGAGACCTTCGACTGGCCCGTGGTGGCGCGCCGGACGAAGCAGGAGTATGAGGTGATGGTTGGGGGGCGAGGGGAGAGGCGAGAGGCGAGAGGGGAGGGGCATGAGGCGAGAGGCGAGAGGGGTGAGGCGAGAGGGGCGAGGGGCCCGACAATGGCGTAGCGCGAGATTTATCTCGCATTTGTGGTGAGGCGAGAGGCAAGAGGCGACAGGTAGAAGCGCGCCGCTGGCGCGCCCGCATCCCCACCTCCCCGCGCTCCGCGCGTCCCCGTGCGCCGCCCCACGTCTCGTGCCCCACGCCTCTGAACCCCACGCCTCGGACCCCACGCCTCGCGCCCCGCGCCTCGTGCCCCGCGCCTTGTGCCCCGCGCCTCTGAACCCCACGCCTCTGAACCCGCACCTCGCGCCCCGCGCCTCGCGCCCTGCACCTCGCGCCCTGCACCTCGCGCCCCGCACCTCGCGCCCCGCACCTCGCGCCCTGCACCTCGCGCCCCGCACCTCGCGCCCCGCACCTCGCGCCCCGCGCCTCGGACCCCACGCCTCTGAACCCCACGCCTCGGACCCCACGCCTCGCGCCCCGCGCCTCGTGCCCCGCGCCTCTGAACCCGTACCTCGTGCCCCGCGCCTCGGACCCCACGCCTCTGAACCCCACGCCTCGGACCCTGCACCTCGTGACCTACGCCTCTGACCCCCACGCCTCTCGCCCCTCCCCTCTCGCCCCACCCCTCTCGCCTCACCCCTCTCGCCTCACCACAAATGCGAGATAAATCTCGCGCTACACCATTGTCGGGCCCCTCTCCCCTCTCCCCTCTCGCCCCACCCCTCTCGCCTCTCGCCTCACCACAAATGCGAGATAAATCTCGCGCTACGCCATTGTCGGGACCCTCTCCCCTCTCCCCTCTCGCCCCACCCCTCTCGCCTCTCGCCTCACCACAAATGCGAGATAAATCTCGCGCTACGCCATTGTCGGGACCCTCTCCCCTCTCGCCTCATGCCCCTCCCCTCTCGCCTCTCACCTCACCACAAATGCGAGATAAATCTCGCGCTACGCCATTGTCGGGACCCTCTCCCCTCTCGCCTCATGCCCCTCCCCTCTCGCCTCTCACCTCACCACAAATGCGAGATAAATCTCACGCTACGCCATTGTCGGGCCCCTCTCCCCTCTCCCCTCTCGCCTCACCCCTCTCGCCTCTCGCCTCACCACAAATGCGAGATAAATCTCGCGCTACGCCATTGTCGGGACCCTCTCCCCTCTCCCCTCTCGCCCCACCCCTCTCGCCTCACCACAAATGCGAGATAAATCTCGCGCTACGCCATTGTCGGGACCCTCTCCCCTCTCCCCTCTCGCCCCACCCCTCTCGCCTCTCGCCTCACCACAAATGCGAGATAAATCTCGCGCTACGCCATTGTCGGGCCCCTCTCCCCTCTCGCCTCATGCCCCTCCCCTCTCGCCTCTCACCTCACCACAAATGCGAGATAAATCTCGCGCTACGCCATTGTCGGGACCCTCTCGCCTCACCCCTCTCGCCTCACCCCTCTCGCCTCACCACAAATGCGAGATAAATCTCGCGCTACGCCATTGTCGGGCCCCTCTCCCCTCTCCCCTCTCGCCCCACCCCTCTCGCCTCACCACAAATGCGAGATAAATCTCGCGCTACGCCATTGTCGGGACCCTCTCCCCTCTCGCCTCACCACAAATGCGAGATAAATCTCGCGCTACGCCATTGTCGGGCCCCGCGCCTCGCGCCTCGTGCCCCGCACCTCGTGCCCCGCGCACCGCCCGCGACCCACGCGCCCAGGCGGAAGAATACAAGATAGAAACACACCCGTCCTATGGTACAATTGAACTGATGAGAGAGCATCCTGGCGAGAACAGCCATGCGGTCAGCCTCGGATCGAACCGCGATCAAAACCATGCCGGTTGTTGTCTTCCACATCGCCATTGGTCCACTCGATGACGATGGACGATGCCCGGTCCGCGCGCGCGTCAACGGACGTGCCGCCGTGTCGGAGTTGCACCTGGCAGGATCGCTGTTCGACCTGGGACATCAGGCGCTCCATGCCGGTGCGCAGCGGATCGCAAACATTCCTGATGTCGGGCGGGCGCTGGGTCGAGCGCTGTTTACGCTGCCGATTCGCACGCTCTTGCTCGATGCTGCGCGTTCTGCCGCTGCGGATGGCGCTCGCCTTCAGGTGCGGTTGCAGATCAATACACCGGAACTTGCCGCGCTTCCCTGGGAGTATCTGTCACTGGGCAGCACACATGTCTGGACGCCAGCACTGCGCGCCGATTATGCGCTGGTGCGTGCAGGAAGGTGCGTCTCGCCGCCACAATCACTGCCCCTCCGCGAACCGCTGCGGGTGCTGGCGATTGCGTCGCCCGGCAATGCGCACTGCCTGGATGCGCTCGAACGCGCGCTGACGCCCGGCATTCGCGCCGCTCGGATCGATCTGCGGTCAGTGCCGGATGCCTCTCCCTCGACATTGCAGCGGGCGCTGGTGGAAGAAATGCCCCACGTGCTGCACCTGGCGGCGCGTGTTGTGCTGACGCCCGATCGGCGTCTCGAACTGGATCTGAGTGGCGCACTCGACGCCGGCGACCTGGTCGATCTGCTGGCAGATGCGGCAAATCTGCGGTTGGCAACGCTGACCGGCGGCGAAGGAGACAGGCGGGCGCTCGATATTGCGCCAATGCTGTGTGCAGCGTTGCTGATCGATGAGCGCCTTCCTGCCACAATTGCGTTCGGTACACCGCTGCCGGCGGACCATACGGCTCGGTTTGCGGCGCTCTGCTACGATCAGTTGGCGATGGGAGCGCCGGTCGATCTTGCAGTGACGGTCGGGCGCGTGGCGCTGGCGCGGATCGGCGACCTGTGGGGAGCGCCGGTGCTGCGGGTTGCGCCTGATACCGGTGTGCTGTTCCAACCCTTGCCGCGCCGCGCCGCGCGCCCGCGCTCCGCAAACCGCCCGCTTCCTTTCGTTGCGGCAACCGCCGTCGGTGTTGCGCTGATCCTTGGCGGGTATCTGTTCCGCCCATCGCCATCCTTGCCACCGGAAGCCACGTATGCGCGTCAAGTTACGCCGCCAACGGTGCGTGTTCGGGAAACACCCACCTCCGGGCATCCGAGCATTCTGGCAGCGCCCCTGTCGTTCATCGCGCCATCGGCAACACCCACGCCCTCCCCTCTGCCGTCGCCAACGCCGTTGCCTGCGCCGATCGGGTATACGGTTCATCGCGTCGCTGCGGGGGAAACGCTGGACGGCATCGCAGCACGATTGGGAAGTGATACAGCAGCCATTGCCGCACTGAATGCGATTGACGCCGACGCGCCACTCCGCCCTGAACGAGCGCTGGCGATCCCGTTGTTCCATCCTGGCGAAGCGGCATCCGGGCTGACGGAACCGGTGCGACGCGGCAATCCGGCGTCCGGGAAGGTGGCGCTGACGTTCGATATCGAAATTGACGATACAACGCTCTATGCCATCCTCGATGCATTACGACAGCGTCAAGTCAAAGGGACGTTCTTCGTCACGGGGAACTGGGTCAAACGCTTCCCCGATGCAGCACGCGCCATCGTTGCCGAAGGAAACGAGATTGCCAATCATTCGCTCACGCATCCCTACTTCTCACGCATCGGTCTCGACGGGATGGCGAATGAATTGCGTGAAACCGACCGGATTGTTCTGGAGGTCACCGGCCGAAGCACGAGACCGCATTTCCGCTTTCCCTATGGCGATTATACCGCGCAGGCGGTTGCAGCAGTTGTGGCGGAAGGATACATTCCGTACCATTGGAGCGCCGATGATCGAGCGATCCCGGCATGGCTCGACCGCGCCGTCGCTGATCCGGCGTGGGCGGATGGCGGCATCTTGTTAATGCACGGACGGTCGTCAACGGCCGGCATGTTGCCGGGCATTATTGATCGTTTGCGCGCTGTTGGACTGGAACCGACAACCCTGAGCGAAACCTTGCGATAGTTCCAAGCAGTGAGGCACACCTGATGAAAGATGTTCTTCCTGCAATCGAGCAATGGCGTGCGCGCGGCGAGCGTGTGGCGTTTGCCACTGTGGTGAAGACGCTTGGTTCTGCGCCACGCGGTGTCGGCGCAAAGATGGCAGTATCATCGAGCGGCGCTATGATCGGCTCGGTCAGCGGCGGATGTATCGAGGGCGCGGTCTTCGATGCATGCCAGGAAGCGATCAAGACCGGTAAAGCGCAGTTGTTGCACTTCGGCGTCGCCGACGACGATGCCTGGGATGTGGGGCTGGCATGCGGCGGCATCATTGATGTGTTCGTCGAGCCGCTGGACTGGTAGCCTGCGACGCTACGACAATCGATGCAACTCTGGAGACGCACCGGGCGTCTGAAGTGGGTAGAAAGAAAACCCCGGAAGAGCGCAGCGGCGATGAGCGGTTTTAGGGCGCGGGTTCGAGCGCCCTGCGGAAAGAAGGCGCGTAGCCACGCTGCGCCGTATGAATGGAACACACAATGACGATACTGTACACCACTCTTAAGGCATGCCTTGCCGCAGAGCAACCGGTCGCCGTTGCGACGATCATTGATGGAACAGGGCAGATCGGCGCTAAGCTGCTGGTGCGCCCCGGTGAGGCGTTGCTCGGCACGCTGGGCGATTCGATCCTCAATGAAGCGGTCGAGCGCGATGCGCTGGCAATGCTGCTGCGCGCCGAAAGCGGCATTCGCTCCTACACGGTCGCTGATGGCGACGTGCAGGTCTTTATCGAAACCTATCCGCCGCCGCCGACCATGTTTATTGTCGGTGCGGTGCATATTGCCATTCCGCTGGTAACGTTTGCAAAGACGCTTGGTTTCCGCACCGTGGTGATTGATGCGCGCGGCGCCTTTGCCACTCCTGAGCGGTTCGCCCATGCCGACGAACTGATCCATGCCTGGCCCGATGAAGTGCTGCCTGGACGCCTGACGAGCAACAGTTTCGTGGTGTTGCTGACCCACGATCCCAAACTGGACGATCCGGCGCTTAAGGTGGCGCTGCCCTCGCCAGCGCGCTATGTCGGGGCGCTGGGCAGCCCCAAGACGCACGCCAGACGCCTGGAGCGCCTGCGCGCCGATGGGGTGCCAGAAGAACAACTGGCGCGCCTGCATGCGCCAATCGGGTTGAAGATTGGTTCGGATTCTCCAGAGGAGATTGCCGTCAGTATTATTGCCGAAGTTGTGGCGGCTCGCCATGGGTTGACCGGGAGGTAGCCGGTTTTTGCGTCTATGATTGATATCCGACTGTTGCTGGCGGTCGCTGCCGGTAAATCGACCGGCGTCGCCAGCCGCGTTCTGCGGCGCGGCGGCGGTACGACGCTCCCCGGCGTCGTTGCCCGGCGCGTCGATCCGCAAGCGCTGCGGAAACTGGCGGTGGCGCTGCCGCAGGGAGTTGTGCTCGTTTCCGGCACCAACGGCAAAACGACTACCACTCGGATGATTGCGGCGATGCTGGCGGACGATGGACGCGCGCCACTCCATAATCGCGCCGGCGCGAACCTGATCAGCGGCGTAACGGCAACGGCGCTAGCGGGTGTGTCGTTTGGCGGACGCTCCCCGGCGCGAATCGGTCTGTTCGAAACTGATGAAGCCGCCTTTCCGGGCATCGCAGCAGAAACCACACCTCGCCTGGTTGTGCTCCATAATCTGTTCCGCGATCAACTCGACCGCTACGGCGAAGTGGATACCGTAGCGAAGGGGTGGCGGTCAGCGCTCGAACGCCTTCCCGCCACGACAACCGTCTTGCTCAATGCTGATGATCCGGCGGTCGCGGCGCTTGGAGAGGGACTATCCGCCAAAGTGCGCTTCTATGGACTCAATGATCGACGCTACGCATCGGGGGCGGCGGCGCAGATCGGCGATGCCCGGTTTTGCCGTCGCTGCGGTGCGCCATACCGCTACACGGCGCTCTTCTACGCGCACGTCGGGCATTACCGCTGCGATAGGTGCAGCGCGGCGCGCCCAACACCCGACTATGCTCTGGAACGGTTGGACCTCCATGGTGTGAAAGAGTCCATGCTCTGCCTGACGTTTCCGGGAGGTGCGATGGAACTCCATCTGCCTCTTCCAGGTTTGTACAACGCGATCAACGCGCTGGCAGCGATTGCGGCATGTCTGGAACTTGGCGTTCCGGCGCCACGTATTCGCGCGACGCTCGAACATTTCGACGCTGCTTTTGGGCGTATCGAACGGGTTGATGCGGGCGGACGCCCGTTGCTGATCGCCCTGATCAAAAACCCTGTTGGCGCCACCGAAACCATTCGCATGCTGACGGATGCGTTGAATGTTGAACGTTCAACGCATGTCGCAACGTTGCAGAGCAACGCAGCGCAAGCGGCGGAGACGTTGCAGGGCGACGCAGCATCAGCAGAAAGGTCGCGGTGCAATGTCTCTACCAATAACCTTCATCCTTCAACCCTGCTTCACCTTCTTATCCTGATCAATGATCGCCATGCTGATGGAACGGATGTTTCGTGGCTATGGGACGCGGAATTCGAGCGCCTGGCGGGACATGTGGCGCGCGCGACCATCGGCGGAACGCGCGCGGCAGATATGGCGGTGCGGCTGAAATATGCCGGGGTTGAGTCGGAATGTATCAGCGTCGTGGATGACCCGGCAGACGCGCTGGACGCGGCGCTCGAACGATTGCCTGCCAGCGCAACGCTCTATGCGCTGCCAACGTATACTGCTATGCTCGACCTGCGCGCTGAGTTGGTGCGCCGCCGGTGGGCGCGACCGTTCTGGGAGGATTAGACTGTCACCCAGACGTGAACGACGCTGCAACCGCTATCATTCGGCGTCGGCTTCGACAGGCTCAGCCAATGCGAGTGGACGATGTCCCAGGGATTGACTCGTGGGCGGGACGCCCGCACACCCGGCGCGAAACTTCAGCCTCCTCCCTGGAATTGATGACCGATATGCCGACGCCGGCAAAGTCTCTGACGTGGCGTGTAACCAAGGACCATTGCAGAGCGCCTCTTCGACAACCTCGCTCAACCTGCTTTTTGACTCGCGCGGTTGCCAGATGCGCGACATGACATCCTTTTGTCTAGTCTATTCCGACAGACTGCATCACCCATCAACACACTGTGCAGACGCTATCGAAAGATGGCGCTGCACTCTGTGATATAGTTTGCCTGCGCATGTTCTCTCCTCCTGGATATGCTGTGACGCCAGAGAGGCATCGTAGACCCAAAGGAGTAAACGTATGACCGCCTTTTTCACCCGTGTCGGCAGCGATCCCGGTCTCAACACGCTGGATGTCAATCCCTGCACTCTGCTCGATTTTGCCCGGCTTATCCTTCCTGACGGCGCCAGTTTCGCCGGTGAGACCGGCGGACGTGAAGTGGCGCTCGTCATTTTTGGCGGACGCGGTACGGTGCAGGTTGCCGGGAAGACGTTTGCCCGGATTGGCGCGCGTCCCAATCCATTCGCCGGAAAGCCATACGCCGTCTACATGCCCGCAGGTAGCGCCTACACGATCACAGCGCATGGAACGCTCGACGCCGGACTCTGCTCGGCGCCGTCGGACCTGGCGACCGATCCGTATGTGATCACGCCGGATATGGTGGTGCAGGTCGATGCCGGCGCGGCGAACTTCAGCCGCACGCTCTCCAACATTTTGACGACCAGCAGCCAACCGGAACTGCCTGCCGCGAGGCTGCTGGTCGGCGAGACGTTCGTGCCATCGGGCAACTGGAGCACCTACCCGCCGCACAAGCACGAGGTCGATAACCTGCCCTACGAGGCGCACCACGAGGAGATGTACTACTTCCGTGTGAATCCTCCCGAAGGATTCGGGTTGTGCCGTCATTACAGTCCTGAACGCGGCTACGACCAGACCTACACCATCAGCGACTCGACGATCTTCATGGCGCCGCACGGCTACCATACCACCTGTAGTGCGCCGGGATATACGAATTATTTTCTCTGGTTTCTTGCAGGCACAGGGCGTACTCAGGCAGTCGCGTTCGACCCGGCGCTCGCCTGGGTGCAGAAGGCTGCGCCGCTGATCAAACAGGCGGAGCGATCACGATGAGCAGCGCGCTCGATCTTTTTCGTCTCGACGGTCGCGTGGCATTGGTCACCGGCGGCGATAAGGGGTTGGGGCAGGGAATTGCCATCGCACTCGCGCAGGCTGGCGCAGACGTGGCGGTTGTCTCGCGTTTGGGGAATGCTGTCGCTACCCTCGATGCCATCGCCGCAACCGGACGACGCAGCGTTGCACTGACCGCCGATCTGAGCAGCACGGCGCCGGTCGAGGGGGTGGTGAGCGAAACCATCACGCGCCTTGGACGGCTCGATATTCTCGTTAACAATGCCGGGATTATCCGGCGCGCCCCGGCTGTTGATTATGGATGGAACGATTGGCGCGCGGTGCTCGACGTGAACCTCGATGCAGTATGGGCGCTCTGCCAGGCGGCTGGTCGTCCAATGATCGCCCAGGGTCACGGAAAGATCATCAATGTCGCATCCCTGCTCGCTTTCCAGGGAGGCATTCGCGTGCCCGCCTACGCCGCTGCCAAGCACGCCGTCGCCGGCCTGACAAAGGCGCTTGCCAATGAGTGGGCGCATCTGGGGGTGAATGTCAATGCCATTGCCCCGGGCTACATGGTCACCGACAACACACAGGCGCTGCGCGATGATCCTGAACGATCCCGTCAGATTCTCGAACGCATTCCCGCCGGGCGCTGGGGCGTTCCCGCCGATCTGGCAGGGGCGGCAATCTTTCTGGCGTCATCCGCCAGCGACTACGTGCATGGGCACGTACTCGTCGTCGATGGCGGGTGGCTGGCGCGGTGAAGCGGCGGTTGCATGCCGCTTGCGGACGTATGGTATAATCCGCCCCAGTCCGGTTAGAAATATTGGAAAGCCACGAGGCTGCATGCACCGAGTCGTCCATCGTCCGGTCAGGGATGTTGCCGCGTTTGCGCTGCTGATCGCATGCCTTGCGGGGCTGCCTGCCTATGCCGCGCCGCAACCGGCTGGCATCGCTGATGGCATTATCGTCACGCCCGGCGACGGTTTTGCGCTCGCCACCGATGCGCCTCCCGCACCGGTGGCATTTGGCGGCGCTGGACGCTTCGGCAGTTTCATCAGCGACGCAATCGCATATCCCCATGTGTTCGATACCCTGCGCGTTGCGTATGAGACTCGCGTCCCACGCGGCGCGCAGGTGGCGCTCGATGTGCGCGCCAGCGCCGATGACGCGCGCTGGACTCCATGGGTCATCGATCTGGCGCCAGGCGCAACTGCACGGTTTGACCAACCGGCGCGCTTTGCTCAATATCGCGTGCGTCTACTGGCAACCGGCGACACGCCATTGCTCCGATCCCTGCGGCTCACGCCGGAGCATTCGGCGCCGTCGTTCGCCGCTTTCGAGAACGAGCCGCCGCCGGTCGCGCCAACGTTTACCGTCCACGCCACACGCCTGGGGCTGGTAGGCAGGCGCACCGCCAACGGACATCGGATCGTCAAACGTGACCGCTTTGTGGCGCTGCCGTGCGTGTGTGTCCTCTCCAGTCGCGGCGGCAGCGAATACATGGTGCGCATCACCCACAACGGTCGGAGCGTCGTCGCGCCGGTGTACGACGTCGGACCGTGGAATACGCGCGACAATTACTGGGACCCGCAGGAAAAGCGATATTTCAGCGATCTGCGCCAGGGATGGCCCCAGGATCATGCCGCCTTCTTCGATGGGCACAACAACGGTCGCGCCCAGCATGGGCGGGTGCGCTTCCCTACAGCCATCGATATTGCCGATGGCATCTGGTGGGACGATTTCGGCATCAAGGGCGACCGCGCCGTTGTCGATGTCACCTTCCTCTGGATGGGGCGCGATCCGCTCGAACAGGCTGCTCAGCCTCAGTCTCCGCCAGAGATGCCTCCTGCCGACGCCTCGCCTGCTCCACCGTCGGCGGATACCTCGCCTGCTCCATCGCCTGCCGATGCGCCACCTGCGGATGTGCCAGGGGAGGAGGGGCAGGAGCGTGGGGGATAAATTCGCCACTCATCTGACACGCACCGCAGAGGTCGTCCCTCCGGTCGAAATCCGAGCGCAGGTCCGAGAAGTTTCCTGATGGGCCTGCCATTCGCGCGCGTGTAAGACGCCCACACACGCCTGCACCATTCATCAGGTTGTGAGCGTATGCCAGGGGGCGCAGTATGAGGTCATCTCCGCAGCGTAGCACAAAGCCACTTTACCAACCCACAATGCTACGATTCCTGCTATACTTACTGAACTGCGTCGCAGGGTGACATCCGGCGACGCTTATGAATCTTTGGAGAGAGCACCCGTGGATCAATTCCATCGCCTCTGGCCCTTTGTGCGGCGCTACCGTCGCCGGTTGCTGATCGGCGCGCTGTGCGCCATGGCAGCCACCGCCGTCGCCGCGATGATTCCGCAGATCGTGCGCTTTGCCGTCGATGACCTGAATACGCGCGGCGTTGTGATCGAGCGGTTGCTCCAGTACGGCGGATTGCTGTTGCTCGCTGCGCTCGTGGAAGGATTGTTGCGCTATGGACAGCGCACTCAGATCATCGGCACGTCGCACCTGATCGATTTCGATATGCGCGAAGCGCTATTCGCCCGATTGTTAACGCTCGATCAGGGATTCTTCACCACAATGCACACCGGCGACCTCATGACGCGGGTGACGAACGATCTCTCGGCAGTGCGTATGTTCCTTGGTCCTGGCATCAGCAACCTGCTTGGTTCGACGCTGCTGCTGCTGACCGCCGCGACGCTGATGTTTCTCACGAATCCGGCGCTGGCCGCAATCGTCGTGCTGCTCCTGCCGATGGCGGCAGTGCTGTTCGTCGTCATCGGCGGACGTATGCGCGCGATCTTCCGCAAGGTGCAGGATCAGTTCGGTGAGATCTCAACCCGCGCTCAGGAGAATTTCAGCGGCATCCGCACGATCAAGGCATATGCCCAGGAAGATGCTGAGATCAGGGTGTTTCGGCAAGCCAATGAACGCTACCGCGCGCTCAATCTGCGCTATGTGCTGCTCAGCGGCATGCTCTGGCCCATCATTGGGTTGATGCTGGGGACAATCGGCGCTTTTGTGCTGCTCATCGGCGGGCGCATGGTTGCAGCCGGCGAGATGACCGTTGGTGAACTGGTGTTGTTTAACGCCTACCTGGCACAACTCGCATGGCCCGTTATCGCTCTTGGGTGGACGGTGGACCTCTATCAGCAGGGTGCGGCATCGCTGGTGCGCATTGGCGAGGTGCTTCAACGCCGTTCTGCCATAGCCTCGCCGCCCGATGCGCCGCGCGATTTCGTGGTGCGGGGAGAGGTCGAGTTTCGCAATGTCGGGTTGCGCTTCGCGCACAGCCAACATACGAATGGCAACGCATCCGGGCATCACGCGAATGCGCCTTCGACGTCCGGAAAGCCAGCCGCCTCCGGTGCGCCGGAATGGGTGCTGCGCCATATTTCGTTCCGCATTCCGCAAGGGGGGTCGCTGGGGATCGTCGGCGCAACCGGCGCCGGTAAGACGACCCTGGTCAACCTGCTGGCGCGGGTGCGCGACCCGGACGAGGGGCAGGTGCTGGTTGACGGGTATGATGTGCGCACCCTGCCCCTCGATGCGCTGCGCCGCGGCATCGGCTATGTGCCGCAGGATACGTTCCTGTTCAGCGTGCCCATCCGCGAAAATGTGACCTTCGGCAGACCGGACGCGACGGAGGATCAGATCATCCACGCCCTCGCCGTTTCGCGGCTGATCAATGATGTGGAGCAGTTTCCCGACGGGATCGACACCCTGATCGGCGAGCGTGGCGTGACGCTGTCCGGCGGGCAGAAGCAACGCACTGCCATTGCCCGCGCCATCCTGCGCGACCCGGCAATCTTGATTCTCGACGATGCGCTTTCGAGTGTCGATACCCACACTGCCGCCGAGATTCTTGCCAGCCTGCGCGCGATGATGAAGGGGCGCACCAGCATGATTATTGCACAGCGCATCGCGACGGTGAAAGACGCCGATCAGATCATCGTGCTGCACAATGGTGAAATCATCGAGCGTGGCACGCACCGCGAATTGGTTGAACGCGGCGGACGGTACGCCGATATGTACCGTCGCGAGTTGCTGCGCGCCGAGTTGGAGGAAGAGTAGCGCCGTGCAATGCACCGGCGCGCCGCCGTATCTCATGACCTTCGTGTTCCGTTGCGCCCTTCTACCAATTACCTGTGAACATTCGGCATGGTCACCCCGAGCAAAGCGAGGGGTCGTGCGCGACCCGCTGAGATTCCTCGCTGCGCGCGGAATGACAAGTCGCTGCGCGCGGAATGACACGCATGCGGCGTCGTCAATCGTCATTGGTATTCGTGGATCAAGGGCAGGCGACCAGGCATAGCGCACCGACGCAGAACAATCGCACCGCCGGACGCACCCGGCGCCTTCGTATTCCTTCGACCCTTCGTGGATCATGGGCAGGAGACCGGGCATGGCTCGCACACCATTCGATGATGACGAGATTTTAGGGAAAGCCTACGATGCGGCGCTGGTGCGCCGCCTGGGGGTGTTCATCGCGCCCTACTGGCGGCGAGTCGCGCTGGCGACAGCACTGATGTTCGGCGGGGCAGCCGTAGAACTTGCACCGCCATTCCTCGTCAAGCAGGCAATCGACGGTCCGATTGCGGCGCGCGATCCGGCGGGCATTCTGCCGCTCTTCGGGTTGTACGCCGCTGCGCTGCTGGCTGCTTTCGGGTTTCGTTATGGTCAGACGTATATCGTACAGTTGGTCGGGCAGCAGGTGATGGTCGATATCCGCACCCGCATCTTCAGCCATATCCAGCGCATGAGCCTGGCATTCTTCGACCGCAACCCCGTCGGGCGGCTGATCACCCGCCTGACGAACGATGTCGATGCGCTTAATGAGTTCATCACCCAGGGAACGGTGGCGCTGCTGGGCGATCTGGTGCGCCTGTTGTTCATCGTCATTACGATGCTGCTGCTGAACTGGCGGCTGGCATTGATCAGTTTCATCATGTTTCCCGCAGTCATGCTGGCATCGAGTATATTTCAGCGCATCATGCGCGGCGTCTACCGGCGCGTCCGGCAGCGCATTGCGCGCATCAACGCCTTTTTGAACGAGCAGATCAGCGGCATCCTGGTGACGCAGTTATTCAACCGCGAAGAGCAGAGCCGCATCCGATTCGCC